>NZ_JAVXCI010000005.1:0-57730 GCF_036659555.1 Acinetobacter sp.
CCACTTGCTTGACCAGATAACGCCGAATAATCAAATTAATTCTTCCAAAAAAGAGAGGGAATAAAACTAGCGCTAGTTTACCCGAATGCTGAAAATATAAAACCTATACCCTTGCCGCACATTGAAACCCTATTCATTAAAATGTTTCAATGGTTTAATGGTTTGAAAATTTTAAAAGGCACGAACACCGTCTATGAAACTAACAATTAGCACGTCCTTCCAAGCGCATGCGTCCAGCCCGTATTTGCTGATACTGGCCGATTCTGAACAGGTTCAAAATGCTGCCGATTTATATCAAATCAAAAACTTAGACAGCATTATTGAGGCTGCGCAATTCAAGGCCGGCCTGAATGAAATTCTGGCGCTGCTGGATTCAGCCCCAGCCTGCCGCAGCAGCGCGCTGGCCGGCATCGGCAAGGCCGCTGAATTAAAGCCGGCGCAGCTGGCAAAAATTGCGCAAACAATTATTAAAGCCTCACAAAAAAAATTCCAGCAGATCAGCATTGATATTTCTGCGCTGCCGCAGCAGCTGCATTACTTATTTGCATTAAGCCTGACGCAGGCCGCCTACGCTTTTGATGAATACAAGTCAAAAAAGAATGAATTCGCGCTGCAGCAGGTCAATTTAATTGCCGGCCAAACCGCGCTGACTGAACAGCAGCTCAGCCTGATCACCGCCATTCAGCAGGGCCAGAACTTCGCCCGCGATCTGGGCAACCGCCCGGGCAACATCTGCTTCCCGGAATATCTGGCGGAACAGGCGCTGGCTTTAGCGGCCGAGTTTCCAGAGCTGCTGCAGGTGACGGTGCTGGATGAAGCGCAGATGGCGGAACTGGGCATGGGCGCTTTCCTTGCCGTCAGCAAAGGCTCAGCGCGTCCGGGGCGCATCATTACCCTTGAATATTCAGCCGGCCGCCAGGAAGCGCCGGTGGTGCTGGTCGGCAAAGGCGTGACTTTTGACACTGGCGGCATTTCGCTGAAGCCGGGCCTGGGCATGGATGAAATGAAATTCGACATGTGCGGCGCCGCCTCCGTGCTGGGCGCGCTGCGCGCGCTGTGCGAAGCCAAACTGCCGATTCATGTGGTGGGCGCAATTGCAGCCGCTGAAAATATGCCGTCCGGCCATGCCACCCGCCCGGGCGACATTGTAACGACCATGAGCGGGCAAACCGTTGAAATTTTAAACACCGATGCCGAAGGCCGCCTGGTGCTGTGCGACACCTTGACTTACATCAAGCGCTTCAACCCTGCGCTGGTGATTGATATTGCGACCTTGACCGGCGCCTGTGTCGTGGCTTTAGGCTCAGTGCTGACCGGCCTGTTCACCCCGGATGATGAACTGGCGGCTGAACTGGCGGCTGCCGGCCAGAGCGCTTTTGACCGCGTATGGCGCATGCCGGTGATTGACGACTATCAGGAGCAGCTGGACTCGCCATTGGCCGATATCGCCAACATCGGCGGCCCGAAAGCCGGTTCTGTAACCGCCGCCTGCTTCCTGCAGCGCTTTACCCGCGACTACCGCTGGGCGCATTTGGATATTGCCGGCACAGCATGGAACTCCGGCGCGCAGAAAGGCGCAACTGGCCGCCCAGTGCCATTATTGATGCAGTTCCTGGCCAGCCGTGTGCAAGCGAATGGCTAAGCTCAGCTTTTACCTGTTTGAAAAAAGCCCTGAGCGGCAGGCCGAAAGCGCCTGCCGCCTGTGCCGCAAAATTCTGCGCCAGCCGGAGCGCATCTGGCTGTGGTGCGGAGATGCCGGCCTGCGCCAGCAGCTGGATGAGCGCCTGTGGAGTTTTGACGCCGCGGGCTTTATCCCGCACGGCATCGACCAGCAGGATGCGCAGGTCTGCATTTCCGCGCAGCTGCCGGCAGCCGCGGATTGGATCGTGTTTAATTTTAACAATCAAGCGCTTGAACAGTATGCAAAATTTAGCCACATTATCGAAATTATTGAAAACAATGAACCGGCTAAAATCATTGGCCGTGAAAAATTCAAGCAGTACCGCCGCTGGGGCATTGAACCGCAGACGTTCAAGCTCTAGGCGCCTGATTCATACTTAAGGAGATGCCGCCGTGGCATTAAATGTTGGTCCAGACTTCAAGCAGCGCTGGCTGAACGTGCCTGACGCAGTGCGCCAGACCTTTATTGATGACCTCGGGCGCATCTGCGGGGTGCTGCAGCCGGACAGCGATATTCAGCACTGGCTGGAAACCGATCAAGAGCAGCAGCAGCTGTCTTTGCAGCGGATTGAAGCCGCCTATGCGCAGCGCAAGGCGCAGCTGATTGAAGAGGCGCGCATCCGCAGGCAGCAGGCGCTGGAGCGCTCGCTGCAGGAAAAGCGCGCGGCGCAGCAAGCCTATGCGGAACAGCTGCAGCAGGATGAGCTGCGCCGGTTTGCCGAGCAGGCGCACACCTTGGCGCTGATCCGCCAGACCGTTGAGCATGACACCCTGACCTACACCTCGCGCTACCATAAAAACCCGGAAGGCAGCCCCTTTAATTTCGCCAAAGGCTTAGCGGTCGCTGATCATGAGATGCTTTCCGAGCTGGAAAGCGTGCGCATCCGCCTGGAGCTGGAGGCGGAAACCCAGATTGAGCAGGCTGTAGCCGCTTTCCGCGCCAAGCTGCAGGCAGCGGCGCAGGAAGAAATTGACTACATCCTGAAAAATTCAGATTTTTCCAGCGAAATAGCTGAAAATAAATCATAAGCTGCAGATTTATAAGCCAATGTCATAAAAATGACATATTTTTGCAGCACGATGTTCATATCCGCCCGGCAGCGCCAAGCGCCGGGCTCTCTCCTTTACCGGCGAATGCACCGTTTTGATCAGGAAACAGCTATGGACATCTTGAACCGAATTACCCGCAAAATTGCCGCCTTGCCTGCCGGAGAAGAATGCATCATCAGCGCGCAGGAACTATGGCTCAGCCGCGCTGATTTTCAGTCAGTCTCCGCATTTTTATCCCGTGAATCGGAAAAAGGCAACTTTTCAATCGCGGCTGCGGAAGATGCGCCGGCCCGCATCGGCAGCGCTTCGCTGCTGGTGACCAAGCATTAAAGACATAAAAAATTTTTAAATATTATTTGAGGGTGAGGAAGTCCGCTGCGGCGGGCTTTTTTTATTGCGCAGGCGCCTGGATGTTCAGACCAGATCCGCCACAGCGGAAACCGTATGCCCCAGGCCGTAGCCGATGCCGAGCAGCAGGCCCAGCCAGATCAGGCCGCCCACCACATTGTAAAAAGTGAAAGTGGTGATATTCATGTGCGCGGAACCGGCGGCAAAAGGCGCAAAAGAGCGCACGAAAGGCACAAAGCGCGCCATTAAAATGGTTTTGCCGCCATGCTTGACGAAATAGGCATTGGTTTTCACCATATAGGCTGGCTTAAAATAGCGCGCATGCTGATTGAAAAATTTCAGCCCCAGCAGGCTGCCGGTATAATAATTGACGGTATAGCCCAGCACCGAAGCGGCGAACAGCAGGCTGAACATATAATGCAGATGCACAGCGTCCGTCGTGGAGCATAAAGCGCCGACGGCGATCAGCAGGCTGTCTCCGGGCAGGAAGAACATGAACACTGAGCCGGTTTCCGCAAAAATCACCAGGAATAAAATCGCGTAAATCCATACGCCGTATTGTTCCAGCAGCATGGGCAGCCATTGCTCAAGGTTCATCAGGAAATCAATCATCGGCACCGGTCCAAATCATCTGTTCAAGTTCATCACGTGCAGCATTATGACCCGAAAATAAAAAAACAGTCTAATTTTTCAACCAGACTGTCCGTTTTATGTTCACTGCCGCTTATTTCAGGAAGCCATTCTCAGCCAGAAAATCCATGCTGATTTTTGACTGCTGGGTGGCTTCAGCGGCCTTGTCGCCCAGCAATAGGCGCTCAATATAGCGCGCCAGCACGTCCACTTCCAGATTGACTTTAGTTCCGGCTTTCCAGGTGCCGATATTGGTGCGCTCTGCGGTATGCGGAATCAAGTTCAGGCTCAGCACGCTGCCGCGCAGGTGGTTGATGGTCAGGCTGATGCCGTCTACCGTTACCGAGCCTTTTTCCGCCAGATATCTGGCAATAGCAGCCGGCGCGGCCACTTCATAATAGATCGAGCGCGCATCTTCGCGCACTACGGTAATCTCCCCGACCGCATCGACATGCCCGCTGACAATATGCCCGCCAAAACGGGTGGTCGGCAGCATGGCTTTTTCCACATTCACCGGCTGGCCGACTTTCCACTGGCCTAAAGTGGTGCGGTTCAGGCTTTCGCGCGAAACATCGGCGGCGTACCAGCTGTCGCCCCACTCAATAACGGTCAGGCAGATGCCGTTGGTGGCGATGGAATCGCCCAGATGCACATCCGACATATCCAAACCGGTTTGAATGCGCAGGCGCACATCGCCGCCAACGCTTTGTATGCTTTCAACTTTGCCTAAACTTTCAATAATGCCTGTAAACATAGCGGTACTCGATAATGTATGGATTTTACCACAGCGCCAATTGCGTGCTGACACCCGTGGTGTCTACACCGCCCAGCTCTGCGAAATGATGCAGCTGGCCTAAAAGCTGGCGGATCGGCGGCCCGGATTTGGCGTGCGTATCGGTAATCACGATAAACTCCAGCACGCGCGCGCGCTCAGACTGGCGCTGCTTGCTGACCCGGTAGCGCGGCACGTCCTGCGTCAGCAGCGTTACCCTGCCGCGCTTTAAATTGGCCTGCAGCAGGTCGGCAGCTTCAATATTGCCGTCCGTAGAATAGCTGGTCAGAATAAAGCGCGCATTAATTGTTTCCAGCAATTTTTCATAAGCTTCTTTGGCATGCTTGGAGGAATTATACGGGCTTGGGCGCTCTTTGCGCCATGCGCGGTCAATCCCGCTCTTAAAGCCTTTGGTGTCCGGAGTCGGCAAATCGGCCTGATCCCACAGCGTCAAGGCATTCAATACGTGGTAGTTGCTGCTGTAGGCATGCTGGTTATACGGCGGGTCAAGATAGGCCACATCCACTTCAAAGCCGCTCATCTGATTGGCCAGATGCTGCGCATCGACACACCACATTTCAGCTGCCGGGCGCTTGGCATCGCCAATTTCACAGAAGCGGCTTGGGGTCAGCCACAGCAGCGATTCAATGCGTTCCAGCGCCGTTTGGGTTTTGCCGCCCCAGCCGTGGTGGAAGCTTTTGAATACCCCGCTGGTGTTGCTGACAAAACTGGCGGAATACAGCAGCGGCGCCAGCAGCGCGCTCATCTCGACATCATCAATCGCGCCCTGCGCCTGCCATGCGGCGATCTGCTGGCGGATCGCATCAATGCGCATGCCGTTGCGGCGCTTGAAGAACAGCCGGTCACGGGCAGGGTCATAAATTTCGTCGTTGCGCGGGCACAGATTATGCGTCACCCAGCCTTTAACTTCGGGCAGGCGGTTCAGATAATCAATGGCTTTCTGATAGCCGCCCAGTTCCTTAAATGCCGGCGCATCGGTGCAGGATAAAATCGCGCTGTTCAAGGCATGGCTGTAGGGTTCCCAGTCATTGGCAATCACCCGGTAGCCGTTTTGCCGGGCAAGGCGCGAAACCACCCCGGAGCCGGCAAAAAAATCGGCAAAAATCGGCGCGCGGCCATCTTCACGGTTCAGCGTTCCAGTGCTTTCCAGCGCCTCCAAAATCAGATGCAGCAGGCGGCGCTTGTTCCCCAAATAAGGAACCAGCTGATGGAACAGGTATTCATCGGTAGTGCGGGCCGCATGGCGGCGCTTGTGATAAACCGGCGACTCTGGATTCATAGCGTCTCTTGTGAAGGAATGAGCCTTAAGCGCACATCTTCACCCACTTGCGTGACGTCGATGAGCTTAAAGCGGAGCTGCTCTGCCATGCGGCTGAAATCCGCATTGAACATTGCGCGCGCTGAACGGCCTAAAAATACCGGCGCAACATAGCTGATTAATTCATCGGCTAAATTTTCCTGCAAAAATGCAGTCGATAATGTCGCGCCGGCTTCCACCAGCACATCATAAATCTGATGCTGCTGCGCCAAAGCCTGCAGCAGCACTTTTAAAGGCTGCACGGCAAATTGCGCAACGCCTAAATCGGCAAGCTCCTGACGGAATGGCCCCATCACCATCACCTCTTCAGGCTGCGCTAAAATTTTCGCCGTCAGCGGCAGGCGGCCTTGGCGGTCTAAAATCAGCCGTTTCGGCTGCACCGCATGCGCAGCCGATGCATGGCCTTTCAGCTGGCGCACATTCAGCCGGCAGTCATCGGCTAAAACGGTGTTGATGCCGGTAATCACCGCGCCGGAAATGGCGCGCCAGTGCTGCACATCCAGACGCGCTTCCGGGCCGGTAATCCATTTCGATTCGCCCGAAGCCATCGCCGTGCGGCCATCCAGGCTGGAGGCGATTTTCAGGCGCACATAAGGCATGCCGGCAGCCATGGCTTTGAGAAAGCCCAAATTCAGCTGATGCGCTTCTTCCCAGCAGACGCCGGATTCAACCGCAATGCCTGCGTCCCGCAGGATTTGCATGCCTTTGCCGGCCACCAAAGGGTTCGGATCCGGACAGGCCACCACGACCCGGGCGACTCCGGCCTCGACCAGGCCTTTGGCGCAGGGCGGCGTGCGGCCGTAATGCGCGCAGGGCTCTAAAGTGACATAAGCGGTCGCGCCGCGCGCCAATGCGCCGGCCTGGCGCAGGGCAAAGACTTCCGCATGCGGCTGGCCTGCTTTGGGATGAAAGCCCTCGCCAGCCAGCTGGCCGTCTTTGACAATGACGCAGCCGACATTCGGGTTGGGCTTCGTGGAATACTGCCCAAGCCGCGCCAGTTCAATGGCGCGCTTCATCCAGATTTGGTCTTGGCTTAACTCAGGCATGCAAGGCGCTCATTCGTTGAAAATTCAGTGTTCACGCTGCTGCATTTGCTCAATCTGGCGCCGGAAGGCTTCAACATCCTGAAAGTCCTGATATACCGATGCAAAACGCACATAAGCGACATGATCCAAAGCGAACAGCGACTGCATGACGATTTCGCCAATGGTGCGGGATTTGACATCGCGCTCGCCCAGGCGGCGGATCTGCAGCTGAATGTCGCTTAAAACGGTTTCAATCTGCTCCTGCGTGACCGGGCGCTTCTGCAGGGCATGCATCAGTGAGCGGCGCAGCTTGGCCTCATCAAAGGGTTCGCTTTTGCCGTCGGACTTAATCACGCGCGGCATGACGACTTCATAGCTTTCAAAAGTGGTAAACCGCTCGCCACAGCTGATGCACTCGCGGCGGCGGCGGATTTGGCAGCCTTCCGCAGCCAAACGCGAATCGATCACTTTACTGTCTGCAGCGTTGCAGAATGGACAATGCATAGCGGTTTAATTGAACAAATCCTGACGGATTCAAAGTGTAGCAAAAATTATGCGCTTTGTAGAGCATTACGCAATATATGGAAAAAAAACAGCCCTTTCGGGCTGTTTTACACAATATATTGATATTGCAGGGCGGCGGCTGCGCGGGATGCTTATTCTATGCGCTCGCCGTGCTGGCTCAAGTCCAGCCCCATGCGTTCATCATCGGAGCCGACACGGATGCCGATCGCCAGATCAATCACTTTCAGGATTACGAAAGTCAGCACAGCGGAGTAAGCGGCGGTGGCCAAAACGCCTTCCACCTGCACCCATAATTGATGCATCACATCCGTTGGCGCCTTATCGCCCATAATGAACGGGCTGGCGAAAAATGCGGTTAAGATCGCGCCGACAATGCCGCCGACACCGTGCAGGCCAAAGGCGTCTAAAGAATCATCCGCTTTCAGCGCGCGTTTCAAGGCGGTAATGCCCCAGAAGCACACCACGCCGCCAATCAGGCCCATGGCCATCGCGCCGCCGACAGTGACAAAACCGGCTGCCGGCGTAATCACCACCAGGCCTGCGACTGCGCCGGATGCGCCGCCCAATACCGATGATTTGCCGCGCACCACTTTTTCAGTAATCAGCCAGGCCGCCGCGGCTGCCGCGGCCGCCACTTGAGTCGCCACCAAAGCATAGCCTGCTGAGCCGTTTGCGCCCAGAGCTGAACCGCCGTTGAAGCCGAACCAGCCCACCCAGACCAGGCTTGCGCCAATCACGGTCAGGGTTAAGTTATGCGGCGCCATAGACTCGCGGCCCAGGCCCATGCGCTTGCCCAGCATGTAGGCAGCCACCAGGCCTGCAACGCCTGAGTTGATATGCACAACCGTGCCGCCGGCGAAGTCCAGCGCGCCGTCGCTGCCGAGCCAGCCGCCGCCCCAGACCCAGTGGGTAACCGGCGCGTACACAACGACCGACCAGACGGTAATGAAAGCCACGAAAGCGCCGAATTTCATGCGTTCCGCAATCGAACCGGTGATGATCGCCACGGTAATGATGGCAAAGGTCATTTGGAAAATAACAAACAGAATTTCAGGAATGGTTCCGGTCAGCGCATCTGTGGTAATGCCGGCCAGCATCAGCTTGTCCAGGCCGCCGATAAATGCATTGCCCTCGCCGAACGCCAGCGTATAGCCAACCGCCACCCAGGTAATGCTGACAATGGCTGCCGCTGCAAAGCTGTGCGCCATCGTGCTTAAAACGTTTTTCTTGCGCACCATGCCGCCGTAGAACAGCGCTAAGCCCGGAATGGTCATGAGCAGAACCAGCGCGGTGGAAACCAGAATCCAGGCGGTGTCGCCGCTGTCCAGTTTCGGTTCTTCCGCTGCAGGCGCTGGCGCGGCTGCAGCCGGCGCTTCCGCTGCAGGAACTAAAGCAGCGCCATCAGCCGATGCGGCAATTTCTGAAGAGGCTGGCGCTGCTGCGGCTTGTTCAGCCCACGCAGCAGAGCCGCCTAAAAGTGCGCCAGACAAACTGAGCGCAAGCAGTATTTTTTTCATTCGTATCCCCCAACCTTATTTTGTGAGTTATTAGCTACTCAGCAAACTCCGTGCCAATCTCTTAGACTGCATCAGCGCCTGTTTCACCGGTACGGATACGGATGACCTGCTCTAAATTGGTGACAAAAATTTTGCCGTCACCGATCTTGCCTGTGCTGGCGACACGGGTGATGGATTCAATTACTGAATCGACCATTTCATCGCTGATCGCAATTTCGATTTTTACTTTAGGCAGGAAGTCCACCACATATTCCGCGCCGCGGTACAGTTCCGTATGGCCTTTCTGGCGGCCAAAGCCTTTAACTTCAGTGACGGTGATCCCTTGAACACCAATTTCAGAGAGCGCTTCGCGCACGTCATCCAATTTAAAGGGTTTTACAATTGCAGTTACGAGTTTCATGTCTGTTTTCCTTCGGCTTACTTCACCTGTAAGGTTTTATGTTCAATTTTCATGCCAAAGCTGCTCAGGTCGGGGGAAATGAACCGCCATCGGCATGAGTTTTATTTATAACCTATTTTAAGCGCTGAATGCTGCTTTTACAGGCGAAAAATAGACATATTTATCATAAGTATTGCCATTGCAGCGCTGGCAAGGCGCCATAATTTTATGTCAAATGCTATAGTCTCGCGCGGGGCAATGCTACACTGCCCGCTTATCTGCATTAGATGGACATAAAAAATGATTGAAACGCTACTGCACGCCATTTTGGAACAGGTTGAGCAGCCTAAAAAAGATCTGGAGCACAACCTGCGCGCCCTGCTGAATGAAGCGGTCAGCAAAATGGATCTGGTTTCCAAAGATGAAATTGAACGCCAGCGCACCGCGCTGAATAGCGCCAATGCGCGCTTAAATGAGCTGCTGAAGCAGATTGAAGCGCTGGAACAGCAGCTTAAGAATAAAAAATAAGCACTTCTTCGGTGCAGCATAAGACGCATAATGATTAAAAAAAATGCACTATAATGGAACAACAAAATGTCTTTTGCCAAAATTTATACCCGCGGGCTATTGGGCCTGCATGCCCCGCTGATTGAAGTTGAAGTCCACCTCAGCCACGGCCTGCCCTCCTTAACCATTGTCGGCCTGGCCGAAGCGGCCGTGCGTGAAAGCAAAGACCGCGTCCGGTCGGCTATTATCAACAGCGGCTTTCAGTTTCCCGCCAAGCGCCTGACCATCAACCTTGCCCCGGCGGATTTGCCCAAAGACGGCTCGCGCCTGGACTTGCCGATTGCGCTGGGCATCCTGATCGCCTCCGGCCAGCTGCCGGAACAGGCTGCGGAACAGCTGGAATTTACCGGGGAACTGGCGCTGGATGGGCATTTGCGCCCGGTCAGCGGCACGCTGAGCATTGCGATGGCCTGCCAGCACGCGCAGCGCCAGCTGATCCTGCCCGAACAGAATGCGCAGGAAGCCGCGCAGCTGCCGGACTTTGCCGTCTTTGCCGCCCGGCACTTAAAGGAGGTCTGCGAGCATCTGCGGCAGACTGCGCCGCTGGCTCAGTATGCATCCCCCGGCCGTTCAGGCATTGCCGGCTGCAGGTTTGACCTGGCCGATGTCAAAGGCCAGCTGCGCCCGCGGCGCGCTTTGGAAATCGCCGCCGCCGGCAGCCATTCCCTGCTGTTCAGAGGCCCGCCCGGCACCGGAAAAACCCTGCTGGCCTCGCGGCTGGCCGGCATTCTGCCGCCGCTGAATCTGCAGGAAAATCTGGAAGTCGCCAGCATTTACTCCATTGCCGGCGCCAAGCATGATTTTGGCCAGCGCCCGTTCCGCGCCCCGCACCATACGGCATCCGCGATTGCGCTGGTCGGCGGCGGCTCCAATCCCAAGCCGGGAGAAATTACTTTGGCGCATTTGGGCGTGCTGTTTTTAGATGAGCTGCCGGAATTTGACCGCAAAGTGCTGGAAGTCCTGCGCCAGCCCCTGGAGGCTAAAGAAATTGTGATTTCCCGCGCCTCGCGGCAGATGACTTTTCCGGCCAATTTCCAGCTGATCGGCGCTATGAACCCCTGTCCCTGCGGCTACGCCTTTAATCAGGATGCGCGCTGCCAATGCTCGCCGGACGCCATTAAGCGCTACCAGAACCGGATTTCCGGGCCGCTGCTGGACCGCATTGACCTGCATATTGATGTGCCGCCCCTGCAGGCGTATGAACTGCAGGATGCGCAGCCGGCTGAATCATCTGGCCAAGTCCGTGAACGGGTACTGCAGGCTTATCAGCTGCAGATGGAACGGCAGCAGATGGCCAATATGGCGCTCAGCCCCAAGCAGCTGGAGCAGCATGCGGTTTTGGACAGCGCAGCCCAGAACATGCTGCATATGGCGCAGCAGCGCCTGAATCTGTCTGCCCGCGCCTACCACCGCGTGCTGCGCGTGGCCCGCACCATTGCCGATCTGGCGCAAGCTGAAAACATTCAGAACCAGCATCTTTCCGAAGCGCTCTCTTACCGCGGGCAAATGCCCTGACTGCTGTGTGTAAATCGTCTTTCGGCCAAATAAAAAAGCCTCCAGAGAACTTCTCTGGAGGCTTTTTCAGCATTCAGCAGTTTAGAAGGTTTTGGTCAAGGTAAATACCGCGCCGGTTTCTACGCCGCGGGATGTAGGCTCATAAGCGCCATCTGTATCCATATTGGTGCCCACGGCAGCCAGTTCGGCGGTTGCGCCGGGAACTGATTTAAAGCCGTAAGTCAGGCCAACTTTCCAGTCCACATAGTTATCATCGCCATTGAATGAGTATTTTGCTGCATCATCAACCGCTGTATAGCCAACATTTGCAACCCCGCCGAAACCGCTTGAGCCGAATGGAACCGAGTAGCCCACATTGATATTCCAGCTGTCTGTGCTCACGCCCCCATAATCATTGGTATAGTTCAGATTGGTCAGCAGGCTGTCGCCTTCCGCAATTGCATTGGCGAAGGTCAGTTTTCCGTACAGCTCGGCCCAGTTGAGATCGCTGGCGCTTGGATAGTTATAGTACAGCACGCCGACATCCAGCACCGGCTTGCTGCTGAAGCTTTCCAGCTTTACTGCATAGCCGATTGAAGGGTCCAGTTCCAGGCTTGGCGTGCCGCTGCCGAAATTCACATTGGAACCCCAAAGCCCAAAATATAAGCCCGAAGCATGCCCCAGCGTAAAGCCGCCCTGCAGCGCAGGATCATTTTGAGTTTGCGTTACGCCGCGGAAGCGGTAGTCTGTTGTCAGCGCAGCATTGCCGCTGAAAGACAGGCCGAACGGCAATGCCGGCGCTTCTTCAGCAAATACAGCGCCAGAGGCTGCAGTTAAAGCCGCGGCAGCAAATATTTTCTTCAACATTTCAGGATCCCCCAATAGATTTTATTGACTTAAATAGCTATATAGCTATTAGCAAGCGCTGTGCCAACTTCAATCAGCTTCTGCAAAAAAGCGCCGCAGCTTGATGGAAAATCCGCAAAATCTAAAAATAACAAATTGTTTTTAAAAAATTTAATAAACTCATGCGCCCTTTAAGCGCGCCTGTCCGCCTAAGCGCAGTCTGGGCGCGGCAAATCCGGCGCCATTCAGTTTCCGCCCCGGCGCCGGCCAGCGCCATGGATAAAAAAACGCCTCTTTTTGAGTATGTTTTTTCACCAAACCTTGAGGCGCCGCACAAAAAAAGCGCACAGCCTTGCATTGATGCATATGAGGCCGCTTAGGATCCTGAATTCTAGCGGGGGATAAGAAATTGCCGTTTAAGCCATGGCCAGCCGCAGAATTCAGCCACAATTCACATAATTCATGGCCCTCAGCCAAGCAGCAGAATACAGCCTGCTTCAAACCTGAATTTTTATACTTTTTTTTAAAATAATTTGCATCGGCTGGCTATTTTCAGGTTCATCCGCAGCTGCAGCTCATAAGCCTGGCGCATAGAGTTTATGGCGATTTAATCTTCAGCTCAGCTGCGCTGAAAGCCCCGCAGCGCAGGCTTTTGATCAGATATTCGCCATTCAGTTGCGCCTGAACAGGCGCAAAACCGGGCGATTGTCAACCAAAAGTGAAAATTATGCTTTTGTTTTTACTAAAAATTCAAAGCAATAAATTTTTTAAAAAATTTCAGCGATATAAGCATGCATGCAGTTCATCTGAAAAGCGCATAACTTTAGTGTAATAAAGTCAATAAAAATGGTATGTTTTTAATTGATACTTATACAATTCAACTGCTATTTTACTATATCTTTTTTGCATGAGGCGCTCTCCCAATGCTAAAACCGCAACAGCTTACACTCGCGTTACTGATTAACGCTGCTTTAATTTCTACTGTATATGCAAGTGAACAAAGCGAAGCTAAAGGCTTTGTTGAAGATGCTGACGGCTCCGTGCTGTTCCGCACCGGCTATATCAACCGCGATAAAAAGCAAGGGGACGACCAAAGCTCATATGCGCAAACAGCAATTGTCAAGCTTGATTCCGGTTATACCAAAGGTATTGTAGGTTTTGGCGTGGGCGCTGTCGGTGACGGCTCTTTTAAATTGGGCAGCAACAACAACCATGCCAACGAAATGATCCCTTCGCATAACGATGGCTCTGCGTATGACCATTGGGCGCGCGGCGGCGCCAATGTAAAAGCGCGCATTTCCAATACTGAAGTGCGCTACGGTACGCAGATTTTAGACTTGCCGGTTCTTGCCAGCAACACCGCACGTTTAGTGCCTGAATATTTTGAAGGCGTGCTTGCCACCAGCCGTGAAATTAACGGCCTGGAACTGACAGCCGGTAAATTTACCAAAGATCAAATGTCGCACCAGATCAATACTGACGGCAACCATTTAGACCGCGCTGTGGTTTGGGGCGCAAAATACAAATTTAGCGATACCCTGAATGCCTCTTACTATGGCCTGGACAGCAAGAATGCGCTTGAACGCCATTATGTCAATGCCAACTATAAGCAAGCTTTGGCTAACGGCAGCTCTTTAACATGGGATGTTAGCGGCTACCATACAGAATTTGATAAGGATGCAAGCACTTATTCATACACTACAGCGGCCAAACCTGAAGACCGCAAAAATAATATTTGGGCAATCTCAAGCACTTATAATCAAGGTCCGCATAATGTCATGCTGGCTTACCAGCAGAACTCAGGCAATGTCGGCTATGATTATGGCCAGAATGCCGACGGTTTCCAAAGCATCTACCTGCCAAACTCTTACCTGTCTGACTTCGTCGGCAACCATGAAAAATCAGCGCAAGTTCAATACAACTTGGATTTCGGCAAATTAGGCGTTCCGGGCCTTAACTGGACCACTGCCTTTGTATATGGCTGGGATATTAAAACCAGTGCAGACACAGAAGCGCAAGAGCGTGAATTCTTTAACCAAGTGAAATACACGGTGCAAAGCGGTTTTGCCAAAGACGCCAGCCTGCGTGTGCGCAATTCCTACTACCGCGCAAGCGACAGCTATCAGCGCAATACGTATATCGGCGACACCAATGAATGGCGCCTATTCCTTGATATCCCTGTGAAATTGTTTTAATTCCCGGTGAATTAAGGCGGTAAAAAAACCTGCACAGTGTGCAGGTTTTTTTTATTCAGGCTTTGCAAAGCAAGCCGGAATTCAAAGCAATTATTTATTTGCTTCTTTATAGGCTTCGATTGAGCTCAGGACTTCCTGCTTAGCGACTTCAGAACCTTCCCAGCCGCTGAGCTTAACCCATTTGCCTGCTTCAAGGTCTTTATAATGGGCAAAGAAGTGCTCAACCTGCTTGATCAGCAGCTCAGGAAGGTCGGTGTATTCCTGAACATCTTTATACAGCGGCGTTAATTTTTCGTGCGGCACTGCAATCAGTTTCGCATCAATGCCGCCGTCATCTTCCATATTCAGCTTGCCTACCGGGCGGCAGCGGATCACTGAACCCGGCTCTACCGGATGCGGCGTGACCACTAGAACGTCTAACGGGTCGCCGTCAAGAGACAGCGTGTTCGGCACATAGCCGTAGTTCGCCGGGTAGAACATTGCCGTGCCCATGAAACGGTCTACGAATAATGCATCCGAATCTTTATCAATTTCGTATTTGATTGGCGCTGCGTTTGCAGGAATTTCAATGATGACATAGATGTCATTTGGCGCATCTTTACCCGCTGGGATATTGCTGTAGCTCATAGCATTGCTCTTTAACTAGTTGAATCTTTTAAACCGGCACAATTATAACGGTTTTTGCGCATTTTTTTTTGCTTTTGCATTTCTGCATCAAAATTTTCGCCGGAACCTGAACGTGGCTTAAGTTATTTTAATAATGATCAGCAGCAGGCAGACTGGGCAAAGCATGGACAGTGTCCAGACAATTGAGCGCAAAGCGGCCCAATCGGCCAAATAGCAGATGCCGTAAACAATCCGCAGCGCAATATAGGCGATGCCCAAAGTCATGATAAACGTTTGCGGAATCACCATGTACTCCGCCATTAAAACCGCGCCAACAAATAAAGGTAGGCTTTCAAAACTGTTCTGCTGCGCAGCATGCGCGCGGCTGGCCAGGCCCGTTGCCCGGGCCATAAATTCCCTTGGGTTCTGATTGTCCCGTGCGGTAAAGCCTGCAGCCTTTTTTGCAATGAAGGTAAAAACATAAGGCAGTAAGCAGGCGCCTAAAATGAGATAGATGATCCCACTTATGCTGTGCATGCGTTTTTTCTCTGAAAGATTTTATAAGCGCCATCATAGCATGGCAATTCAGCAATAAATTCTGTTAAATAGGGTGTTTTCATTAATTATGCAGGTAGGCCGGATATGGTCAGTCCAGATCAAAAAGAAATGCTCGATGTGCTGGAACAGCAGCGCCAGAATCAGCTGCAGGTTGACCGTGTTTTAAAAATTGTCATTCCAGTAACTGCTTTCCTGCTGACTGTCATTTGCGCCAATATGAATATCTGGTCCACCATTTTCACCTTCATTGTGCTGTGGGTGGCCTTCTATGCGGTATCCATCAAGCGCTGGCCCCTGTGGCACTGGGCAATTGCCATTGCCGTCTACTGCATCATTGACAATGCGCTCAGCCACGGCGCATTCAAGCAAAGCCAGTTTGGCCTGCAGTTTGGCGCCATGTTTATTTTTCTGGGAATTTTTGGCGTGGGCCGGCGCTATTTTGACCGCTGGCTGATGAAGAAATAAGCATAAAAAAAGCGCCCGGAGGCGCTTTTTTTATGCTGCATGAATTAGGCTGTTTTGCGCAAATCCTTGCGCAGGATTTTACCTACGTTGGATTTCGGCAGTTCATCCATAAATTCAACATAGCGCGGGCGCTTATAGCCTGTTAAGTTTTCTTTGGCGAATGCCAGCACTTCTTCTGTGGTCAGTGACGGATCTTTTTTCACCACAAACAGCTTCGGTACTTCGCCTGATTTCTCATCCGGCACGCCAATCGCAGCCACTTCCAGCACTTTAGGGTGCTGCGAAACAACTTCTTCAATTTCAGACGGGTAAACGTTAAAGCCGGACACCAGGATCATGTCTTTCTTGCGGTCAACAATTTTCACATAGCCGCGCGGGTCCATAACGCCGATGTCGCCGGTGCGGAAGAAGCCGTTGAACATGACTTTTTCAGTTTCGTCCGGGCGGTTCCAGTAGCCCTTCATCACTTGCGGGCCGCGGATTGAAATCTCGCCCTGCTCGCCCAGCGCCACTTCATTGCCGTCATCATCCAGAATCGCCACTTCAGTCAGCGGCAGCGGAATGCCGATGGTGCCGCTGAACTCCATGGATGCCGGCGGGTTCGCCGTTGCAACCGGCGAAGTTTCCGACAGGCCATAGCCTTCAATAATGTTGGTGCCGGTGACTCTTTTCCAGGCTTCCGCAGTGGATGCCAGCACCGCCATGCCGCCGCCCATCGCCATCTTCATTTTGCTGTGGTCCAGCTGCTTGAATTCTTCATTATTCACCAGCGCATTGAACAGGGTGTTCACTGCTGGGAAGAAGGTTGGCTGGTACTTGCGCAGCTCTTTAATCACCGCAGGCAGGTCGCGCGGGTTTGGAATCAGCACGTTGGCTTGGCCTTTGTACATGCCGTAAAGCGCGCACACCATGAAGGCAAAGATGTGATACAGCGGCAATGCGCAGAAAATCCGGTCGTCCGGCTGGCCGTCCTGATTGCCGAATTTACTTTGGAAAATGCCGTCGCACTGCAGCATATTCGCTACCAGGTTGCGGTGGGTCAATTCCGCGCCTTTCGACACGCCTGTGGTGCCGCCGGTGTACTGCAGCACCGCGGTATCGCTGAGCGTCAGGTTCGGGCGCTTGTAATTGCCAGCGCTGACTTTAGACATGGCAGCGTTAAAGCGGATGTGGCCTGGAATGTTCCATGCCGGAATCTGCTTGCGCACAGAGCGCAGCACAAAGTTGACTAAAGTGCCTTTCAGCGCGCCCAGCATATCGCCGACTGACGCCACAACCACATGCTTCACCGGGGTTTTGCCGATGATGGCTTGATAGACCGAAGCGAAGTTTTCAATAATCACCAGCGCTTCCGCGCCTGAGTCATTCAGCTGATGCTCCAGCTCGCGCGAGGTATACAGCGGGTTGACGTTCACCAGAACCAGGCCGGCGCGGAACACCCCTAAAGCGACAACAGGATACTGCAGAACGTTCGGCATCATTACAGCAACACGCGTGCCTTTGGCCAGGCCTAAGCTCTGCAGGTAGGTGGCGAATTTGCGGCTGGCTTCATCCAGTTCACTGAATGTCAGCACTTTATCCATAAAAATGAAGGCTTCACGTGAGCCAAATCTTTGAAAGTTGCGCTCAAAAATATCAATCAGCGATGTGTTTTCCGGCGGCAATTCTACAGTTTCCGGAATACCTGTTTTCCGGTATTCAGCGAACCAAATTTTTTCCATAGCGCCCGATTCTCCTGTCAGTAATCCTTAATAATTCAACTGTTTTTCTCAATATCAGGCAGCTCATTATTTAACTTGTTTGCGCCTAATATTGCATCCATTTCACGAATACTTTGCATATATAACGTATTTCGATCCATGGATGCTAGCATTATCTTTGAATGAACAGTTTATTTGCTTTTTGATAGCCGCGCGGCAGCAGAACGCCTTTCGAAGCGCGCTTGCCGATGTATTTCTGCAGGTCACCGCCCTTCAGCTTCAACTGCTGCTGACCTGCAACCAATTGAATTATTTCATCTAAATTCAATACCGTCATGCATGCAAGCTGCTCTTCAGGCTCCAGCTGCATCAATTTATTACCTTTGCCTTTATTCAGCGCCGGCAGTTCCGCCAGCTCAATCAGCAGCAGGCGCCCTGCTGAACTGAGCAGCGCAAGATGCGTGAACTGTGCAGCGGCCTGCAGATTCAGCGGCTGCGCGCCGTCAGGCAAACTCAGGAAGGCTTTGCCGGCTTTGGCATTGGTATCCAGCTGCCTGGCTTGAGTTTTAAAGCCGTAGCCTTTGCTGCTGACCGCCAAAAGCTCGGCGTCATCTTCGGCAATCAGCACCTGCTTAAAGCCGACGCCGCTGGCGGGCGCCAGTTTTGAACTGAGCGGCTCGCCCAGGCCGCGCGCCGAAGGCAGCGTATTGATGGCTAAAGCATAACTGCGCCCGGCATCATCCAGCACATACACGCGCTGATTGGACTTGCCCTGCGCATGGCTGAGGTACTGGTCGCCGGCGCGGAAGTTCAGGCTGGCCGCATCCACATCATGGCCTTTAGCCGCGCGGATCCAGCCGGCTTCAGACAGCACCACGGTGACCGGATCTGCCGGCAGCATGTCCTGCTCATTAATCGCCTGCGCGTCTTCACGCTTCACCATAGGCGAACGGCGGTCATCGCCGAATTTCTTCGCATCTTCCTTCAGTTCGCCGATGATCAGGCTTTTCAAAGACTCAGGATTGTCCAGCTGCTCGCGGATAATAGCCGCTTTGGCTTCCAGTTCGTCCTGCTCGCGGCGCATTTCCATTTCTTCCAGTTTGGCCAAATGGCGCAGCTTGAGTTCCAAAATAGCTTCGGCCTGAATTTCATCAATATTGAAGCGCTGCATCAGCACCGGCTTGGGCTGGTCTTCTTCGCGGATGATTTGAATCACTTCATCGATATTTAAAAACGCGGTGATCAGGCCCTGCAGAATATGCAGGCGCTTTTCAATTTTGCTGAGGTGATGCTGCAGGCGGCGCGTCACGGTGTTTTTGCGGATCTCAATCCATTCCAGCAGAATGCGCCGGATGGATTTCACCTGCGGGCGGCCGTCCGCGCCGATCATGTTCATGTTGACGCGGTAGCTGGATTCTAAATCCGTCGTCGCGAATAAGTGGCTCATCACCGCTTCCGCATCAATGCGGCTGGAGCGCAGCACAATCACCAGGCGCGTCGGGTTCTGATGATCGGACTCGTCACGCAGGTCGCTGACCAAGGGCAGCTTTTTGGCCTGCATCTGATCGGCAATCTGGGTAATGACTTTGGAGCCGGACACCTGATATGGCAATTCCGTAATCACAATTTCATTTTTTTCAATGCTGTATACGGCACGGGTGCGGTAGCTGCCGCGGCCTGTGGTTTGAATTTTCAGTAATTCCGCAGGCGCGGTAATAATTTCCGCCCTGGTCGGCAAATCCGGCGCGGGAATGTATTCCGCAACTTTTTCATCGCTCAGATTCGGGTTGCGGATCAGCGCAATGGTGCCTTTCACCACTTCGCGCAGGTTGTGCGGCGGAATATCCGTCGCCATGCCGACCGCAATGCCGGTGGTGCCGTTGAGCAGGATATTCGGCACGCGCGCAGGCAGATTCACCGGCTCTTTCATCGAGCCGTCAAAGTTGTCCTGCCAGTCGCAGGTGCCCTGCCCCAATTCGGCCAGCAGCAGGTCGCTGTAGGCCGACAGCTTGGCTTCGGTATAGCGCATGGCCGCGAAGGATTTCGGATCATCCGGCGAACCCCAGTTGCCCTGGCCCTCAATAAAAGGATAGCGGTAGCTGAACGGCTGCGCCATCAGCACCATGGCTTCGTAGCAGGCAGAGTCGCCATGCGGGTGGTATTTACCCAGCACGTCACCCACGGTGCGCGCAGATTTTTTCGGCTTGCCGGTTGGCTTCAGGCCCAGTTCGCTCATGGCGTACACGATGCGGCGCTGCACCGGCTTCAAGCCGTCGCTGATATGCGGCAATGCGCGGTCCATAATCACGTACATGGCGTAATTAAGGTAAGCTTGTTCGGTAAATTCCGCTACGGAACGGTTTTCTGTCGCATGATGCGCAAGGCTCGTCATAACAACCTGCAGTCCTGATCAAATATTTTTTCTTGGGTTCTTATGCTATGTCGCGCCTGCTCCCGGCACAAGGGCCGGAGCGGACGCGCCGCGACAAATCATGTCTTATGGCGGATCTACTGCCGTAAAATTATCCATTTTCCGGGAAATGTTCAACTGCTTATTTTGTTATTTTAACGGCGGAGGGCGGCGCAGGCGCCAATGCGCAGGGCCGCGCCATTGCGGCTTATAAGCCAATCGACTCCAGCGTCTTGCCTTTGGTTTCTTCGCCCAGCACTAAAATCACCGCCGCCACCGCCAGCAGCACCGCGGTAAACATGCTGAATACATAGCTGAAGCCGTTTTCCAGCACCATCATATGGGTCACCGCCAAAGGCGCCGCGATGCCGCCGATGCGCCCGATGGCCGCCGCCCAGCCTGAGCCGAAGGCGCGGATATTGGCCGGATACTGTTCCGGCGTATAGGTGTAGAGCACGCCCCATGCGCCCAGGTTGAAGAACGACATCAGGCAGCCCCAGAGCACAATCAGCGCCACCGTGTCCGCCTGCCCGAAGCAGTAGGCGGAAATGGCGCACATGCCGATAAAGCCGGCCAGCGTCGCTTTGCGCCCCAGCTTTTCCACCAGCCAGGCGGCGGCGATATAGCCCGGCAGCTGCGCCAGAATCATCACCAGCACGTATTCAAAGGACTGCACAATGCTGTAGCCCTGCTTCACCAGCAGGCTCGGCAGCCAGGTGAAAATGCCGTAATAGGAATACACAATGCCGAACCAGATCAGCCACAGCATGAGGGTGCGGCGCGCAAACACGCCGGACCAGAGCTGGCGGAATGAGATGCTCTGCTTTTCCGCAACCGGCTTGACCTGAAAAATTTCAATGACTTCCACACCGCATTGCGCTTCAATCCTTTTCACCAGAGCATGCGCTTCATCCAGCCGGCCGCGGTTGATTAAATACGGCACCGACTCCGGCACCATTTTCCAGATCACAATCGCGTACAGCGCCGGCAGGCCGCCGACCAGAAAGGCCGCATGCCAGTCATAATGCGGAATAATAAAATATGAAATCAGCGCGGCGCAGAGCCAGCCCAAGCCCCAGAAGCTTTCCAGCAGCACAATGAAGCGCCCGCGCACCTGCGCCGGAATGTATTCGCTGACCAGCGTCACCGCTACCGGCAGCTGGCCGCCCAGCCCCAGGCCCACCACAAAGCGGAACGCCAGCAGCCAGGCCAGATTCGGCGCAAAGGCGCAGGCCGCGGTGGCGATGCTGTAAAGCACCAGCGTAGCGGCGAAAACGGTTTTGCGCCCGATGCGGTCGGCCAATGCGCCGGAACACACGGCGCCAACCGCCATGCCGACAAAGCCGATGGACACCACCCAGCCTTTTTCTGCCGGGCTCATGGCCCAGTCTTCGGCCATTTTCGCCAGAATAAAGGAAATCAATCCGGTATCCATGGCGTCAAACATCCAGCCCAGTCCAATAACCCACAGCAGGGTGTAGTGGAACTTGCCGACCGGCAGGCGCTGTATCCGCGATACTAAATCCATAACGGTTTCTCTGCATCAGGTGAAAGTGGGAGATGCTGCTTTCACAACAGGAGTTATAGTTTTGCTTATTTTAATGCTGTTCAGCAAAGCCGGCTGCATTCAGGAATTAAGCGCCGGCCCTGCGCAAATCAGGCTTCATCCTTGGAAGAGGCCGACTGCGCATCATCATCCTTATAAATGAATTTCGGCATTTCCAGCCCGAAGTAAATCGCGATGCAGCGCAGCGAAAAGCCGAAGATCAGCGTGGAAATCACGGTGATTTCCAGCGACAGGCCGCCATTGATGCAGAGCCAGTAGAAAATCACCGCCACAAAGGAAATTGAAGCGTACAGCTCGCGCCGGAACACCAGCGGCACGTCGTTGCACAGAATATCGCGCAGGATGCCGCCGGACACGCCGGTCAGCACGCCGGCAACCGCCGACACCACAAAGCCGTGGCCCATCTGCAGCGCAATCTGGCAGCCGATGATGGTGAAGCCGATCAGGCCCAAGGCGTCCAGCAGCAGGAAGATGGAATGCAGGTGCTTCATCCATTTGGCAATCAGAATGGTGACTAAGGCTGCGCAGCAGGTCAGCACCAGATATTCCGGATGCTTGACCCAGGTCAGCGGATAATGCCCGAGCAGCACATCGCGCACCGAACCGCCGCCCAAGGCCGTTACGCATGCAATCAGAATTACGCCAAACCAGTCCATGCTGCGCCGTCCGGCCGACAGCGCGCCGGTCATGGCTTCCGCCGTAATTGCAATAATATAGATAACCGTAAGCAGCATTTCCCTTCATCCGCTGATGGGTAAAAGATGTGCGCTATTTTAAGCCATCTTCAGAAAAAAACTACAGGTATTGCGCGCAGCACTGCTTAAATTTTTTGCCTGAAGCGCAAATGCAGGGCTGTTTCATGCCGGTCTGCAGCGCTGCGGTCGGGTCAAGGAAGTACCAGGCGCCACCCTGCCTGACGAAATGCGAGACTTCATGATGCGCCTGCGCCTGCCGGCCGTCATGGTAATGCGCCCTGAATTCCACCTGCGCGTGGGTTTTATCCAGCTTTTTATTGGCCTGAATAATCTCCAGCCGCAGCCAGCGGTTCGACTTGCTCCAGTCGGCAATTGCAGGCACATCCAGGGCCGGCTGCTGGCCCAATGCCGCGGTTTTCACAATGTAATCGATTTCATGCTTGGCGAAAGCGCTGTAGCGCGAGCGCATCAGCTGCTGCGCGCTTTGCGCCTGAGCCAGCCCCGCATGCAGGGGCTGGCAGCAGCCGGCATAGCTTCCTTGGCCGCAGGGGCAGTGCATTTCCGGCATCATCATCTCAAATTAAAAATAGCCCGTATTGCGGGCTATTTTAGCGCAATCCTGCGCCGGGTTCAGCCTGAAGGCTTAATTTGGGCGCAAATTGCCGCCCACCGGCGTGACATGGACTTTTTCAATCTTATGCCCGTCCATAGTCACTACTTCAAAAATATGGCCGTCGGCGCTCAGCTTGGCGCCGTTTTCCGGCAGGCGCCCCAAATGGAACAAGATATAGCCGGATAAAGTTGAATACTGCTCCGATTCATCCACCAGATCGCGGCCCAGCAGCAGCGACACATGACGGATATCGGTCGAGCCTTCCAGCATCAAGGTGCCGTCTTCCAGGCTTTCGGCGGCGGTTTCCAGCTCGTCTTCATCCGGGAACTCGCCGGCAATCGCTTCCAGCACATCAATCGGCGTGGCGATGCCTTCAATCGAGCCGTATTCGTTCAGCACAATCGCCATCTGCAAAGGCGCCTGGCGCAGCTGTTCCATCACCATCAGCACCTGCGCATTTTCATGCACAATGACCGGTTCGCGCAGATGCTTTTCAAAGTTCAATACGCCGGTTTCAATGTATTCGTTCATGACTTTATGCGTCAGCACAATGCCGGCAATATTGTCCAACTCACCGCGCGCGATGATCAGGCGCGAATGGGTCATGCCCAGCAGCTGGTGCTTAATCGCGGCTTCATCTTCTTCCAGGTCAATCCATTCCAGCTCCGGGCGCGGCGTCATCACCGACTTCACCGGGCGCTCAGACAGGCCCAGCACGCCCTGCACCATCACGCTGTGGTACACGCCATTGTCTTCGGCAAAAACTTCATCGGCGAAAGCGCGGGTGGCCAGCACATCTTCCTGCTCATGTTCATGGCTTTCCGAAGTGCTTTTACCGCCGAGCATGCGCATCACCGCTGAAGCGGTGCGGTAGCGCAGGTCGGTCGTGGTGACGGTTTTTTCCTGATTATGGCGCATGGTCTGGTTCAGGAATTCAATCAGCACTGAGAAGCCGATGGCCGCGTACAGGTAGCCTTTCGGAATGTGGTAGCCGAAGCCTTCCACCACCAGCGAGAAGCCGATCATCATCAGGAAGCACAGGCAAAGGATCACCACCGTCGGATGGCGGTTGACGAAATTCATCAGCGGCTTGGAAGCCCAGAGCATGATGCCGACGGCAATCACCACCGCAATCATCATCACTGACAAATGCTTCACCATGCCCACTGCGGTAATCACGCTGTCCAGCGAGAAGACCGCATCCAGCACCACAATCTGAATGATCACCATCCAGAAGGCCGCATGCGCCGGGCTTTCTTCCTTATGCATGGGCCTGTGCTCCAGGCGCTCGCGCAGCTCCATGGTGCCTTTGAACAGCAGAAATACCCCGCCAAACAGCAGGATTAAATCCCGCCCGGAAAAAGGCTGAGCAAAAATATGGAACAGCGGGCTGGTCAGCGTGACCACCCATGCAATCGAGGCCAGCAGCACCAGGCGCATGCACAGCGCCAGCAGCAGGCCCACAATCCGCGCGGTATTGCGCTGTTCCGGCGGCAGCTTTTCCGCCAGAATGGCAATAAAGACCAGATTGTCAATGCCCAGGACTATTTCCAGCACCACCAAAGTCAGCAGGCCAACCCAGGCCGAAGGATCAGACATCCATTCAAAGATCATGCGTGCTTCTCCTGAGCGCGGCGCAGGCTGGCATGGCTTTGCGGAATATTCAGATAAGGGAAGGCGCGCGCCAAGGCGCCGGCTGGATTAAGTTCCAAGGAATGCATTAATGCGGAGCGACAACAACCACTGCCCATGACGGTTCATTTGTTGAAAAACAGGAATTAAGTATAGCAAGCTGAGTCAGAATTTCATCTTTTTTTAGCGCGCATAGGCGCAGGCCGGCAGCCAGAGCCTGCCGCGGGCAGCCGATGCATTATTCCTGTCATATTTCTGCGCTAAGCTGGAGCGGCCAAAAATAAAATGCTAAGGTGAATAAAACAATATGAATAGTGCATTAAAAATGACAGAACAATTAAACCTCTCCTCTCCTCAGACTACCCAGCCGCTGATCGCCCTGTACTGCGGCTCGCGCTCCGGCACTAACCCGATTTATCAGGAAAAAGCCATTGCGCTGGCCAAAGGCATTGCAGATCAGGGCTTCGGCCTGGTTTACGGCGGCGCCAGCATCGGCCTGATGGGCCAGGTGGCGGATGCTGTAGTGCAGAACGGCGGCGAAACGGTCGGGGTCATTCCTGAGTTTATGCTGGACTATGAAATTGCCCACAACAGCTTAACTGAGCTGTATATTGTGCGCACCATGCATGAGCGCAAAGCCATGATGGCCGAGCGCGCCAGCGCCTTTGTAGCCCTGCCGGGCGGGCTGGGCACCCTGGAGGAAATTCTGGAAATCGCCACCTGGGGGCAGCTGAACCAGCACCAAAAGCCGATGATGCTGTACAACGTCAATGGATTTTACAATGCGCTGATTGCCCAGCTGGATCATGCGGTGCAGGAAGGCTTCCTGCCGCCGCAGCACCGCGCCAAGCTGATTGTCTGCAATTCATCTCAGCAGATTTTCAGCGCCCTGCGCAATCTGGATTTCCCGGAGCATTTTGTGGTTTAAGCCCGGCGCCGGAAATAAAAAAAGCGGGAGGAAGCGCAAGCGCTTCCTCCCGCTGTTAACTGCTGAGGCTGCCTTCAGGCTGCTACAGCAGCTTCACTTCATACACGGCGGTGCTGCCGCTGACTTCATTGCCCACCACCAGCAGCGGCTTGCCGTTCGGCGATTTATCGGCTGCAATAAAAATCAGGCCTTCAGGGCCTAAGTCCCCCTGCTTGGCCGTGCCCGGCTGGCTCAAGCCGCGCGCATTGAAATACTGCACAAATTGAGCCTGCTCCGGGTTGCTGATGTCATAGACCATAATCCCGCTGGCGCGCTCCAAGCCAATAAAGGCAAAGGTTTTCCTGCCGATCTTCCCTAGCGCGACCCCTTCCGGCTCCGGGCCTTTATTGTCGCTGCGGTCATCAAACTTGAAGCTTTCATGATTGCTGTTGAACTGTTCCGGAAATAATGCCGCAATTTTCCGTTCAAACCCGCTGCCTGAATCCCAGACAATTTGCTTCGTCAGCGGGTCAATAATGCTGAATGAACGGCCGCCATAAGCATACAGCTTGGCATAAGTCAGCTTGCCGTCCGCATCCAGCAGGGGCTTGCCTGTTACAGGGTCTTTCTTGAAGCCCTGCGTCCAGCTGACGGTTAACCGGCCAATCTGCGCATCCTTAATCAGATTATCCGCACACACTTCTGCAGCTTCGGCTGTTTTGCATTCGCCAAATACCGCTGTATCCAGCTTCGCGCCTTTCACACCCGGAATCAGCGCGCGCAGATGCGCTGCATAATCGCCTTTACTGTCAAAACCGGCTTTTTTAAATAAATGCTTAATGCGGATTTCTTCGGCATAACCGGCATTCAAATCGCCGGCTTTAAAATACCCAGCTTCATCGGCCAGCCATTCACGCGCATCGCCTTCATTCGCGGTCACCAGATAGGCCTTGCCATTGGCTTGATACTGCGCAATCGCGTCCGGCATATACATGCCGTACAGCCCCGGCCATGCCTTGATGTTAATCATGCCTGCATCTTTCTCACACGGCGCAGCCGTTTGCCCCAAAGCATCCTGCCCTGGCGCGCAGTCACGGTCACTGCCGTCTAAAGCGTTTTCCGGCGTGCTGTGATCTTTGTAGCCCAGCGGGAAAATATCCGTGAATTCACCTTTGGTCAAATCCAGCACAGCAATTGCATTATTTTCCTGCAGGCTGACCCAAGCCGTTTTGCCGTCTGCGCTGACCGCAATGTATTCAGGCTCTAAATCTTTAGACACAGCCGCGGCCTGAATGCCTTTGGCAGCGGCATCGGCATACTGTGCAATGTCAGGCCCGAAAATACGCACGCCGGCATCCAGCAGCTCCTGCCTGCGTGAATCCCATGCCTTAAAGCCGGCAGTTTTGGCTGCCGGCTGCTGAATATTGCTGATATCAATAATGCTGACCGAGCCTTCCGGGTCAATTTGATAGCCCTCATTCGGTTCGCCCTCATTGGCCGCCAGCACTGTTTTGCCGTCTGGAGTAAAGGTCAGCATATCCGGCAAAGCGCCGACATCGACAGAACTGACCGGGCTTAAGTCACTGGCTTTATAGAAAGCCACTTTGCCTGGCTCTGTTTTATCGGCAGCCTGCACCGCAACCGCAACAATGCCCTGATGCACCGCAACACTGTTCGCTTCAGAACCCGGCAAGAGGCTATGCGTTGAAATAGACCCGATTTTTTCAGGCTTGGCGGGATCAGACAAATCCAGCACATCCAGTTCGCCGGCTTCGGCATTCACCACAAACAGGCGCTGGCTGCCGGCATCAAAAGCGGGAATTTCCGCTGCGCTGGCGCCGAATACGCCCGACTCATAAGCGCCGATCCGCACCAGCTGAATGGATGCAGGCGTGGCTTCCTCCGCGGCCGGAAGAGCTGCCGCCTCATCATTGCTGTCATTGCATGCGCTCAGCCCCAGTGACAGCATTGCCGCCAGCAGTGCGGAGATTTTAAAATTGGCCATTGCCTTCATTCTTCCACCCCAAATGCTGACCAATTTATAAGCAGGTAATTGCAGCGCGGTGACAGCGCCATGTCAGTTCAGCTGCACTTCAGCAGCGGCATGCGCCGGCGGATTCAGCTAAACTGCTTATAAATTTCAATTTTCTGACGCTATGACCGCCACCACTTCACATCAAGCGCTGCAGCCGGAATTCAGGCTGCTGGTTCTGCTGGTTTCCATCGGCTTTTTCATGCAGGGCCTGGACACCACCATTGTCAATACCGCCATTCCTTCCATGGCTGCGCATCTGCATGAAGACTCGCTGAACATGCACAGCGTGGTGGTGGCCTATGTGCTGTCTGCGGCGGCCTGCATTCCGCTCAGCGGCTGGCTGGCTGACCGCTTTGGCGTGCGCAATACTTATTTCGCCGCCATTATCATTTTTACTTTGGCCTCACTGGGCTGCGGCCAGTCCGGCAGCCTGAACGAGCTGCTGCTGTACCGGGTTCTGCAGGGCATCGGCGGCGCGCTGCTGCTGCCCGTCGGGCGCCTGGCCATGCTGAAAGTGATCCCGAGGGCGCAATTTCTGTCCGCCATGAGCCTGATGAGCCTGGCAGGCTTAATTGGCCCGCTGATTGGCCCCACGCTTGGCGGCTGGCTGGCTGAAGCCGCCACATGGCACTGGATTTTCCTGATTAATATTCCAATGGGCATTCTGGGCGGCCTGATCACCTTTAAAGCCATGCCGAATGTCACTGAACCCAGCGTGGCGCGCTTTGATTTTTTGGGATTCCTGCTGCTGCTGATTGCCATGACGGGTCTGTCTTTAGGCATTGAAAACATTGCCGGCGCGTCCCATTCGCTGTACTGGAGCATTGGCCTGACCGGTTCAGGCCTTCTGGCCTGCCTGCTGTATGCCCTGCATTCGCACAGCAGCCGCAATGCGCTGTTCCGCAGCCGGCAGTTTCAAAACCGGGTGTATGCCATCGGCATACTCGGCAATTTTTTTGCCCGGCTGGGCGGCAATGCCATGCCGTTTTTACTGCCGCTGATGCTGCAGGTGGCATTCGGCTTTGAGCCGTTTATCACCGGCCTGCTGATGATTCCGGCCGTTTTAGGCTCGCTGGCCTCCAAGCCACTGATCCGGCGGATTATTCAGCGCTTCGGCTACCGCCGGACGCTGCTGGCCAACACCCTGCTGGTCGGCGCCTGCATTGCCAGTTTTGCCCTCAGCTCGGCGGATACGCCGGCATGGCTGCGCGCGCTGCACTTCTTTGCCTTCGGCATGCTGAACTCCCTGCAGTTCGTGGCCATGAACACCTTGACCCTGAAAGACCTGCCGCAGCAGGATGCCAGCAGCGGCAACAGCTTCCTGTCGATGATCATGATGCTTTCCATGAGCATTGGCGTGGCTTTGGCGGGCACCTTGGTGAATGCCTTCAGCGCTTATTTCGGCGCCGGACAGATTGCCGCCGCCTTTCACGCCGCCTTAATCTGCCTCGGCTGCATCAACCTGATTGCTGCTGCGGTTTTCTGGCGGATTCCCAAAGGCGCTTCAGTTTAGGCAGCCGGCGCAGAAACGCCATAGTTTAGCCCGCCGGTTCGCGCTATCATGAAGCCCGGACATTCACCTGTATGCTGCACATGAAAAAACGCCAGCCGGCCCCTTCCGCTTTAAAGACTTGCAGCCTGTTCATTGGACTGCTGGGCTTTGCAGCCGCGGCGCTGCTGGGCTATGCGCTGCTGATGCCGCACCGCTTTGCATCGGCGGAAGAATATCCAGTCAAAGGCTTTGATGTCTCGCATCATCAGGGCGATGTGCAATGGCGGGAGATTTCCCCGCAGGCCTACCGCTTTGTGTATTTGAAAGCCACCGAAGGCGGCGATTTTAAAGACACAAAATTTCAGGACAACTGGCTGCAGGCGCGTGAACAGGGCTTTTTAGTCGGCGCCTATCATTTTTACCGGCTGTGCCGCGGCGGCGCCATTCAGGCGCAGAATTTCATTGAAACCGTGCCGAAAAAGGACGACGCCCTGCCGCCGGTGATTGATCTGGAATACGACAGCAAATGCATCAACACCTACAGCAAAGAGCAGCTGCTGCAGGAAATTCAGGCCATGCATGACCGGCTGCTGCAGCATTACGGCAAGCAGCCGATTTTCTATATTTCCAAATCCTTCTACAACATTGTGCTGGCCGGAGAGTTTAAAGCCACCCCGCTCTGGGTACGCGAATACCGGGGCAAGCCGGATTTAAAGAACAATCCTGACTGGCTGTTCTGGCAGCATACCAATCAGGGCCAGATTCAAGGCATTGCTAAAGCCGTGGATTTGAATGTCTTCAATGGCGCTGAAAAAGACTGGCAGGCCTTCCTGCTGCAAAACGGCTTAAGCCCGGCCGCGCCGGCGGAACAGGCTGCGGAAAAATAGCCGGATGCCGGCCCGCAGCTTTATCCAGTCAGCCTGTGTCGCGCTAAGCGCAATGGCCGCTGACCGCCGCCGGCAAGCTGTGCGATACTGCATGCATCAACCTATTCCGGCCATGCCGCTGCATGAGAAAAATCATTCATATTGATATGGATGCCTTTTATGCATCTGTAGAACTGCGCGAGCGCCCTGAGCTGCGGCATCTGCCTGTGGCGGTGTCCTCGAACCATCCGCGCGCGGTGATTTGCGCAGCCTCTTACCCTGCGCGCGAATTTGGCCTGCGCTCCGCCATGCCGATGAGCCAGGCCCGCAAGCTGTGCCCGCAAGTCACGGTCATTGAGCCGGATTTTGAAAAATACCGCGCCGTTTCCGCGCAGATTCATGCGGTATTTCAGCGCTATACCGCGCAGATTGAGCCGCTGTCGCTGGATGAAGCCTATCTGGATGTGACGGAAAACCTGCAGCATACCGCCAGCGCCACCGAAGCCGCCATGCGCATCCGCGCAGATATTTTTCAGGCTACCGGCCTGACTGCCTCCGCCGGCGTGGCGCCGAATAAATTCCTTGCCAAAATCGCGTCGGACTGGAACAAGCCGAACGGCATCTGCGTGATCAAGCCCTCCAAAGTTCAGGCCTTCATTCATGGCCTGCCGCTGCAGAAAATCCCCGGCGTGGGCAAAGTCACGCAGCAAAAGCTGCACAGCATGCAGCTGCAGACCTTGGGCGATTTGCAGGCCATGGAAGAAGCCGTGCTGATCCAGCATTTCGGCAAATACGGCCGGCAGCTGTTTTTATACGCGCAGGGCATTGATGAGCGCCCGGTTCAGGCCGAGCGCGAGCGCCAGCAAATTTCCAAGGAAACCACCTTTGATGATGACCTGACCTTGGAGCAGTGCGCCGCCTGCTGGGGCAGCCTGATTCAGCGGGTCTGGCTCAGTCTGGAAAAAAAGCGCCTGCAGGCGCGCGGCGTGACGGTCAAGCTCAAGCTTAAAAACTTTCAGGTGCTGCAGCACAGCAGGAGCTTTAAGCAGGCGCTCACTTCGCAGCAGGAAATGATGCAGGCCGTGCAGCTTTTATTGAAGGAAATGCAGATTCCCGCGCAGGATCAGTTCCGCCTGATTGGCGTCGGGCTGTATCAGCTTGCGGAACAGCAGGATGAAGCGCAGCTTTTGCTGTGGTAAAAAATAATCATTTAAGCCGAATCTTTGCCACTGCCTCAAATAAAGTGCAAAAGCGACTGCCTTTTGCGCAGGCAATGCCTTCCTTTTGAAGGATCAAAAGGAACAAAAATCCTCTGTTGGACAAAGGGCTCATCCATGCAGCCCTTGTCCAACGGGCGGCGTCCCTGCCGCCCTCCGCGGAAGCAGATGCTTTCTCAGAGCAGTTTGCTTATAAAAACACTCAATTAAATGCTGAACTTCATCACCCTTCAAAAGACTATTAAATAAACAAAAAAACATCTTTTCGACTAAATACTTACCCATCTGCTCAAAAAATAGCGTAATCTAGTCCGCGCAATGCATTACCCATGCAGCTGCCGAGATGCCGCAAGTCACCAATACTTGCAGCATGCTGTCCTGTAATTGGCGTGACGATCAAATCCGAATATTGCAGGGCGCTCAAACATAGACATGGGTAAGCGCCCGCTTCAAACCCTCCTGACTTTTCCCTGCCGCCTTCATACAGTTCATACAGACTTCACCTAAAGTTCATTCGCCTAAAAAAAATAATTTAAGTACACTGCAATTGATTCCATCAAATTCACAGGCCCATGAATAATAAAAGACAGATTCTGTGCGTAGAGGATGACGCCGCGATTCTCATGCCCCTGCGCTATGCCCTTGAGCGCGAAAACTGGCAAGTCAGCTGGGCCAGCGCCGGCCTGCAGGCCATTCAAATGCTGCAGCAGCAGGACTTTGATTTTATTATTTTAGATGTCGGCCTGCCGGATCTGAACGGCTTTGAAGTCTGCAGGAAAATCCGCAGCTTCAGCCACACGCCGCTGCTGTTCCTCACCGCGCGCGATGATGAAATTGACCGGATTGTCGGGCTGGAAATCGGCGCCGATGATTACTGCGCCAAGCCGTTCAGCTCGCGTGAAATTGTTTCGCGCATCAAGGCGATATGGCGCAGAATGGAACTGCAGGCGCAAAGCGCAGGCGCGCAGGCTTCGCCCTCAAGCCGCATGAATCCGGATGAAGCAGGCACTCTGCAGGCAGCGGCAAAAACATGGCGCTGCCTTGATGAAGCGCTGCAAATTCATTTTCTCGGCGCCGCCCTGCAGCTGACCCGCTACGAATACCGCCTGCTTAAGCTGCTGATTGACCATCCTGAACAGGTCTTCAGCCGCCAACAGCTGATGGACCACATCTGGGAACACCCGGAACACAGCCTGGAGCGCACCGTCGATACCCACATCAAAGGCCTCCGGCAGAAACTCAAGCAGGTTTCAGCCGCCCAGGACCCGATTGTGACGCACCGCGGTTTCGGCTACAGCCTGAAGCGGCTGGATTAGGCCGGCCGGCATGTCAATCTTCATCCGCATCTGGTTCTTCTTCGGCCTGGTGATCCTGCTCGGGCTCTGGTTCATGTCCTATGCCTTCAACCAGCAGGTCAAGCCGAATGTGCGCCAGGTGGTGGAAGACACCCTGGCCGAAAACGCCAATATCATCGCCATGCTGGTGGCGGAAGATGTCTACGCGCAGAAGGTTGCCACGGCGCAGTTCGATGAAAAAATTCAGAATGCGCTGAACCGGAAAATCAACGCCAATATCTGGCAGCATAATAAAAAGGAAATCAATCAGCAGATTTACATTACCGATGCGCAGGGCAAAGTAATTTATGATTCCCAGGGGCTGGCGGCCGGGCAGGACTATTCCCGATGGAATGACGTCTACCTGACGCTGCAAGGCAAATACGGCGTGCGCTCAACCCGCAGCAATCCCTATGACGCCGGCAGCAGCACCATGTACATCGCCGCCCCGATCTACCATCAGCAGCAGCTGATTGGCGTGGTCAGCATCGGCAAGCCGAATATTTCCGTGCAGCCGTATATCCAGCGCGCCGAAGACCAGCTGCTGCAGCAGGCTATCTGGATTGCCCTGCTCAGCCTGTTTCTGGCCAGCCTGGTGGCGTACTGGCTGAAACACAGCATTGACCGGGTGCGCAAATACGCTCAGGCGCTGGCCCCAGTGAATCAGACGCCGCATTTCCATTCCGCGAAGGAGCTGAATCAGGTGGCGCAGGCGGTTGAAACCATGCGGGAAAAGCTTGAAGACCGCGCCTATGTGGAACACTATGTCAACACCCTGACCCATGAGCTGAAAAGCCCGCTCACGGCGATTCAGGCCAGCGCGGAACTGCTGAATGAAGCGCTGCCGCTGCAGGACCAGCAGCAGTTCGCCGCGCATATTCATGCGCAGAGCCAGCGCCTGAGAAGCCTGATTGACCGCATGCTGCTGCTGACCCGGCTGGAAAAATCCAAGCATCCGCTGGATCTGCATGAGTTTGATTTGGCGCAGCTGATGCAGCAGGTGCTGGATCAGCAGGCCAGCCGGATGCAAAATAAGCGGATTGACTGCCGGCTGGAGCTGCAGCAGCCCTGCCGGATTCAGGCGGACCGCTTCTGGCTGCAGCAGGCGCTGTCCAACCTGCTGGACAATGCTCTGGATTTTTCCACCGAAGGGGCAAAAATGCTGATCCGGCTGCATGCCCGGCCGCTGCAGATCCAGATTTTCAATGAAGGGCCATGGATTCCGGAATTCGCCTTAAAGCAGCTGTTTGACACTTATTTTTCCCTGCCCCGGCCGGATACCCGGCAGCGCAGTTCCGGCATCGGGCTGAGCATTGTCAAGCAGGTGGTTGAACAGCATCACGGCCAGATCCAGATTCAGAACATTGATGAAAATCAAATCCATGAACTTGGCCCGCACCGGCAGGGCGTTGCGGTCAGCATGCAGCTGCCGCAGTTGCAGCATCCTTAGGCCCGCTGCTTAAAGCCAAGGCTGTTCCCGCTGCCCGCCTCCTGAACCTGATAAGCAGGGCTTCCGGCGGCTTCACCAGAACTTCACAGAAAAATCAACGCCGGCTCAAACAAAGCACACCGCCCTTGCGCACACTGTCGCCATCAGCAGCACATATAAGGAACAGCAATGCGGGCAAGCTTTATCAGCATCAAACTCATCGCCATCATTATTCTGATGGCGCTGTTCTGGATCGGCCTGTTTTTCATCTCAGGGCTGGTTTCAGAGCGGCAGGGCTATCAGCAGGCCTTCCTCAAGGATATTGCCCAGAACAATATCAGCCCGCAGATCATTATTTCGCCCTATATCCGTGTGCCCTATCAGGAACAAGGCGCCTGCCTGAATGAAAAAAATGAGCAGTATGCCTGCACCCTGGACCGCTTTGCGCTCATTGGCGCAGACAGCGCCGGCTGGACAGCGGAATTCAATGTTTCGGACCGCGCCTACAAGCGCACGATTTACCGCGCCGTCAGCTATCAGGCGGATTTAAGCGCGCAAGGCGTATTTCAGAAGCCGGAAATCTCCGGCCAGCAGTACCAGTGGGATAAAGCCGAAATCGTGCTGCCGGTGCATGATCCGCGCGGGCTGGACAGCAATCCCAGCATTAAAATCCTGAATAAAAGCTATCAGTTTGAAATGAGCCCGCAAGGCAGCGCCGGCTCAGGCTTTGATTTTATGGCCATCTCGGTGCAGCAGCGCCCCGAACTGCTGAGCGCCATTCAGAACGGCTTCAACTTCAGCCTGCAGGTCAACAGCGCCGGCTTGGGGAAATTCACCCTGATTCCGACCAGCCGGCAGGTCACTTATGCGGCCCGCGGCAACTGGGCGGATGCCAAGTACGACGGCCAAAGCCTGCCGTATGAAAAAACCAGCAGCCGGCAGCGGTTTACAGCGCAATGGAAGAATATCGCTTTAGGGCAGCAGAACCTGAATAAGCTGGCCAGCTGCAGCAGCAATGACTGCATCCGCCAGCTGGGCAATGCCGATGCATCCCATGAGGCAGCCTACAGCAGTGAAGGCCGCGCAGAAAAAACCGGCCTTTCCACTGAGTTTCTAGCGCCGGTCAATGCCTATACCCAGACAGACCGCGCCCTGAAATACGGCATCGCCATCATTCTGATCACTTTCGGCTGCTTCTTCCTGTTTGAAGTCCTGAAAGGCCTGCGCATCCACCCGGTTCAATATTCCCTGGTGGCGGTGGCGCAGGGCATCTTCTTTGTGCTGCTGCTTTCCATCAGTGAATACTATGCCTTCGCCTGGGCCTATGCTGCGGCGGCCGCCGCCTGCGTCAGCCTGATGACCTGGTACCTCTGCTTTGTCATGAACGGCATAAAAGCCGCGGCGCTGTTCGGCACCATCCTGAGCGCGCTGTACGCCGTCATGTACCTGCTGCTGCAGTCTTCAGGCAAAACTTTCCTGATCGGCTCGGTAATTTCCTTCATTGCGCTGGCCGCGGTGATGTTCCTGACCCGCCATGTGGACTGGTATCAGCTCAGCAGCCGGCCTGAACGCGGGCCGGAGCCTGATGCGCCACCGCAGCCCTGACCGCCAACCCGCGGATGCCCCATGCGCATCCGCCATTTCTGCAGAGGCCGAAAACATGCATCTCCATCCGCCATCCAGCAACGCCCTTCTGGCCTTAGAGCAGGCCTGCCCCGTGCACAGCTCAATTGCATTCTGCCTGAATCAGCTCAGGGCAGCGCATATTCAGTTTTTGAATCTGGGCAATTTGATCATCTGCCCCAGCCATAACGGCCTGATTATTTTCCAGTCCCGCCTGCTAGTCCGGATTGAAGCGCTGACGCTGCAGCAAAGCCGGCTTGCAGAACCGCCCTGATCACGTAAACTTAGCGCATAGCTTTTAAAACTCAGGATTGATCATGACTGTACAGCGACTGCATGTAGAAAAACGCTTTTCGGAAATCGCCATTTCCGGCAATCTGGTGCATTTGGCCGGCCAGCTGGCTGCAGACACCAGCTTAGATATTCAAGGCCAAACCCAGCAAACGCTGGACATCATTGACCGCTTTCTGGCGGATGCCGGCACCGACAAAAGCCATATCATGTCGGTGATGATTTTCCTCAAGGATATTGAACAGGACTATGCCGGCATGAATGAAGTCTGGGATGCCTGGGTCAGCGGCATGCAGGCCCTGCCCCGCACCTGCGTTGAAGCCAAGCTGTATGCGCCGGATGTGCTGGTTGAAATGACCGTGGTTGCGGTCAAGCCTGAATAGCAACCGGGCGCTGCTTTAAGCACCGGCTGGCTTATGCCGGTTCCGCCCGGCGCAGGCCATAAAAAAAGCATGCCGTTCCGGCATGCTTTTTCATTTCGGCTGCTCAGCTGAGCAGCTTGACTTTCTTGCGTTCCAGATCTGAATAAAGGTGGTATTTCTTCAGATCGCTTACCAGCGCAGCCGGGCGCAATTTGGCATGCTCGGGCAGAAAGTCTTCCCGCAGCTGATAATACTCCGGCACATCCTCATAGCGGATTACGCGGTAGCCAGCCATTTCCAGCAGCGCATCCTGATATTGCGCGCGCTGCGGGCGCTTCAGCACCATCGGATCATCCAAAGCGACAATGGCGGCCACCTGCTGATTTTTATCCAGCACTACAAAATCCGCCACCATATTGCGGTACTTATTGCGCGTGCGGTGATATTTGGTGGTCAGCAGCGCATCGAAAGAAACATGCGCCAAAACCGTATGGCTGGGCAGGATTTCTTTCAGGCGCGTATAGGCCAGCTGCTCATTAATACTGAAAATAGCGCGCTGCTTCAATGCGCTATCCTGCTGCTTGGCGTTATTTTCCAAACTGTTCCAAGCCATTATGAGCATGCAGCCAAGTAAAATACTCGCGATCACAATATAAATTGCCATCTCTCATAATCCTTTATCTTTCTTATAATCGTTTTTTAGCCGTAAACTTATGCCTTGCTCCAGTATACAGCCAGTCTTATTGTTAAAATTTCCAATTAAAAAAATTCCCTTCAACCTTACACCAAACATGCGTCAAAATTGACAATTCGCTACACAGCTGCCGCCATTTCTGGAATGTCCGGCGGTTAAGGTCAATAACCTTTAAGCGGCTATTCCGGCTAATGTATGCCATGCGCGGAAAATCTGGCAAGGCCGTTTCTGACGGCTGTCAGCCAATTCCGATAAGCTGTTACTGTTTTAGCACTATTCCTGCCCTGAAGTCAGCCTGAATTGCTGCAGTTTATGTCAATTGGCGCTTCACGCAGAAAAAAAGGATGCCTGAGCATCCTTCTTCATTCACTGATCAAAATTAAGCTTTCGATCGCGGCTTGGACTTGCCCTTTGGCTTGGCGCCGCCAAACGGTTTTTTATCGCCGGTTTCGCGCGGCGGCAGGCCGGTATGCTGAGTCAAAATCTGCCCTCTTTCTGGACGTTTTTTGGTATTTGACGGACGCGGTGCATTGCCGGCCTGATTGTTTCGGGCAGCATTGTCGCCCGCGCGCTTTTGCGAATCGCCGCCAACCGTGGAGTTTTTCTTGCGCGCTGACTGATACTGGCCATCAGCCGCTCCCGCAGGCTGATAGGTCGGAATCAGATGCTGCTTCGAGTTGCCGATCAGATCGGCGCGGCCCATTTCCTTCAGCGCCTCGCGCAGCAAAGGCCAGTTGTTCGGATCATGATAGCGCAAGAATGCTTTATGAATACGGCGGCGCTTTTCGCCTTTCACAATATCGACATTTTCGGTATAGCGCGCCACTTTCGCCAGCGGGTTTTTACCGGTGTGATACATGGTGGTCGCTGTCGCCATCGGCGACGGATAGAACGTCTGCACCTGATCAGCGCGGAAACCGTTCTTCTTCAGCCAAATCGCCAGATTCATCATGTCATATTCGGTCGTGCCCGGATGCGCGGCGATGAAGTACGGAATCAGGTACTGCTCTTTTCCTGCCTCTTTGCTGAAGCGGTCAAACATCTGCTTGAAGCGGTCATAAGTGCCGATGCCCGGCTTCATCATCTTGGACAATGGGCCTTTCTCGGTATGCTCGGGGGCAATCTTCAAATAGCCGCCGACATGATGCTGCACCAATTCTTTGACATATTCAGGGTTCAGCACCGCCAGGTCATAGCGCAGGCCTGAACCGATCAGGATTTTTTTAATGCCCTTGAGCGCGCGCGCCTTGCGGTACAGCTGGGTTAAGGGCGCATGGTCAGTATGCAGGTTCTGGCAGACGCCCGGATAAACGCAGGACGGCTTGCGGCAGTTCTTTTCAATTTCAGGGTCTTTGCAGTGCAGGCGGTACATATTGGCCGTCGGGCCGCCTAAGTCTGAAATAATGCCGGTAAAGCCCGGCGCAGTATCGCGGATTTTTTCCACTTCGCGCAGGATGGAATCTTCGGAACGGTTCTGAATAATCCGGCCTTCATGCTCGGTAATGGAACAGAAGGTGCAGCCGCCGAAACAGCCGCGCATAATGTTCACCGAGAATTTGATCATGTCAAAGGCCGGGAAGCGCGCATCGCCATAGGCCGGATGCGGCAGGCGCGCATACGGCAGGTCAAAGACATAGTCCATTTCTTCCGTGGTCAGCGGAATCGGCGGCGCATTCAGCCAGACATCGCGTTCGCCGTGCTTCTGCACCAGCGCGCGCGCATTGCCCGGATTGGTTTCCAGATGCAGAATGCGGTTGGCGTGCGCATACAGCACAGGATCAGCAGCCACGTCTTCAAACGCCGGCAGGCGGATCACCGCCAGCTCACGCGGCGGCAGCTTATGCTTGATGGCTTTGGAAGCCGGCTGCAGCTGCACAATCTGGGTATCGGCATCCAGATTGTCGCCTTCACGCACAATAGGGTTGGCAACCAGTTCTTTCTGGAAATTCTGGTACTGGGTTAAAGAATTGCCCTTATCTTTTTCAATTTCGCAGCCGTCCAGATCTTCCGTCATCACATAAGGGTTGATGATTGGATCGACGCGCCCGACGGCATCCACATCGTTGGAAGCGATTTCCACAAATTTGGCTTTGGAGGCGCGGTTATTTTTATTGACGATGAATGCGGTGCCGCGCACATCGGTAATTTCGTGGATTTTCTGGCCTTTGGCCAGGCGGTGCATGACTTCGACAATCGAGCGCTCGCCATTGCCGTACATCAGCAGGTCAGCCTTGGAATCCATCAGCACTGAACGGCGGACTTTGTCTGACCAGTAATCATAATGCGCAATGCGGCGCAGCGAAGCTTCAATGCCGCCCAGCAGCACCGGCACATCCGGAAAAGCCTCGCGGCAGCGCTGGCAATACACCGTCGCCGCGCGGTCCGGGCGCTTGTTCGGCACATTGTCCGGAGAATAGGCGTCATCCGAGCGGATTTTGCGGTCTGCCGTATAGCGGTTGATCATCGAGTCCATATTTCCCGCGGTCACGCCCCAGGCGATATTCGGCTTGCCCAGCGCGCGGAAGGCTTCAGCATTGGTCCAGTCCGGCTGCGAAATAATGCCGACGCGGAAGCCTTGCGCTTCCAGGGTGCGGCCGATAATGCCGGAACAGAATGAAGGATGGTCGATATAGGCGTCGCCGCAGACCAGAATAAAGTCACAGCTGTCCCAGCCGAGCTGATCCATTTCTGCACGCGACATCGGCAAAAATGGCGCAGGATCAAAACATGACGCCCAATATTTGTCGTAATCAAACAGCGCTTTAGGCGCTGTCTGCATGGTATAAGCAGTAGACATGGCTAGCAATTCTCGGCTGGCAGATGAAAGGCCTGAACATCAGGCCCAAGATGAAAGCCGGTCAGTTTAACATGAATTTCATTCATCTTGCTTGACGATAATTTATGCAATTCCGGCTGATTCATAATGGCTTCAGGCTGGCGCATCATCCCCAAAGCGCAGCGGCGGGCACCGCTGCCCCGCAGCCGGGTAAAAAGGCCTGCAGCATGCGCAGGGCATGATCTTTGGGCTGAGCATGCCGGCTTGCCTGCATGTAGCGGATCAGATCAGTCCGAAACTGTATTCTTGCCTTTGGCTTTGGCTCTGAACAGCGCCTCATCTGCCCTGGCCAGCAGCGCCATCCAGCTGGCCGCGCCAACCGCCACCCCTGCGCTGATCGACACATTCACTTCGGCCAGTTCTTCGCACTGCAGAATTTCCGACGCCAAAACCCCCTTGCGGATTTTCTCGGCAACTTTCAAGGCCGTTTCCTGGCTGATGTTTTCGATCAGCACCAGAAATTCATCGCCGCCGTAGCGCACCAGCAGATCGGACGCGCGCACGCAGCTTTTCAGGTTTTCCGCAACCGCCTGAATCACCCAGTCGCCGGCAATATGCCCGCAGCGGTCATTCACCTGCTTGAAATTATCAATATCAATAATCATCAGGCAGGTTTGCTTAAATTGGCTGGGCTGCTTTTCCAAAAGCTTAATGTATTCGTCCAGCGCAAAGCGGTTGGCAATGCCGGTCAGTGAGTCGGAGTGCGCAATATGCTTCAGCTGGAACTCCAAAGCTTCGCGCTGCTGCAGTTTTTTCTGCAGGCGGCTGATGGCGTCAAAGATGCTGCTGCCCTGCCGGTGCCGGCTGCTTTCCAGGGCCGGCCTGTCCTCCAGCTGCGCCAGCGCAAACAGCTGCCTGCGGGCAACAATCAAAGGCTCAAATACCCATTTCCGCGCGTAAATCATGGTCAGCACAACGGTCAGCAAAGAAACCAGCACAATTAAAATGGCGTAAATCAGCTTTTTTTTCGCCTGCTGCAGCTCCTGCCGGGCGGCGTCTACGCTGTACTGCAGAATATAGCTCTGCAGATCCACTACAGTGCTGAATTTTCCCACAATCGCCTGGGTCAGCTGCGGGCCGGTCATGCTGTAAGGCTGGCCCTTCAGGCTTTCATCCACCAGGCCGGCAATCAGCGGCAGGCCCTGATCCAGAAATCCGCTTTTCACCCGCCGGTGCAGCGCCTGAAACTCCGGGGTTTTATCATGCTCAGGCTGCACCACATTGACCAATTGCCATAAATACTGTGTTTGGCGCTGGGTCTGCATGAAGCGTGCCAAATTTTCTTCAGGAATCGGCTCATTAAAGCTTACCGCCGCCATAATATTTGATGCGGTTCTGCCTGCCTGATCGCGCAAATCGGCCAGCAGCAGAATTAAAGTATAATAATTGGATAATGCCGTATCTTTGCCTTTGGACTGGCTCACCACATGCTGCAGGACCGCGTGGCTTTGATCCCAGGCCATGAACATTGAGGCAATGGCCTGATCCAGCTGCTCCTGCCGCCGCTGCCCGTAAGGCAGGGCAATATAGCGGTCGACTGCCTGGCGCCCAAGCGCCAAGGCCGGCTTGAAATTCTGCTCCAGCTCGCGCGCAGCGCCGGCAAATCCCGTCCGCCTCAGCACCTCTGCAGCCTGCTGCATCTGAATATCGGCTTCTGCGCGGTATTTGCGCAAGGCGCCCAGCTGCTCCGGCAGTTCATCCTGCGGGCTGGACATGGCATTATTTGCCGGCGCGCGCTCTCTTGAAATCTTATTGGACAATTCCGCAACCATTTTCAGGCTTTGAATTTCCTGCAGCGCTTCCGAGCTTTTCTGATAGCTGCGGTAGCTGCTGACAATCAGCGGCAGGCTAATGAGGGCGACGGAGAGCATGATGACCAGCATCGCCAGCCATAAGCGCCTGCTGATATGTTCAGAGCGTAAAGCATTCATCGTATTGTTTTTTATGCCCCATTCTCAAACTGATTCATCGCCCAAAGGCGCAGCTGTTCCGCCAAGGCGCAGGCCAGATCAATGCATTGTGAACTGATGCCGGCAGCCATGGCCTCATATTATTATTGCTCCGCGCAGTATATTCAATTGCCCGGCAAAAGGCATTAGCCATTAATTATTTTTTACCTTATATTTCATTTAGATATAAAAAAAACAGCTATTTTTTATTCAGCCATTCCGGAATATATTTACACACGCTACAATTCAGTGCATAATGCACCTCATTAGGGCATTCTAAGGTTTTCCTCAGCAGAAATTTTAGATTTCCCGCAAATTTTGGCAGAAAAATCCCGGTTTTGCATAAAAACCGGGATTTTTTTTGCCTTGAATTTATTTCAGCCCCGCTTTTTCGGGAAATAGCGCACCATTAGCGTGCAGATTGTGCGCCTTTTATTTTAAACCGCGGCGGCGCCTGAATTCATCATGCCGGACGGCTGCAGGCAATTTAATTATGGCGGGTGAGCCAGTTTGCCCTGAGCCTGAGCCGCATGCGGCGCTGGAGAAAAAGAGGGATAAAACAGCCCTGCTGCGCAAAGCATTAACATGCACAGCCGGCAGGCTCTGGCCAGAATTCAGGCGCTGCCCAAACAGCCGGATGAAGTTCCAGACAAAAAAAAGCCCAACCTTGGGGAAAGCTGGGCGGATAAAAACAAAAATTGTGGAGAATCAGTCAAGGATCACAAAATGCGCCTGATCTGATAATTAGATTATGGGAACTATTGCAGAATAAGTAAAGTAGATTAATTTACTATGCTTTAAGATGCATCACATTTTACCATTATTTACGCCAAACAGTTGGCAATAAAATAAAAGAAGTGTCTTTTTTATGATCAACCGTCATTCCCTTAAACGGCTGATCCCGCTTGCTGCATAAAAAATGTGCAATAAAGCGCAGCCTCCCTGTTTAGATTGTTTAATACACAATTGTTATTTAAGATTGAAATCAACAATTAAATTGATTTTTACAATAATAAAACCGTTCTTTCCAGCCTTAAATCTGCGCTTTTTTGAGTAAAAGCCTTACAGCGAGCCATTGTTATGAATCAACTTTTTTCAGGTTGACAGCATTTTTACCATTTGGTGCAGATTTGAATAAAAAATAAACCGTTTACATATCTATAAAATAATCGCTTTAAAGATCATTGACTTAATAAAATGTTACAATACAATGCTCAATGTTTAATCCATTTGCAATAGAACTGGTATTTATCATGAAAAAACTCGGTTTAGCCTCTGCTTTACTTTTAGCCATGACCGGTGCACAAGCGTACCAAGTAGAAGTACAAGGTCAGTCAGAATTCATTGACAACACTGTAAATGACAAAAACTTTACTGGCGCTGTTCAGGGTACTTACTACTTTAAAAATGTTGATGCATCTAAAGGCCCATTGGCTGAAGCAGCTTTCTTAAATCAGGCTTCAAACGCGTCTTTAGCATATAACTACGGCGAATACGACGTAAATGCAGATGATGCTGACTACACTTCGCATACGATCGGCGCTAAAGCTGAAGCTTATATCCCGACTAAATTTGTTCCTGTATACGCCAGCGCGTCTTACAGCAACACAATCACTGACCATAAAGACGGCGAAGCTGACGATCACGGCGACCGCTATGCAGTTGAAGTCGGTGCGGTTGTTGTGCCTAACTTCCTGGTTGCTGTTGGCTACACCAGCGTGCCTAACCAAGTTTCTTATGACGCTTTCAACATTCTGTCTAACGGTGTTGTAAAAGCCGGCCTAGAATCAAATACAATTGCCCGTGACCAAGACGCAGTTACTGCGCGCGCTAAATACGTAGGCGCGATTGACGGCACCAACATGGCAGTTGGCTTTGAAACCAACCTGCTGCTTGCTGAATACAAAGCTTACGGCTTCAAAACTGATTTATTTGTAACCCCTAAATTAAGCGTTGGCGCATCTTATGCTGAATCCAGCTTTAAAGAGTCTCCAAACAAAGCTTGGGGCGCAAACGTAAATTACTTCATTACTCCAGCTGTTGCTGTTGGCGCAAACTACGTTAACGCAAATGCTGAAAAAGGTTCAGTACGTGATACTGAAACTGTTGGCGTAAACGCTAAATTCCGCTTCTAATTCATTTAGAAACCGAATTCAAAAAAAGGACGCATTTTGCGTCCTTTTTTAATGGCTTGTCCCGTCCTGAATTTTACTCAGGCAGACGCACCAGATTTAAAAAATGCAGATGGCGTTCATACTGGTCAATAATGTCCTGCAGCAGGTCTTCCTGCGTCCATTCCATCACATCATAGTTTTGCCCGCCTTCTTTTAAAAACACTTCGGCCTGATAGTATTCCGCATGCTCCGTCTGCACATCCGCCATAAAGCTCGGCGGCAGGGTTTCCCGCGCAATGACCTGATAAATGAAATTGCTTTCATTATGATGATCAACCCGCAGCTCCAGCCCCTCGTCCAGCCGGATAATTTCAACCGCCAGCTCACGGCGCTCAAATTCTTTCTGAATGCTGCGAAATGCATGCAGAACCTGAGCTTGAATAAACTGCTCCACCTCAGTTTTAGAATGCGGATAATGCATGATCAAGCCCAGCCGCTGCTGCCAGCTGCGCGGATTCTGAATGGCCCGGGGGGTAATGCGCGCGGCCTGCAGCGCCTGCATTTTAACCACATCCAGGCGCAGCGCCTTCAGCAGTCCCCAGCAAATCAGCAGCATAATCAAGGTGAACGGCAAGGCGCTGAGCATGGTCGCAGACTGCAGCGCGCCCAAGCCGCCTGCGAGCAGGAGCACAATCGCCAAAAGCGCCATCAGCACCGTCCAGAACAGGCGCTGCCAGACCGGAGAATTTTCAGATTTTGAAGTTAAATAGTCGGTGACCAGCGCGCCGGAATCGGCCGAGGTGACAAAGAACAGCATCACCAGCAAGGTGGCCAGCAGGCTCATAACGCCGGAAAACGGCAGCCCGTGCAGGAATTCGAACAGCGCCACCGAAGAGTCGCGCTGCACCGCCGCCACTAAGCCGGAATTGGCTTCATGCAGAATGCTGTGCAAGGCGGCATTGCCCATAAAGCCCATCCAGATCAGAGTAAAGCCTGACGGAATCAGCAGCACGCCGACAATAAACTCACGGATGCTGCGCCCTTCCGATACCCGCGCAATGAACATGCCGACAAATGGCGACCATGAAATCCACCATGCCCAGTACATGATGGTCCAGCCGCCAATCCAGCCGTCGGGCTGATAGGCATGCAGGTTGAAGGTCATGCTGAATAAATTGGAGATGTACTGGCCGGCATTCTGAATGGTGGTCTGCAGCAGGTAAATGCTGGGGCCGGCAAAGAACACAAACAGCAGCAGCGCCAAGGCCAGCACTAAATTCAGCTCGGACAGGCGCTTGATGCCTTTATCCAGGCCCAGAAAGATCGACAAAGAAGCCATGGCGCTGACGGCAATGATTAAAATAACCTGAGTCTGCGCAGACTGTTCAATGCCGGTCAGGTAATTCAGGCCGGAATTGATTTGCGTCACGCCGAAGCCCAGCGTGGTCGCCACGCCAAACACCGTGCCGATGGTGGCAAAGGTGTCGACGGCATCGCCAACCGGGCCATGAATTTTACTGCCGATCAGCGGATACAGCGCCGAACGGATTTTCAGCGGCAGCTGATGCCGGTAAGCGAAATACGCCAGCGCTAAGCCGACAAGCGTATAAATGGCCCACGCATGCAGGCCCCAATGGAAAAAGGTGACGCGCATGGCCTGCTGGGCAGCTGAAATGGTTTCCGGGTCGCCTGCAGGCGGGGAAACATAGTGCATCACCGGCTCCGCAACCCCGAAGAACATCAGGCCAATGCCCATGCCTGCGGTAAACAGCATGGCAAACCAGGAGGTGTTGCTGTAGGACGGCAGGCTGTGATCTTGCCCCAGCTTGATTTTCCCCATATCAGACAGGGCGATATAAATCAGCAGAATCAGGAAAATCGCCACAGACAGCACATAGAACCAGCTGAATGAGTCGGTCACCCACTGATTCAATTGCTTGGTGATCAGGTCAAATGAGTTTGGCGCCAAAATGACAACAGCCAGAAACACGCCGATAATAATGACCGTACTTAGAAACACATTGGGATTCACATTGGAATGCCAAGATGCAGATTTGGAAGACATAAAGACCCCATCTTGATTATTTTGTTTATCAGACAGACCCGAAGGTCAGGAAGCATTCACGTAAAGTGAACAAAAAGAAGAGTTCAGTAAACAGAAAAAACTCAACCGCATTATAAATTAATTATAAAAATAAATATGTTAGGCTCATGTTAATTTCTCGTAACATGGCTCAGCGTTCTTTATCCCGCTGCGTAGGCAAATGCGCAACATAATTCAGGGCGATCAGCCGGGATACAATCACCGCCAGATACATCACGCCGCAAAATATCTGCAGCATGGCTAAAACCCGCGCCGGCGCGCTGACCGGCATTAAATCGGACAGCCCTGTCGCCGACTGCAGGCTGAAACTCAGGAACAGCAGATCCAGCCATGACTGCTGCCCCGGAATAGAGGCATTGTAAAAGCTGCCGGGATAAGCCAGCTGGCAGACGCTGTAGAGAAAGGCAAAACCCCAGGCGATTAAAGTGAAGACTGCGCCGGCAGCAAACAGCTCATCGCGGGTTAAATAGCGGTCTGCAAACATATAGCGGAGCAGGCCGTAAGCCGCGCTGAAATACGCCAGAGCTTCAAAGCTGTGCGCAGTCATCTGAATCTTCGGATCGCTGGAGCCAAGGATCATCATGGCTGAAAAGATGACGGCGCCGCCGACAAAGCTTAATCCTAGAATAGTGAACATGGGCGTCTGCTGGATGACTTTGGCAATCAGCAGCAGAAGCAGCACGCCCAGCACCCAAAGCAGCGCGCGGTAGGTCAGGCTGAAATCCGGCACGGCGGTCAGCACAAGCACCAGCAGCTGAAGCAGCAGCAGCCACGCTGACGGCAGCATCTTAAAGCCTTTCCAGAAATCGCTGAATGCCTGCATGCCATCCTTCCTGCGCGCTGTTTTGAACCGCGCTGCTGTATTTTTATTGCAGTCCGCCATGAGCCAAGCAGGCCGCATGACAATGCGCTGGCTTTTGCTGTTCCTGCTTTCTAACTTAGCATGAAGCCGGCGCGCCGCGGTGAATAAATTCGCATGGACAGACAGAATGCGCAGCGCCTTGAGCTGCTGCATGGCGGATGAATTACAAAATCTGAAGCAAAGCCTGCTGTAAATTACACAGCAAAAGCGCACATTGAAAATCATTCCTGCGCATTTGAGTCCGCCCATGAATATCCGCCTGTTATTTCTTGCGCCGCTCTGCGCCCTGCTGATCAGCGCCTGCACGCAAACCGATCCCCTGCTGGAAAATCATCAAAGCTATATTGGCGCATGGAAAAATGAGCAAAGCGAATTGATCATCAAGGCTTCGGGCGAGGTGCTGTATTCGCATAAGGAATATGCGGCGCATCACCGCGCCAGAGAGGCCGGCAGCAGCAGCGCCTCGGTGTTTGTCAAAGCCAATATCAGCAGCTTTGACGGTCAAAGCTTCAGCATCGGCCAGGGCCAGGGCGAGCTGTCAAAGCGCTTTATCATTAACCGGGCGCCTTACCGGGAAAAAGGCCAATGGAAAATGACGCTCAACGGCGAACACTTCATCCGCCAGTAGCGCAGCGCTGCGAAGAAAGCCCCGCCCTAAAAAAAGCCCCTTGCGGGGCTTTCTTATTTTGGCTTAATCAGCAGATCAGTGATCTGATGCGCCGGAGATGCCGATGCCGGTCTGCGAGCGTACAAACTGCGCATCGAAAGCTTTGCGTTCAGCATGCGCCTGCGCAGAGCTGTCTGTGATGGAGAACAGCCAGCAGCAGAAGAATGACAATGGCATTGCAAAGATTGCCGGGCCATTGAATGGGTTAATCGGAGTATCAGAAATGCCCAAGGTGTCTACCCAAACCGCTTTCGCAAGCACAATCAATGTTACTGCAGTCACTAAGCCCACTACGCCGCCAACCACTGCGCCGCGGGTGGTTAAGCCCTTCCAGAACATTGACAGCACCAGCACCGGGAAGTTTGCGCAGGCAGCCACAGAGAATGCCAGGCCGACCATGAAGGCAACGTTCTGCTTCTCGAACAGAATGCCGAGGATCATTGCAAAGATTGCCAGGCCCAAAGTTGCGATTTTAGACATGCGCAGTTCAGATTCAGGCGTGGTCTGGCCTTTCTTGAATACATTTGCATACAGATCATGCGAGATTGCAGATGCGCCAGACAGCGTCAGGCCGGCAACAACCGCAAGAATTGTTGCGAATGCCACTGCTGAAATGAAGCCCATGAACAGGTCGCCGCCCACTGCATCAGACAGGTGAACCGCTGCCATGTTGTTGCCGCCAACCAGTTCCAGTTTGCCGGTAACCGCCATTTTCGCAACGTCAATGAACTGCGGATTGTTCGATACGTAAAGGATCGCGCCGAAACCGATGATGAAAGTCAGCAGGTAGAAGTAGCCGATGAAGCCGGTTGCAACCACAACAGATTTGCGCGCTTCTTTTGCGTCTTTCACAGTGAAGAAACGCATCAGGATGTGCGGCAGGCCGGCAGTACCGAACATCAATGCCAAGCCTAAGGAAATCGCGTCAATCGGATTAGCCGCCAGTTTGCCTGGGCCCATGATGTTGGCCGCTTCAGTCAGGCCGATGTCATGCACTTTAGAGAAGACTTGAATGGACTGTTCAAACATGTTGGTAAAGCTGAAGCCCACGCCTTTCATCACCATGAAAGCCATGAAAGTTGCGCCGGACAAAAGCATCACCGCTTTGATGATCTGCACCCAAGTGGTTGCCAGCATGCCGCCGAAGATTACGTAAGCCATCATCAGCAGGCCAACAATTACAACCGCGATGTTGTAGTTCAGACCGAACAGCAGCTTAATCAGCTGGCCTGCGCCAACCATCTGCGCGATTAAGTAGAATGCCACCACAACCAGCGAGCTGACCGCAGCCAAAGTACGCACCGGTTTTTCTTCCAGGCGGAATGAAACCACGTCAGATAAGTTGTATTTGCCTAGGTTGCGCAGGCGTTCCGCGACCAGGAACAGTACAATCGGCCAGCCGACCATAAAGCCCAGTGAATACAGCAGGCCGTCAAAGCCTGAGCTGAATACCAGTGCGGAAATGCCGAGGAATGACGCCGCTGACATATAGTCGCCGGCAATCGCCAGGCCGTTCTGGAAGCCGGAAATGCCGCCGCCAGCCGTATAGAAGTCCTGCGTGCTGGTGGTTTGGCGCGCAGCCCATTTAGTGATAAACAGCGTCAGGCCCACAAAAATTGCGAACATGATAATTGCATGCCAGTTGGTGGCCTGCTGCTCCGCTGCGCCTAAATCCGGGCCGGCCATCGCCATGCCTGACATCAGCAGGGCTGGCGCTGCCAGCGCCTGCGCTTTCAATGAATTCCATTTCATCTTAGTGCTGTCCTTTTTCTTGAGTAATCGCTTCAACTTCGCGCATTGCTTCTGCATTCAGCGGATCAAGCTTATTATTCGCAATATACGAATAAACACCGCATAAAATGAAAGACAATATAATAATGCCCAAACCTAATGGCATGCCGATGGTAGTCACGCCGCCGCTGAATGAACTCATTAAGAATTCTTTGTTGTAGCCGACTAAAAGCATGAAGCCGACATAGACAACCAGCATAATGATTGTCAATGTCCAGCTCAGCCTGCTTTTTCTGTTGACCATTTCTTTAAATTTTGGATTCTGTAGAATGCGATCTACCTGTGCTTCATCCATAACCCTGCTCCTGTTAACACCCAGCCGTGGGCGCAATTTTTAATTCGAATTATTTCGTTCCTAAAGTTACCAATCTTGCAGGGGTTTTGTAATTTAGACTTTGGTCGTTAAATTTTGATCAGCCCCCGCAGCATGCAGGCGGATAAGGTATCATGGGCCGAAGATTCAACTGCTGCGGGCACTATGAACAGCTGGCTTATCATGGGGGTGCTGGCCCTCTATATCGCATTACTTTTTATCTGCGCCTTTTTCGGCGAAAAGCACGCCAGCCGGCTCAGCACCCGCGGCCGCATGCTGCTGTTCAGCCTGACGCTGGGCGTGTACTGCTCCTCATGGACCTTTTACGGCGCCACAGGGGCTGCCGTGCGCGAAGGCATTATTTTCCTGCCGATTTACCTCGGCCCGCTGCTGTTTGTCGCGCTCGGCTATGACATCTGGCGCCGCCTGGGGCGCGTCCGCCAGCATCACGCCATTTCCTCGATTGCCGACTTTGTGGCGGCCCGCTACGGCAAAAGCGGCCCGCTGGCTTCGCTGGTGACCATTCTGGCGGTGATTGCGATCATTCCCTATCTGGCGCTGCAGCTGCGCGCCATTGCGCTCAGCGCTTCGGTGATTCTCGATCCGTCCGCCGGCATTACCGGCACCACCAACGGCGTGCTGTTTCTCACCGGCATTCTGGCCATTCTGGCGATGATGTTCGGCACGCGCCAGATCGCCAATACCGAACAGCACGGCGGCCTGATGCTGGCTGTGGCTTTTGAATCCTTCGTCAAGCTGTTTGCGCTGCTGGCGGTGGCATTTTTCTTTGTCTTTGAAGCGCCGCAAAACCTGCACCAGATCAGCGCGGACATCAGCTCAACCTTTCATGATGTGCAGCTGTTCGGCGTCCCGGAAAGCTTCTGGGTGCAGACCCTGCTGGCCGCGCTGGCGATTATCTGCCTGCCGCGCCAATTCCATGTGGCCGTGGTTGAACTGCGCGATGAAAAGCATATCCGCGGCGCGCGGCGCTGGTTTGCCGTTTACCTGATTTTAACCATTGTGGCGATTATCCCGATTGCCAGCTGGGCCCTGCACGCCGCGCCGGAATATCTGGCGATTCCCGACGTCGCCGTGCTGTCGCTGCCGCTGAGCTACAATCAGGACTGGCTGACCCTGCTGGCTTTCCTCGGCGGCTTCTCCGCATCCACCGGCATGCTGCTGGTGTCTTCGGTGGCCCTGTCGATTATGCTCAGCAACGACCTGATCATGCCGGCGCTGTGGCGCAGCAACCTGCTGTCGCGCCATGACAAGCGCCTGCCGCTGGTGCTGAAATTCACCCGCCGCGTGTGCATTCTGGCGGTGATGCTGCTGGGCTTCCTGTTCTTTCATTTTTTCAACGATATTGACCAGCTCTCAGTCTTTGGCCTGCTGGCCTTCAGCGCGGTGGCGCAGTTCTCTCCGGCGCTGATCGGCGGCCTGTACTGGCGCGGCGGCAGCAAGCAGGGCGTCTACGCCGGCCTGCTGACCGGCTTTGCCCTGTGGGCCTATACCCTGCTGCTGCCGACCGTGCTGCGCAGCCTGCCGGATCAGTTCAAGGCCTATACGCAAAGCGTCTTGAACTCCGGCCCGCTCGGCATCGGCTGGCTGCGCCCGGAAGCGCTGCTGGGCTTTGAATCCTTTGATCCCCTGACCCACGGCGTGGTCTGGTCACTGGGCTTGAATATCATTCTGTACATCTGGATTTCGCGGGTGTTCCGCCCCAGCATTGCCGAGCAGATTCAGGCAGAAAGCTTTTTCTATTATGAAACCAAGCCGCTGCCGTCGCACAATACCTCCAATGACATCAACTACCTGCACCACGACGTTGCGCGCCTGAAAGTCGGCGACCTGATCACGCTGGCCAAGCGCATTACCGGCGAAGGCGCAGCCACCCGCGCCTTTCAGCAGTTCTGCACGCAGAACAATGTCAGCCTGAATGAAAACAGCAGCGCCAACGGCATGTGGTGGCGCTTTACCGAGCAGTATCTGGCCGGCACCATCGGCGCGGCCTCCGCCCGCACCCTGCTGACCACCGCGATGGTCAATAACGGCCTGGCTTTGGGCCAGGTCGCCAACATTCTGGATCAGGCCTCGCAATGGCAGCGCTTCAACCAGAACCTGATCATGACTATGATTGACCACATGACGCAGGGCGTCAGCGTGGTTGATGAAAATATGTGCCTGGTGGCATGGAACAATCAGTATTTAAAGCTGTTTGATTATCCTAAAGACATTGTCTATGTCGGCTGCCCGATTGCCGACCTGATCCGCTACAACGCCGAACGCGGCGAATGCGGGCCGGGTTCGGTCGAAGAGCATGTGCGCAAGCGCATCCACTGGATGCAGGTCGGCAGTTCGCATGAATTTGAACGCATCCGCAAAGACGGCCGCGTGATTCAAATGCGCGGCAACCCGATTGAAGGCGGCGGCTTCGTTACCACCTTTGCCGACATTACCGCTTTCCGCGAAAATGAAGCGGTGCTGGAAGCGCGCGTGCAGGACCGCACCCAGCAGCTGGCCAACGCTTTGGCGGAGCAGCAGCTGGCGCGGGAAGTGGCCGACAAAGCCAATATGTCGAAAAGCCGCTTTATCGCCGCTGCCAGCCACGACCTGCTGCAGCCGATGCATGCCGCCCGCCTGTTCAGCACGGCGCTGGAGCAGAGCGTGCAAAGCGAAGAAGACCGCAAGACCCTGCAGCAGCTGGACCGCGCGCTGCACGGCGCGGAAAGCATGCTCTCCGCCCTGCTGGATATCGCCCGCCTCGAAGGCGGCACCATTCAGCCCAAGCGCCAGTCTTATCCGCTGCATGACCTGCTCAGCGACCTGGAGCTGCAGTTCAAATCCATCGCAGCCCAGCGCGGCATTAAATTCAGCGTGCATGATGCTCAGTTCTGGATTGACACCGACCCGCAGTGGATCCGCCGCATCATTCAGAACTTTGTCAGCAATGCGCTGCGCTATACCGCCCGCGGCCGGGTGATTGTCGGCGTGCTGCGCTCGGCCGCCCAGCCGGATCATATCCGCATCGGGGTGTGGGACACAGGGCCGGGCGTGGCCGAAGAGCAGCGCATCAAGCTGTTTCAGGAATTCGAGCGCTGCGGCCACACCTCGCCCTGGGGCGAACAGGGCCTCGGCCTAGGCTTGGCGATTGTGCAGCGCATGACCAGCCTGCTGGACTACCCGGTGCATGTCTATTCGGAACTGGGCAAAGGCTCCTGCTTTATGATTGAAGTGCCGATTGTCGAAGCGCCGAAAATCACCGCAGCGCCGATTCAGGCGGTGCCGCTGAAAACCAAAGCCTATAAGATTCTGTGCCTGGACAATGATGAAACCATTTTAGAAGGCATGTCGACCCTGCTGAGCAAATGGGGCTATCAGGTGTTTAAAGCCACGGAGCCGGAACAGGCGCTGCAGATGATTCAGCAGGAAAGCATTCAAGTTTGGCTGGTCGATCAGCACCTGAATGACGGCAAAGCCGGCCTGGATTTCATTTTAGCCAGCCGGCAGGAAAAAGTGCCGGTGGCGCTGATTACCGCAGACTCCGACCCGGAACTGCCGCAGCGCCTGAAGGAACTGAATATCGTGCTGCTGAAAAAGCCGCTGAAGCCGGCTTCACTGCGCTCATGGCTGTCCGGGCTGAAAATTTCAGGCAGCTGATCCGGCGCAAAACGGCTTGCCCTCAGCCCATTTCAGACGCATGGAATGGGCTTTCTTTATGCCGGGCCGGCCGCAGCTTGCGCCCGGCTGGCCGTTTTTTTTGACGCATAGGCAAAATGCCTCAAAAAGCGCCGCATCCGGCGCCAAAAAATTAGCCAAAAATATCAAATGCGCTTTGCCTATGGCAAAAACTGACCATTATTCAAGTGAACATTCGTATACTTAGTTACAATTAAAAAAGACTTTGTTTTTAATAAAAATAATATGATAGAAACCGCAAGCTAAAACTTTAGTCGTATTTTTATCCACCGCCTATCCAGCCTAAAAATAAGCCATGAAACGGTCAGTTTCCTGCTGCCTGAAAAGCGCGTGCTCCATTCGGAAAATGAAGCTGATCTGAATGCCTCAACCGGAGTTTGATTATGAACATTTATGAAACTGTCCCGCAAGGCGCCAGCAGCTCTCAGCAATTTCACCGCGAATACGGCGCCAATGCCCTGCTGCCGGACATTGACTGGGCCAGCGCCTTTAAATACAGCAAGCTGAATGACACCCATCTGCAGGCGCTGAATGCCCTGTATCAAAGCGCCGTTCCCCTTGCCCTGCAGGTTTTTGACGAACTGGAATTTGATGTTTTCGCGCCATCGGCCTATCAGCCGCATGGCCTGGGCCTGTTTGAGCGCTTGGCACAGCAGGAAGAAAAGCTGCTGAACCGCCTGGAAGCGGAAGCTCAGGACTTGAATGAGCCGGTGCGCCATCAGATCTGGAGCATGCTCCTGCGCGGCGGCGCGGTGCTGGTGTTCAAGGCATGGCTGGGCAAAGTCAAAACCGGCCAAGACCAGCTGGACACCTCGCAGTTTGATGAGCTGTCGGATCTGCTGTTCATTAAAACCTCGCCTTTTGAACTGGCGGAACGCCTGGATGTTGACCCCGAGTCGGCGCAGGATCATATCTTCCTGATGCATGGCAATGAAGTCTACCTCGACCGCTTCAACAGCCTTGAAACCGCAGCCTTGTTTGTCGATCTGGGCGTCTATGACGCCGCTTTCCTCAGCCTGCGCGATGACCGCGTAGCGGAATACTTAAAGCGCAAAGGCTATGTCACTGCAGAGCAGATTGATGAGCTGCAGTGCGCCCTGAACCCGCTGTTCTGCACAGACTTAACGCCTAAGCAGGACTGCATTGCCTAGCCGGATCCGCAAAAATTCATCAAAAAAGGCCTCAAATGAGGTAATGCTGATCAGTTAAGCGTAATTTCATTATTACTCATTAATAAATCTCCCCTAACCCCTCTTTACCAAAGAGGGGGAATACTTTTGAATTCAAGACTATCCTGAATTCAAAATACTCCCTCCTTTGAAAAAGGAGGGTTGGGGAGGATTAAAAAATTCTTAACTGACTGGCATTACTCAAATGAGGCCTTTTTAGCGCTGCGTGCAGCTTACATTTTCTTTTCTTCAATATTTAAGGCATTAATCGCCAGCACCGCCTGCGTGCGGTTCTGCACGCCCAGCTTGCGGAAAATTGCCGTGACGTGCGCTTTAATCGTGGCTTCAGAAACATCCAGCTCATAGGCAATCTGCTTGTTCAGCAGGCCTTCAGCCACCATCATCAAAACCCGGAACTGCTGCGGCGTCAAAGACTGAATGCGTTCCGCCAGCGCGGTTTCATCCGCTGCCCGCGGGTCAAAGCTGACATTGGCCGGCAGGTTAGGCGGCAGCCAGATTTCACCTTCCAGCACCTGGCGGATCGCTTCGCCAATATGGCTCGGATGCGCGGATTTCGGAATGTAGCCCATCGCGCCATGCGCAATCGCGCGCTGAATAATCGAGGTTTCTTCGTGCGCGGACACCACAATAATCGGCAGCGAAGGATACTGCGCGCGCACATGCACCAATGCGGAAAAGCCCGATGCGCCCGGCAAATTCAAATCCAGCAGCACCAGATCCGGTTCCGGACCGTTTTCCAGGCGTTCATAAAATTCATTTACCGCCGCCGTTTCATGAATTTGAGCTTGCGGCAGGCTGTAGCGGACAGCTTGAATCAAAGCATGGCGGAATAGCGGATGATCATCAACGATTAATATATTCATAAGCAGCGCGGAAAAATCCTGGGCACAGTGGCCCTATTTTAACCACACCTGCAGCCTTAAGGATATGCAAGTTATAACTATTTTTTAATTAATCTGCAGCTTTGCTGCACAAAATATTCAGTTTTCCTGATTTTCCGCAATTGTTGAATGCAAATCACTTTTTCATATAAATTTTATCTGCGCATGGACAATGCTTATCTGCATCTTTAATAACTTTAAAATTCAATTAATTAGATAAAGAAAAACCTTCAATATTTCACATAATCGCATATAGCTGAAAAACAGATAACTTCCGGCATTTTGCTTATTTTACAGCAGGCGGCGCGCTCAGGATTAATAGCAGGCATTCTCCATTAATCTCTATTTCAGGTTTTAAAAATGTCTATTTTAAATCAGCAAAAACCGCTGAATATTGTTGCAGTGTCAGGCGGACTTAATCATCCTTCAAAAACCGAAGCCTTGGTGCAGGCCATTATCGATGAGCTGGCTGAAGCCACACCGGTGCATGTGCATTTCATTAAATTCAGCGAAATTGGCCCTCTGCTGGGCGGCGCCATTTACCGCAGCCAGCTGCCGCAGCGCGTGCAGGATGACTTGGCCGCGGTTGAAGCTGCCGATGCCTTGATTGTCGGCACGCCGGTTTACCGCGCCTCATTCACGGGATTATTCAAGCATTTCTTTGACTTTGTGGAGCAGACTGCGCTGGCTGATGTGCCGGTGCTGCTGGCCGCTTCCGGCGGCAGCGACCGCCATGCCCTGGTGCTGGAGCATCAGCTGCGCCCGCTGTTCAGCTTTTTTCAGGCGCAAACCCTGCCGATTGGCGTATATGCCACAGACCGCGACTTCACCCCTGAATACAGCATTCACAGCGAATTGCTCCGCGACCGCATCACCTTGGCGGTGGCGCGCGCGCTGCCAATTGTGGAATGGGCGCCAGCCAAAGGCCAGCGTGCAGAAGCCGTGAAAGAGAAATCGCAGCAGGCCAGCCAGAACCTTGGCATCAATAAGCAGATTGAACAGGACGAAGTGCTGCCCTCGGCTGCTGTGCCAAGCCTGGACGCTGCCGAAGCGCGCCTGCATCATAAAAAGCCGAAAAACCAAGTGGCTTAAACCATACAGCATCCGGAGGATACGAATATGCCGCAGCCAGACCAGAATATTGCATTTGCCTATTGGGTGCCGAATGTCAGCGGCGGCCTGGTGGTCAGCAGCATTGAACAGCGCACCGACTGGAGCTATGACTACAATGTGCGGCTGGCGCAGGCCGCTGAAAAAAACGGGTTTGACTACGCGCTGACGCAAATCCGCTTTACTGCCGGCTATGGCGCGGACAATCAGCATGAATCGGTCAGCTTCAGCCATGGCCTGCTGGCCAAAACTGAAAAGCTGAAAGTCATTGCAGCCATTCTGCCGGGGCCTTGGAAGCCGGCGCTGGCGGCCAAGCAGCTGGCGACCATTGACCATTTAAGCCATGGCCGGATTGCCATCAATGTCGTCAGCGGCTGGTTCCGCGGCGAATTTGATGCAATTGGCGAAGAATGGCCGGAGCATGACCAGCGCTATGCCCGCTCTGAAGAGTTCATCCGCAGCTTGAAAGGCATCTGGACTCAGGATAGTTTCAGCTTCGACGGCCAGTATTATCAATTCAAGGACTACACCTTAAAGCCCAAGCCGGTGCAAAAGCCGCATATAGAGATTTTCCAAGGCGGCAGCTCCCGCGCCGCCCGCGATATGGCATCCCGCGTATCGGACTGGTACTTCACCAACGGCAATACCCCGGAAGAGCTGAAGAAGCAGATTGATGATATCCGCGAGAAAGCCAAAGCCAATCAGCATCAAGTAAAAATTGGCGTGAATGCCTTCATTATTGCGCGCGATACCGAACAGCAGGCGCGGGACGCGCTGCAGGAAATTATTGATAAAGCCAAGGTGCAGGCGGTAAATGCTTTTGGCGAGGCCACCCGCGAGGCCGGCGCATCCACGGCCGAAGGCGAAGGCAACTGGGCAAAGTCATCTTTTGAAGATTTGATTCAGTATAACGACGGCTTTAAGACCAATTTAATCGGCACGCCGCAGCAGATCGCGGAGCGCATTATTGAGCTGAAAGCAGCCGGCGTGGATCTGGTGCTGTCCGGCTTTCTGCACTTTATTGAAGAAGTGGAATACTTCGGTGAAAAAGTGCTGCCCTTGGTTCGTGAACTGGAAGCGCAGCGCGCTGATGCGGCCAAATCCGCTTAAGCTTTCATCTGAGCGGATTTCACGAAACACAATAATAGCCATAACGCAGGCAGTGGCTATTTTCCTCCAAGGCTCGGCTTGGGGGATTTTTTATTTCTCAGATTTTTCTGGCTTAATGCTGGCCTATTCAGCCGCCTAGCGCTGACTCAGGCAGCCGAACGGCGCATCCAATCAAGCCTGGCAAAAGCCTCCTCCTTGTATCTTAACTTACATAGTGATTAGCTCTCACTATACGCAAACAGCA
>NZ_JAVXCI010000006.1:0-56796 GCF_036659555.1 Acinetobacter sp.
ATACCGACGATGACACGTTGTTGCATAGGATTAGGCATCCAAATTTGAAATTAAGGGAGAGTTTTGGTGCTCATAAACGAGCGATAAAGGATATTTTTGACCAGAAAGCGCATCTTGTACAGCTTTAATCACCAATGGGCTGCGCGCGCGGGCGGTTTCAAGCAGTTCATCCAGCGTCATCCATTTTGGGCCTATGATGTTTTTATCGAGTTCGGCTTCTGGAAAATACTCAAGCACATGGGCTAAAAAGCAGAATCTGAAATAGGTGCGGTCTGGAAACATCGGCGGAGTGTAAGTATAGATGCCCAGCAGCGCATCGATTTCTACCGCATGGCCGGTTTCTTCCATAGTTTCACGCACCGCAGCCTGAGCGATGGACTCGCCGCATTCTACATGGCCTGCCGGCTGGTTAAATACGCTATGCGTGACACCAGCGGTATGTTCTTCTACAAACAGGAACTTTCCGTCTTTTTCAATCACTGTTGCGACAGTAACGTGGGCAGTCCAAGCAGCCATAAAAAAGCACCATGGGGTAAAAGGTGTATTCTACAAAATTTAGGGGGCAGTGGCTATGCAGATTGCTTTTTTCTTTAATGCTTTGAACTCAGCGGCGGTATAGGGTTTTACTGCTTCTCTTTAGTATTGAAGATTGATGAGTGCTGAAATTAAGGTGCAGCTATTCGGTTAATCGGGATTTCTTTTGGGTAAAGCAGGGACAGATAGGTGAAATAAAAGATAGGAGGCTGAAAGATAACATTTTATTCTTTATGGCTTAGTTTTTGATTTTAAATTAATTAAAAATAACCAGCAGCACACGCCTGGAAATATTGCAATAAAGATTGCGGAAGGATTGCTGTACATTTTCCACCATTCTGCTGAAACTTGGCCTGTATGGCTCCACCCGAGAAGAATAAAGAATGGCGCTGCAATGATTAGAGCGCTTATGCAGATCGTCAGCAAATTGAGCGCATTGTATCGGTCTAAAAGGATAGAAAACAAAAACGAGAATGGCACAGTTAAAATGCAATAGGCTAAATAAACAAGAGCATGCCCCGCAAAAACTACAAGAATTGAATACGGGCTGAATTCACCATTCATTATGATAAACAGCAATGCAGCAAAAAATAGCAAGGGTAGAGGAGCAAGTAATAGAGCTTTTATGATTCTGCCTTTAGGGTATTTCATTATAAGAATACTCTCTTATTTTAGTGATTTTGATCTTGCTGCTGTGCTTATTTTTAAACAAAAGAATAAACTGGAAACTTCTGCAAATTAAAATATCATTTTTTTCATTAGAGCTCTTGCGAAAGTTATTTTTTAATCATGCATTTTGCAAATCCTGTAATTAAATTTATCCTTAAACCGAATTGTTTACGCCTATTCCTATACCGCTCTCCAATAATACGAAATATTTTGAGTTTATATGCTCTGCAGGAATTCTGCGGCGGCTTATCTCCCTGTTGATCGGCTTCGCTTCTTTGGATAATTGCATATTTTGGGGTTTCTTTATTAAAATTATAGGCAATGCAAACTGTCTGGAATGTATTGGGGCATTATAAGCATGCTGATGCTTTTGATTATATCCGGTATTTTCGGGTATTGGGATTAGCCCATTATTTAGCGTAAATCACGAAGCCTAAATAAAGCGCCGGCTCAAATTTAACCTGACAGGCCCAGTAAAATGAGCAGCTGTCAGGCCAGCTTTGCGCTGGCGCCATTCATAAAAAATGGAGCCTGCATAAAAGGATTTACAGGCTCATCAATTTTTAATCTTAGAACTTCACAACGAATTTTCCAGTATTTTCGCCTTTGAATAGCATCATTAAGCCTTCAGGCAGGCTTTCAAAGCCTTCTACCGTATGCGTTTTATACTGAATTTTGCCTTGCGCCAGATAATTGCCCAGCACAGACACCGCTTCATCTGAGATTTCCAGATAGTCAGTTGCAATAAAACCTTGTACACGCAGGCTTTTTAAATTGATATCCACCCAGCTTGGCCCTTTGGCAGGGATGGCATTGTCATAATCCGCGATCACGCCGCACACAATGACGCGGCCAAAGCGGTTCAATTGATTGAAAATGATCTCCTGAATCGGGCCGCCGGTATTTTCATAGAAAATATCGACGCCGTTTGGCGCCGCTGCATTGAGCTGCGCTTCCAGATTATCCGATTTATAGTTGATGGCTGCGTCAAAGCCTAATTCATCCACCAGCCATTTGCACTTTTCATCAGAGCCGGTAATACCCACGACCCGCAGACCCTCAGCCTTCGCCAGCTGGCCCACCAATGAACCGACCGAACCGGCTGCGCCGGTAACGACTAAGGTTTCGCCTTTTTTAGGCATGCCGATTTTCATTAAGCCTGCATAAGCGGTTAAACCAGTTATATAAAAGATGGACAGGACTGCTTCTGCAGATACTGACGGGTCGATCACGGCCATTTCTTCATTGCCGAGCACATATTCGCTCCAGCCGGTTACACCGACCACGCGGGAACCGGCCGGAAACCGCGGATTTAAAGATTCAACGACTTCACCGACGCCATAAGAGCGCATGACTTCTCCTATCTGCACTGGAGGCATGTAGCTGTCATCGCGTTCCTGCAGCCAAGTGCGCATTGCCGGGTCAAGGGACATATGCGTCTGCTTAACGAGAAACTCGCCTTCTTTTAAGGCCGGCATTGGCAATGAAACCTGATCAAAAATATCCATGGTGATTTTGCCTTGCGGATATTTTGATAATTTAAACGCTTGATAATTCATATTTTTTCCTGATGATGCTGGGGCTGGTTCTGGGCGGATATCCGGCCTGAAATTCAGCAGTTCCACTATAAATCTATTGCTTGAGTTTTAAGCGCTTAAGCCGCCGTCAATAGTAAGGCTGGCGCCTGTGATAAAGCCGGTTTCCGGCCCGGCTAAATAGGCAGCAAAAGCGGCGATCTCTTCAGGCATACTGTAGCGGGATACTGCTGTTGCGCTTTTCATCAGATCTGAAAATTCGCCATCTTCAGGATTCATTTCTGTTGCAACAGGGCCCGGCTGAATGTTGTTGATGGTGATTCCGCGCGGCCCTAAATCACGCGATAAGCCCTTCACTAAGCCGGTTAACGCTGATTTGCTCATTGCATAAATAGAGCCGCCGGCAAAAGGCATGCGTTCAGCATTGCAGCTGCTGATATTTATAATGCGTCCGCCTGACGGCATATGCTTAATGGCTTCCTGTGAAGCTAAAAAAACAGCGCGGACATTGATGGCCCAAATGCGGTCAAGCTCACTTAAACTGACGCTGTCAACCGGCGCAAAAGTGCCTATGCCGGCATTGTTGATTAAAATATCAATGCCTCCTAATTCCTGCACCGTATGCTGAACTGCGCCAATAACCGCCTGAGGGTCAGCGCTGTCAGCGCGGATCGCCACTGCTTTCCGGCCGGCCGCTTCCACTAGCTTGGCTGTTTTTTCAGCATCTTCTTCCCGGCTGTGATAGGTAAATGCAACATCTGCGCCTTCTTGAGCCAGCCTTTGCGCAATCGCGGCGCCAATGCCGCGGCTGCCGCCGGTTACTAGAACTTTTTTTCCTTGCAATGCCTGATTCATTTGAAAACTCGCTTTGACCTATTGAGGCTGGCTTTGCCGAACCTTAGATGATTAGCATACTGTGCTATTAAGTATCTTATGATTATATCGTGCACGATATATGTCAAGATTTTTTCTATAAAATAGCCGCTTTAAAACGGCAGCTGGCTTGCGGGAAGCCGCTAAAAAACCGCATAAATATATGTAAATAAAAACTTATTTGCTTAAGCTTGCATAAGTGTTTTGAATTGTAAAAGCCGGTTTTTTATTCACGGTAAAAGGATCAGCAAAAACTTGCTTAGGGGAGTAGGCGCGATTTACCGCAATATCTGCGCCGCTGTGCTGGCAGGAATGCAACGCTTTAATCAAGGGCATGACAGCTTAAGCTGCTCTGCATCAGTCCTCTTTAGCGCCGCTGTTTTACATGCTTAAATTGGCGCGGATAACTCGGAGATCCTCAGTTAATGTGCAGGCTTTTTCTGGGTCGCACTTTACTGAAGCAAGTATTTTTTCAGGGATTGAAGCCACTTTTTTTTCTAAGTCTTTAGCTTTTTCAGTTATTGAGATTAAAACCATTCGTTCATCATTTAAAGAGCGTTTTCGCTCTATTAGCTTCAGCGTTTCAAGTCTTTTTAATAAAGGCGTAAGCGTGGAGGACTCTAGAAAAATCTTTTTACCGATTTCTGAAACGGTCAGCTGATCATTTTCCCACAAAATCAGCATCACCAAGTATTGCGGATAGGTGAGGCCATAAGGCGCCAGCAGCTTTCTATAGTACTTATTTAAAGAGAGATTTGTTGCATAAAAAGCAAAAAACAATTGATTGTCTAGCTTGGAAGGGCTCTCATTTTGGGACATTTCCATTAAACCTGAAGTTAAAACAGATTTTATTATAGCTTTAAAGCTCAGCAACACGTATAGGGAATTATTGCTTCTGGTTTTTTAGGCGCTTTGAAAGCTGTAGCAATCCTGCGCTGAAGCCAGCCGTTTTGCATGGGCAGCCTGATGCATTCCGCTGCTTAGGACGATGCGTTTTGGCGGGTTTCTGTTGTGCTGAGATCAATAGCCCTTTTAAAAAGGCATTGCCTTGGCAAGCTCCTGCATTTTAAAGCCTTGGCTTGGTGGCCAATCCTTTACAGCGGCAGGAGCTGTTCTTTTGCCAGCGTTTATGCGGCGCTTTCAGCTCAAAAATTATTTCTGGCTGAATTCGTTAAAGGCATCTATTGCATTGGACGCATACATCAGCGATGGGCCGCCTCCCATCATAACCGCGACATTCAGGACTTCTTTAAATTCGTCAAAGCTTGTATCCAATTTAACCAGCGCTTGCGTATGAAAGCCAATGCAGGCATCGCAGCGGTTCGCCACGCCTATCGCCAAGGCAATGAACTCCTTGGTTTTTTTATCCAATACGCCGTCTTTTAAAGCCGCTTGGCTTAAAAGGCCAAAGCCTTGCATTAACTCCGGTGATTCCTGATGCAGGGTTTTCAGATTTTTAGAAACCGATTGGGTAAGATCACGATAGTTCATAGGAGGAGGCCTCTATTAATCAAACAATATATAAAATAATAATATATTAAGTAGTATAATAAAAGCGCTATTTCGCTATGCCGTGAAATTAAATCATTGGCTGCCTGAGTCTGCGTAATTGCCCGCAACCTTTACATAGTGCCGGGCGGAATACGGCAGAAACTCTTTTTCCTTATCGGTCAGCGGGCGGACTTTCTGCACCGGGCTGCCGACATACAGATAGCCGCTTTCCAGGCGCTTGCGCGGCGGGACTAAAGACCCCGCGCCAATCATCACATCATCTTCAATCACCACATCATCTAAAACAATGCTGTTGATGCCGATTAAAACGCGGCTGCCAATGGTGCAGCCATGCAAAGTGACATGATGGCCGATCGTCACATCTTCGCCGATAATCAGCGGGGAGCCGTTCGGCTTGGCATCATTTTTATGGCTGACATGCAGCATGGCATGATCCTGCACATTGGAATTTTTGCCAATTTTAATTGAATTGACATCGCCGCGGATAACCGCAAAAGGCCAAACGGACACGTTTTCGGCCAGCGCGGTATCGCCAATCACCACGGCCATGTCATCAATATAGCAAGTCGCATCAATTTTAGGATGATGGCCTGAATAAGGGCGGATATTCTTTTTCATGGCGGCAGTCACTGTCATTGGAATGGCTCCAGTATAAAATAAAAAAGCACCCGTGCCGGGACAAGGATGCTTTGACTTTAGTCCTAGAAAACGCTAGAAACTCAGGCCATTAGAATAAATTGGCGAAGAACTGCTTGATATGGTCCAGCATTTTGGCAAAGAAGCCGGCTTCTTCAACCGCTTTCAAAGCGATCAGCGGCTTTTCCGCAATCACTTTGCCGTTTAAAGTCGCAACATATTTGCCGACAACCTGGCCCTGCTTTAAAGGCGCCGTCAATTTCGGCTGCACCACCAGCTGGGTTTTGATCGCGTTGGCTTCGCCTTTTGGCATGGTGGCATTGAAGTTTTCCGCCAGGCCAATCTGCACGTCTTTCTCTGTGCCGTACCAGACTTTGGCTTTTGCCAGCACCTGCTTAGCCGGCTGCACTTTTACCGTTTCAAAATTTGCATAGCCCCAGGCTAGAATTTCGCGGGTCTGTGATGCGCGCTCATTCATGCTTGGCGCGCCAAAAATCACAGAAATCAAGCGCAATGGCCCGCGCTTGGCGGATGTGGTCAGGCAGTAGCCGGCTTCATCGGTATGGCCGGTTTTCAAGCCGTCTACGCTTGGGTCAGTATAAAGCAGGGCATTGCGGTTGCCTTGCTTAATGCCGTTAAAGCTGAATTCTTTTTCAGAATAGATTGGATAGTACTTTGAACTGTCATGAATGATGTGCTGCGCCAGTGTCGCCATATCCTTTGCTGTTGAATAATGGCCTTCGGCAGGCATGCCGGTCGCATTGGCGAACTGCGTGCTGCTCATGCCAATGCGTTTTGCTTCCTGATTCATCATATGCACAAAAGTGCCTTCATTGCCGGCAATATGCTCCGCCATCGCTTTAGATGCGTCGTTGCCGGACTGCACAATAATGCCGCGCAGCATTTCAAGCACGGTTGCCGTGCCGTTCAGCGGCACATACATGCATGATTCTGTGCTGCTGCCGCGGCACCATGCAGACTCATTCATGCGCACTTTTTCATTCTCTGTCAGGTCACCGCTTAACAGCTTCTGCTCAATGATGTAGCTGGTCATCATTTTTGTCATGGAAGCGGGCGCTAATTTTTCATTTTCGTTTTTTGAAGCAAGGATTTGCCCGGTTTCATAGTCCATCAGCACATAAGATTTATTGTTCAATTCTGGGGGTGCAGATAAGACACTTGCCGCATACGTAAAGCCGGGTGCAAGAAGTAATGCGGCAAGGGCAGTGTTTCGGATCATTCTGTGGTTCCAATAACTTGATTTAAGCACAAAGAGCCTAGCATTCTAGGACAAAGACAGGCGGACTTCCACCGGTGAAAATGGCTTATTTAAAGAGTATTGTAACCAAGCGGAATTAATTTGCGTATGTGGTGAGTTCTTGGCAAATGGCTCTGTTCTTCTCAGCGCCGGCTTTGGCTGCATCGGACTGCGCTTCCCCTAAAATTTTGCTGAAGCTTTTCTGTTTGCTGAGCTGCTGCAGCGCATTGACCGGGCTGCTTTCTTTAGGCAAATATTCCTGGGCCAGCTTTGCATAGCCCTGTTCAAATTTAGCCTGATCGCTGACTAAGCTTGGGCAGACTTCAGACAGCACATAGATGGCAGCCAATTCCTGATGGGTGACTTGCGGTGTCGGCGTCACTTCAATTTTTTCATCCGCGGCGTAAGCGGAACCGGCAGTGAATGCAAAGGCGCAAAGGGAGAAGGCAGCAAGGGATTTAAGCGCAGTATTTTTCATGCAAAATAACCTGAATAATTCAATAAAAATAAGCAATGCAGCTAGATTAAAGCGATTCTGCAGAATTAACAGTGCGGATTTGTATTGAAGCTGTTGAAAAACTGAAGGATTGTGCACAAAAAAAGGATCATGCCTGAAAGCATTCCCCTTTTTTTGCAGCCGGCGCGCCGCATTTTTACGCAGTCAGCAGGCTATGCCTGATAGCTTAAAACATCACCGCAGACTTCTTTCTGCTCGCTTTGCGAGGCTTCTTTGGCAGCTTCGCGCGCTTCATTGAGCAGCGATTTGTATTCGCTGTCGGACTGGATTTTTTCATAAGTCATCGACTTGTCTGAATAATCCGCAAGATAGCCTTGGATTAATGTATTGATGTTGCCGTCAAATTTAGGGCTTTTGCCCACAGCAGCGGGGCATACTTCAGCCATAACCTGCGCGGAAGCAATATCTTCTTTAACGATGGTATTGGCTTCAGCCTGAGTCAGCCCCTCATCGGCAATCACGGCCTGGGAAAAAACAGCAGCAAAGCCTAAACCCAGCAGGCTGCGGAATGATATCGTTTTAATCATTTTGAAATCACAAATTTATGATGGATGTTGAGATCTAAATATATATAATTCCTGATGTATTTCAATAAAATGTTCTTGCCAGTCATTTGCTGGCCAGCATGGGGGTATTCAGTGAATATTTTAATTGCCAATGATGACGGCGTTTTTGCTCCCGGCATTCAGGCGCTGGCGCAGGCTTTGCGCCCATTGGGCCGTGTTGTCGTTGTTGCGCCGGAAAGCGAGCGCAGCGGCTTTTCCAGCGCTTTAACCTTAGACCGGCCTTTGCGTCCGGTGCAAATTGCCCCGGATATGTGGGCCGTCAACGGCACGCCGGCGGACTGCGTGTATTTGTCCATGAACGGCCTGTTTGATTTTGAATTTGACCTGGTGGTCAGCGGCATCAACAGCGGCGCCAATTTGGGCGATGACGTGCTGTATTCGGGTACGGTCGGCGCGGCCTTTGAAGGGCGCTTAATGAAGCAGCCGGCCATCGCGGTGTCGCTGGCGGGGCCGAATGTGCGCGCCTATGAAAACCCTGAGCATTACGCCGCGGCTGCGCAGTGGGTGCATGGCTTCATCGCTAAGGGCCTGCCGGTTCTGCCAGCAAGGCATATCCTGAATATCAATATTCCAGATGTGCCTGCGCTGCAGGGCGAAAAAGTCACCTATCAGGGCAGGCGCAGCCAGTCCAAGCCGATCACCAGCCACGTCGATCCGCGCGGCCGCCAAGTTTACTGGATTGGCCTGTCCGGCGAGGCGGTTGCGGGGCCGAAAAAAGGCGCGACTGAAATTGAATCTGACTTTTTTGCAGTGGCAAACGGCTTTGTCAGCATCACGCCGATCCAGATGGATGCGACAAATTACGGCATTTTGAACAGCCTGCATGCGCAATTCTCTAAAAAAGCATAAGTAGTGTTATAACTTTGTGAAAATGCGCAGGGCGCAGCTTTTTTAAGGGTATTTTTTGCTAACCTTAGCGTATTTAAAGCATCATATTATTCGTGTTAGAGAGGAAGATAATGTCCCTGATGTCACACTATCGCTTAATTGCAGCTCCAGCAGCTTTATTTAAGACGCTTATTTTGTCTGCAGCCGCTGTTTCGACCGTTATTTTGAGTGGCTGTGCATCTAAACCGCAAATTCATAATGCCACGCGCTATGCTGCCGCGCCGGACTTTTATACCGTGCGTTCAGGCGATACCTTGAGCGGCATTGCGGGGCGCTACGGCTTAAGCTATGTCAGCATTGCCGACATGAATGACATTGCGCCGCCTTACCGCATTTATGTGGGGCAGTCCATCCGCCTGAAAAATTCAGGCTCGCGGCGCACGGCCTCAACGCAGGCTATGGCGCAGACTGCGCCAATTCAGCGCCAGACCGTTGCGCTGCCGAAAAATAATGCCGCGCAAACGGTAAAAACTGCGCCTGCAGTCAGCGCGCAAAGCTCGTCTATGCGCTGGGTCAAGCCATCCAGCGGCCCGGTGATTGGCGCATTTAATCTGGCTTCAAATGTTAAAGGCACCCGCTACGGCGGCAATACGGGAGATCCGGTTCTTGCAGCTGCGGACGGCCAAGTGGTGTATGCTGCGGACGGCCTGAAAGAATACGGCAACCTGATTTTGCTGAAGCATATTAACGGCTACATTACGGCCTATGCGCATAACAGTAAAATGAATGTGAAAAGCGGAGAGAATGTGAGGGCCGGGCAGAAAATTGCAGAAATGGGCTCATCCGGCACAACCCGCACCATGCTTGAGTTTCAGGTGCGTTTAGACGGCAAGCCGGTCAATCCGTCAACTGTTTTACCGATTAATTAAATATTGATAATACAAAATATTAATTTCACCGTATAATACAATGAGTTGCTTTTATCAGAGAATAAGGGCATCTCATAAGTTTTAGAGGGGAATTTATGTTAGATCAACTTCGGGCAATGGGTGTCTTTGCTTGTGTTGTGGAAAAGAACTCATTCAGCGGCGCGGCGCGGGAGTTGGGGATAACAACAAGCGCCGTCAGTCAGCAGGTCCGTTCTCTGGAACAGGATATGGAAGTTGTTTTGCTTCATCGTTCTACGCGGAAGCTGAGTTTAACCGAAGCTGGACAGGCTTTTTTCCACAGCTGCCAAGAAATGCTTTCCGCCGCTGAGCGCGGCAAAATCCGCATCAATGAGCTGCGCGATGATTTAATCGGCGAGCTGCGCATTGCGTCAACGCCAGAGCTGTGCGCGAACCATGTCATTCCGGCTTTATCGCACTGGATGTCAGCGCACCGCGGGCTTTCCGTACATTTGGAAGCGGACAATCAGTATATTGACTTGATTGACGGGCGCATTGACATCGCATTGCGCATGAGCGCTAAAATTGATGATCAGCATTTTCATGCCGTGCCGCTGGCGCATGTAGAGCAGGTATTGGTGGCGGCGCCAAGCTTTATCAATCAGTCCGCTTTAATTTCACGGCCTGAAGATTTAGTCAGCCATGATCTGCTGGCCATGAATATCATGAAAAACCATCATCAGCTGGCGTTTCAGCATCGGGCGACGGGTGAAACGGTTCAGGTCGAAATGGATTCAAGGTTTTCGACCAATAATATCTTAGTGGCGAAATCCATGTGCCTGCAGGCGCACGGCATTGCCCGGATTTTATATTTGGATATTCAAAAAGACTTAGTCAGCGGCTCGCTGGTTGAGGTTTTGCCGGAGTGGAAATTGCCGGCCTTTACGCTGTATGCGGTGGTGTCCAAGCGCGAGCAGCAGCCGACAAAAATCCACCGCTGCCTGGATGCCTTAAAGCAGTATTTCAGCCAGCTGCCCGGCGGGCGCGTCTATCAGCAAGCGTCCTGATCTCAAGCGCAAGCTGTAAAAAAAAGCCGCAATCGCGGCTTTTTTTACGTTTTGGATCAGCCGCCTGGCATTAGGCCAAATAGCTTTTCACCATCTTAACGACGCGCTCAATCAGCTGGTCTGCCTGTTCTTTATTAATATTCAGTGCCGGAAGCAGGCGGATGACAGAGCCTGCTGTTACATTCAGAATCACTTTGTATTCATCGCGCGCAATATGCACTAAATCGGCGCAGGCCTTAGGCAGCTCAATGCCGATCATCAAGCCAAAGCCGCGGACAGCGACATTTTGCGCAGCCAGCTGCGTTCTGAACTGTTCAACAATGTATGCGCCCATTTCAGCCGCATTTTCCACTAGGTTTTCTTTTTGAATGGTGTCAATGACGGTATATACCACGCGCGAGCCTAAAGGCGTGCCGCTGTAGGTTGAGCCGTGATTGCCGGCGGTCAGCACGCCTGCGCCGCGGCCTTGCGTCATGACTGCGCCAATCGGGAAGCCGTTGCCTAAGCCTTTGGCGGTGGTGATGACGTCTGGAATAATGCTGGTGTGCTGATAGGCAAAGAATTTGCCTGTGCGGCCGTTGCCGGTCTGCACTTCATCCAGCATCATCAGCCAGTTGTGCTGATTGCAGATTTGGCGGATTTGCTCTAAATAGCTGAAGCCCTGAGGCGCAGTATTGACACCGCCTTCACCCTGAATCGGCTCAACTAAAATCGCCACGATATCCGGATGATTAATCGCAGCTTCTTCAATCGCTTCAATGTCGCCAAATGGAACGCGGATAAAGCCTTCCACCAAAGGCCCGAAGCCTTCCTGAACTTTTTTGTTGCCTGTCGCGGCCAGCGTGGCCAGCGTGCGGCCGTGGAAAGAATGCTCCGCCACAATGATTTTCGGGCTGGCAATGCCTTGCTGGTGGCCGAATTTGCGCGCAATTTTAATTGCGCCTTCATTCGATTCCGCGCCGCTGTTGGAAAAGAAAATTTCTTCCATGCCGGCCGCTTCCGCAAGCTTTTGCGCAGCAGCCGTCTGCCAAGGCACTTCAAACAAATTGCTGGTATGAATCAGGGCCGCCGCCTGATCTGCAATCGCTTCAGTCACGGCAGGGTGCGCATGGCCCAGGCCGCACACGGCAATGCCGGTCAGCGCGTCAAAGTATTCGGTGCCGTCTTCTGTGTACAGATAAGAACCCCGGCCTCGGACAAAGCTGATCGGCTGACGGCCAAACACAGGCATCAAATGAGACGGTTGATCAGTTTGCACAGGCGCAAGGGTAAGGTTATTCATGACTGACTCTTATCTTGTTGAGGGTTGAAAATAATCGGGTTTGGCGCAATATGTGTTTTATGCGCCTAGGCGTTCTATATAAGCAAAAACTGCCCTGCATTTAAAGCCTGATTGTAAATAAAACTGGAATTATTGCTTTTGCCATACTGTTCCGCTCAGTTTTGGGTATAATGCTCGGCAGATTTATTGAGGATATATCAATGACTGAACAAGCACGCGATACAGAAGCGTTAATTCGTGACCAGATTGCTAAACATGCTGTACTTCTTTACATGAAAGGAACGCCGCAGTTCCCACAATGCGGTTTCTCTGCACGTGCTGTAGAAGCGCTCAGTCAAATTGGCCGTCCATTCGCTTATGTCAATATTCTGGAAAATCCGGATATCCGCGCGACTTTGCCGCAAATTGCAAACTGGCCGACTTTCCCGCAATTATGGATTAACGGCGAGTTAATCGGCGGCAGCGACATTATGCTTGATATGTTCCAGAAAGGTGAACTGCAGCCTTTGGTTGAACAGTACAGCCCGGCTCCTGAAGCTTAATTCAGCTGGATATTAAAAAGCGCCTTGATCAAGGCGCTTTTTTTATGGCTGGAGCAAAACTGGCAAGCCTAAAATAGAAAACCGGGCTAATGGCTTAACCCGGTTTTACATGCAGGATGCTGCCGGCTTATTTCAGCAGGTTAATTTTCGGCAGACTGTTCGGCCTGCAGCTCTTTGGCGACAGCATCGGCCTGCTCAAGCGCTTTCTGTTCCGCTTTGGCTTTTTTCTTGGCCTTTTTTTTCTTTTTGCTTTTCTTCTTCGGCTCTTCCGCAATTTCTGCGCCGTCTTCAATGGCTTGCCAGTATTCCAGCTGCTCCATCACGGCAGCAAAGATCGAATTCTTGCTGTAGCGGCCTTTTCTGTCCAATGCGCCGACAGGGCGCGCCATCAGAATTTCCAGCGCCTGATCAATGGTATCAATGGCATGAATATGGAATCTGCCTTGCGCAACCTCCTCAATCACGTCCTTGCGCAGCATCAGGTGCTGCATGTTCTGGCGCGGAATAATCACGCCTTGCTTGCCGGTCAGGCCCTGCAGCTTGCAGGCGTCAAAGAAGCCTTCAATTTTGGCATTCACGCCGCCGATCGGCTGCACTTGCCCCAGCTGATTCATGGAGCCGGTAATGGCCCATGACTGGTCAATCGGCAGCTGGCTGATTGCTGAGATCAGCGCGGAAAGTTCCGCCACGGTTGCGCTGTCACCATCGACCTGTCCATAGCTCTGCTCAAAAGCCAGCGCTGCGGAGAAATGCAGAATCTGTTCACGGCCAAAGTGCGCCTTTAAGAAGCTGGACATCAGCAGCACGCCTTTGGCATGCAGCGAGCCGCCCAGCTCCACGCTGCGCTCAATATCCAGAATATCGCCGCCGCCTTGATAAACCGACGCGGTCAGGCGTGAAGGCAAGCCGAACTCAACATCGGCATAGTGAATCACCGAGAGGGCATTGATCTGGCCTAAGCGGTGGCCTTTGGTTTCAATCAGCTGGGTGCCGCGGGATAAATCCTGCCAGTACAGCTCGCGCAAATAGCCCAGGCGGTATTTGCGGTGATCCAGCGCCATGTTGATGTGCTGGTCTGTCACCATTTTGTCGCCGGCTTGCGCCGCATGGTGATGCGCTTCGCGGATCAAGTCGCCTAAAGTCAGCGCATGCAGCGACAGCGAGCTTTGGTCTTCGGCCTGGCGGCTGGAGTCGGTCAGCAGGGCAGCCAGCGCAGAGCGCTCAAACGGCAGCAGCTTGTCGGTCTGCACATAGTCCGCAATCAGCTGCATGTAGGCCTGCTCATTGCTGTCATTGCGCTGCAGGGTGTCGGTAAAGTCAGCGCGGATTTTAAATACGCTGCCCAGTTCCGGCTCCAGCTCCAGAATTTCATAGTAAACTTCCGGCTCGGCCAGCAGAACTACTTTAATATTCAGGGGAATTGAAGCCGGTTCAATCGAGATGCTGCCGGTCAGCGTCAGCATATGCTCCAGGGAAGACAGCTTCAGCTGGCCGGATTTCAGCGCGCGCTTTAAGCCTTGCCATGCATAAGGCTGTTCCAGCAGCTGCTCAGCTTCCAGCATCAGGAAGCCGCCGTTGGCTTTGTGCAGCGCGCCGGGGCGGATTAAGGTAAAGTCCGTGGTGATGGTGCCATTCTGCGTCAGCTGCTCGACATGGCCCAGCAGGTTGTAGTGCGTCGGGAAGTCTTCAAATATAACCGGCGCGCCGGAATTCGGCTTATAGGTCACAATAACATTGGCCTGATAGCGCGACGGCACGCGGCTGAATAAGCCCGGCGTGAAATCATCCTCTTCCTGCTCAAGGACGATTTCAACATTATTGATGATGTCTTCAGCATAATACTTCAGGTAGTCTTCAAGGCCTTTGACATCGCCGAATTTATTCAGCAGCAGGTCAATGCGCGGCATGACCACCTGCTTGGCGATATCGCGGTTCAGGATTTGCACCCGATCGCGGGCGTCATCTTCCAGGTCGCCCAAATGCAGGCCCAAGCGTTCCAGCTTTTTATTCATATAGCGGATATTGGCGGCGATTTCCGCGCGCTGCTTGCTGTTCAGCGCATTGATGTCATCCTTGGACATTTCCTGAATTTTGCCGTCCATCAGCTGCACCGGAACGAAGCAGTGCTCATCATCCTGCGAGATCAGCTTCAGATCAAGCTCTTCGCCTTCCTTGTTTAAATCCACCAGCGCCTGCTGCTGCACATCGCCGGTCTGCTGGCGGATCAGCTCAATGCGGTTGTGGTAAGTCTCTGCGGTAAAGCGCCGCTCCAGCTGCTTTAAAATAATCTGCCAGGTTTGATGCAGCGCGGCCTGAAACTTAGGCGCCTGCCCGGCAGGCAGCTGCAGGGCCAGCGGCTGGCGCGGATGCTGGAAATTATTGACATACACCCAGTCATTCGGCGTCTGCATATTTTTGGCATGCTGCTGCAGCAGGCGCTTAATCATGGTGCGCTTGCCCAAGCCCGCCGTGCCGACTGCAAAAATGTTGTAGCCGGAATACGGCAGGGCGATGCCGGCTTCGACAGAAGCGCGGGCGCGGTCTTGGCCTAAAAAGTCATTTAAGGGCTTGATCCGCTTGGTTGATGTGGGAATTTTTTTCAGATCGGTAATGTGCGTCAGCTGTTCAGCATTCAGTTTTGTTTTAATTAGCGTCGCTTGAATTTCGGGTTGATCGAATACGCTGCGCAAGCCTGCAGGCAGCGGTTGTAGGTTTTGTTCGGACAGGTTGGAAGATAGGGAAGATTGAATATTTTCGAGTTTTTTCGGCACTGTTGAATCCAAAACAAATTAATGACGGCAGAATTCAAAGGTATACTGGATTTGGCAGAAAGATCAAGCAAGCGCCCTGATTTTCTCCATAAAATAAAACAATGATTTCATAAATCTTGTTGAAACAAATCTGATTAAGCGCTTGAATAGCAGCAATCGTTTTTAGACAAAAATAATGTGATGACAACTCAATCTTCCGGGTGGAAATCGGCATTTACCGCGTTTTTAGACCGGCGCGCGTTAATTATGCTGTTCTTGGGTTTTTCAGCCGGCATTCCCATCCTGCTGATTTTTTCCAGCTTATCGCTGTGGCTGGGCGAAGCCGGCATTGATAAAAGCGCCGTGACGTTTTTCAGCTGGGCTGCGCTGGGCTATTCTTTCAAGTTTGTCTGGGCGCCGCTCATTGATGAGCTGCCTGTGCCTGTGCTGACTAAATTGCTGGGCCGGCGCAGGGCATGGCTGCTGATTGCGCAGTGCCTGATTATCTGCGCGATCTGCATCATGGCGTTTTCAGACCCGTCCCTTGGGCAAAGCTATTTGTATCAGATGGCGGCTGGCGCGGTGCTGCTGGGCTTTTCCGCGGCGACGCAGGATATTGTGATAGACGCCTACCGGATTGAGCTGGCGGAAACGGAAATGCAGACAGTTCTGGCTTCCACCTATAATGCCGGCTACCGCATCGGCATGATTGTGGCGGGCGCCGGCGCGCTGTTTTTGGCGGCCTATCTGGGCACAGCCAAAGGCAACTATATCTATGAAGCATGGAAAACCACTTACTTAGCGATGGCGGGCGTCATGCTGGTAGGCATATGCACCACACTGCTGATCCGTGAACCGCAGGTTGACCGCGCGCACAAGGACTATAAGCGCGTTGACTATTACCGGCTGGTCGCGGTGTTCTTTGCCGCTGTGATCAGTTTTGTGCTCAGCTATATTTATTCGGGCGCTGCGGTGGAAGCATTGAAAGCGCAGCTGAATATCAAGGACTCTTTTCTGCTGTTCTGTTTTGAAGCTGCGCGCTTTATCGGTTCCGGCGCTGCGGCCGCCGCCGTTGGCGCATGCCTGGTGAAAATGGGCGCGGTAAATCGGCAGATGGCTTATGAAACCTGGATCAACCCGATTGCGGATTTCTTTAAGCGCTACGGCATAAAGCTGGCTTTGGTGCTGCTGCTGCTGATCGGCTTCTACCGCATTTCAGATATTATTGCCGGGGTAATCTCCAATGTTTTCTATCAGGACTTAAACTTCAGTAAGGAACAGATTGCGGAGGCGGTTAAAGTCTACGGGGTGATTTTCAGCCTGGTGGGCGGCTTTCTCGGCGGCCTGCTGGCGCAGCGCATGAACATTATGAAGCTGATGTTTGTCGGCGCAGTTTTGGCCAGCTCAACCAATCTGATTTTTATCGGCTTGGTGAAGTCCGGGCAGCCTTTAGGCGATGTCACGGTGGCAGTCGGCGGGCAGCAGTACGCGGCGCAGCCGGATGAAACAGGCGCGTGGAAAGTTCAGGTGCCTGTTGAAGTTTTAAGGGCCGCTCAGGCCATTACTGCAACGGCAGGCTATCAGCAGGCCGATGCCCAGACGGCAGCGGCTGAACTGCCTTATTTGAATAATGAAGGGGCTGAAGCTGCGCAGATGCTGCTGCTGCCTGTGACTTCAGACAATGTGATCAGCGCGAATGAAACCGCAAACAGCATTGTGGTGCGCGGCCAATATGCGCAGGCGCTGCAAGGCGGTCAAAAAATTCAGGTCTTGCTGGATGGAAAGCCTTTTGAAGCTAAGCTGGACAAAGAGGGGATTTTCTCGGCGGCGATTCCTGCTGAAGCATTGGCTGCTTCAGCATCGAAGAAAATCACTGCGCAGCTGCTTGCCGGCAGTCAGGTGCAAATGAGCCGCGAGCGCAGCTATCAGGTCAATACCGCTGCGGCTCAGGAAAATGCGCTGGATATTGAGCTGCAGCCGGTCAATCTTGCAAAGGCTGTCGATGGCGCTGTTGAAGTGAAAGGCAAGGTGATTAAGCCTTACAGTTCACTGTGGCTGTATTTTGCGATTATCGTGGATAATTTGGCGTCCGGCTTAGCGGGCGCGGCGTTTATCGCTTTCCTGTCCAGCTTAACCAGCGTGTCATTTACTGCGGTGCAGTATGCGATTTTCAGCTCGCTCATGACCTTAACGCCGAAGATTTTAGGCGGCTATTCAGGCACAATTGTGAGCAGTATCGGCTATCCGAAATTCTTCCTGATGACCACGCTGATCGGCATCCCAATCCTGATTTTAGTGGTTTGGGTGGCGAAGCTGCTGCGGGAGCATGAAGCGCAGCAAGGCTGAATTTACTGTCCAGCCTGATTCTGCAGCTGAAAGCCTATTTTATCTTTATGATGAAATAGGCTTTTTTTATACAGCTGAGCTGCAAATAACGCTTACAGGCTGCGGGCAATCAGATTACAGCTGCAGCGGCTTAAATGGCTGCATTTTCTTTGCTGAAAATTGAATTATTGCGCCGCATTGCCTATATTGGCAGGCAATCTCTGAATAAACAGGAAAATGAATCATGCGGATGCTGCATACCATGCTGCGAGTAGGCAATTTAGAACGTTCTTTGCAGTTCTATACTGAAGTGCTGGGTATGACTTTGTTGCGTAAACGCGACTATGAAGAAGGCCGCTTTACTTTGGCTTTTGTCGGCTATGGCGATGAACAGCACAATACCGTGCTGGAACTGACCCACAACTGGGACACAGCAAGCTATGATCTGGGCAATGCCTATGGCCATATCGCGATTGCGGTTGATGATGCCTATAAAGCCTGTGCAGAAATGAAAGCGCGCGGCGGCAAAGTTGTGCGCGAAGCTGGCCCAATGAAGGGCGGAACAACAGTAATCGCTTTTGTTGAAGATCCGGACGGCTACAAAATTGAATTGATTCAGCAGGATGAAAACGCGCGCAACAACTGAGCGCATATAAAGCCATAGCTTGGCGAAATGATGAACATTGAGCTGAAAAAGTAGCTTTATTCATCTGGCCCAGTAAGATAGAGCTTACCGTTAGGTAAATTTATCTTGCTGGGCTTTTTTACTGCTGAACAAAGCTGTGAAATTTTTATCCAAGTCTTAATCAATAGTCCATTTAAAAATACAGGATGTAGACATGCTGAAAATGCTGGCGCTGGACCGCTTTACAATACTTTTATTTGTGATGGTTATTTTGGCGACTTTTTTGCCGGTTTCTGGAAAGCCTGCCGAAATATTCGGTGTGATTACGACTGCTGCGATTGCCATTCTGTTCTTTCTGCATGGCGCTAAGCTTTCCCGCGAAGCGGTGATGCAGGGCCTGATGCACTGGAAGCTGCATGCTTTGGTTTTTGCTTTTACCTTTGCCTTATTTCCTATTTTAGGCCTAATGGCGAAGCCGGTTCTTGTGCCTCTGCTGGGGCAGGAGCTGTACTGGGGCTTTCTGTTCATGTGCTTTCTGCCGTCTACGGTGCAGTCTTCTATCGCCTTTACTTCGGTTGCGCAGGGCAATGTGGCGGGAGCCATCTGCAGCGCGTCATTCTCGAATATTATCGGCATGTTTATTACGCCGGTTCTGGTCAGCTTTTTTATTTTAGGCCAGTCCGATCACGGCTTTGATCCGACCTCATCCATTATTCAAATTACGCTGCTGCTGCTGATCCCGTTTATTTTAGGGCAGCTGCTCCGGCCTTATATCTTTCCTTATATGCAGAAAATGCCGGGCATTGTTAAAGCTTTTGATCAGGGCTCAATCCTGATGGTGGTGTATGGCGCATTCAGCAGCGCTGTAGTTGCTGGCCTGTGGCATCAGGTCAGCGCAGCCACACTGCTGCTGCTGATTGCGGCCTGTTCCGTGCTGCTGACCATAACCATGCTGCTGGCGCTTTATATTCCGCGCTGGATGGGCTTCAGCCGCGACGACCAGAAAGCGATTTTTTTCTGCGGCTCGAAGAAAACCCTGGCCAGCGGTGTGCCGATGGCGCAGATTTTATTCATTGGCCAGCCTTTGGGCATGATTGTTTTGCCGATTATGATTTTCCATCAAATCCAGCTGATGGTCTGTGGCGTGATCGCCAATTACTGGGCTAAGCAGTCTGCCGGAAAGGGCTAAGAATAGTTCGCTTTATGCAGATTTTTTCCGTATAATAGCGCCCACTTGTTGCGCTTAGCTCTGACGGTATCCGTCTCGGTGGGCCAAAAGAATGGTCTGTTATGGTGTTGATCTGCTGCCTGCAGCATCTTCCTCCTGCCTGCGCAGGAGAGTGGTCAATTGCGATGACAGCGAAACCTTCTTAAACTTTATGGAGTAATCGACGATGCGCGCCGATATTCACCCAAAATACGAAAACTTAGTTGCTACTTGCTCTTGCGGCAATGTAATCGAAACCCGTTCAGCTGTTGGTAAAGAAACGCTTTACCTGGACGTATGCTCAGCTTGCCACCCATTCTACACTGGCAAGCAAAAAAGCGTTGACACTGGCGGCCGTATCGACAAGTTCAAGCAGCGTTTTGCTGGTATGTCACGTTCTATCAAACGTTAATACCCAAGATGAAAAAAACGGGCTTTATGCCCGTTTTTTTTGCGCCTGATTTTCAATAAGATTTTAAGCAATAAGGCTGCCTGAAGTTCTGCTCAGGCAGCCTTAAAATTCAGGCAAATATGCGCAACATTACTGGTCCTGCACATCAATCAGATGATCCAGCTTTTTCTGGAAGTAATCGCCCTGAATGAAGCGCGCATCGACATTCCATGCATTGGCGAACAGGGTCATGTCATTCAGTTCGCGCAGCATGATCTGCACTGGCTTAATCTCATGATAGGCGCTGAGCTTTTCCTGCAGTTCCTGGCAGCTTTTATCGGAACCCAGCATTCCGGTCAAACTCTTATGCAGGGTCAGGCAGCTGATGTCAACTTGGCGCAGCAGCGACTCGCTGAACATGGAGTTGCCGAAACCGCGCAAAGCCACTTCCGCGCCATTTTTGCGCAGCGCTGCAATCGCCTTCTGCGCATCATTGATATGCTGATTGATGTCTTCTTCAGAAAACTGCAGCGTCAGCGGATGCGCCAGCTTGCTGCGGATAATGGTAATTAATTTTGCAATAAAATCAGGGAAGGTGCGGTCATGCAGCAGCACTTCCTTGTTTAAATTAATAATCAGCTTCGCGTCAGGATATTGGGTAATGAAGTTGTGCAGCTGCTTGCATGATTCCACCAAAATCCAGCGGTCGAGCTTGATTGAAAGTTCCTGGTCTTCCGCCAATTCGCGCAATTGCGCGATGTCTTTCCATTTATTTTCAAAAATAAAGCCGCTGGTGACTTCATAGGTATAAAGATTGACATCTTCTTTGTCATACAGCTGCTGGTATTTTAAGTGGATTTCACCGCGCTCTAAGCAGCTGCGCAGGGCTTTAATGACTGCCGGTTCATTCAGGATGGCGGCTGAAGCAGGAGCTGCAGCTTCAGGCTTGCTGAACTGAATCGCCGGAGCCTCAGCGGCTGGCGCAGGGGCTGCAGCTTCAGGCTCCTGAATGGAAAACTGCAGTTCTGGAATAGAGAGATCCAGTTCAGGCGCAGGCTGATTCTGCGGCAGCGCGGTTGCAAAGGCTTGCGTAATAAACTGATCAAAATGCGCTTCATCGCGGATGTCGCCGTCTAATACGGTGCAGCCGATGCGCAAATTCAGCGGATAGCTGTCCTGATGAACCGTCAGCAGCTGCGGCTTGGCCAGGGAATTCAGGCCAATCAGCTTGGATTCCAGTTTAGCTTTGGATTCGGCTTGGAATAAGCCGACATACACGCCGCTTTCTAATTTGAATAATGGCGCATTGGTCTGCTCTTTCAAAAATTCTTTAATGGCATTGAAATAGGTTTTAAATGTGTCCCAATCCGCTTGGAAAATTGCATCTGCGCAGGAGGCAAGCGAGAACACCACCAATGCATTAATATCGGACGGCTGCTTGGTCATGGTGCGGTTCAGCTGCTGATAGACATTCGGTTTTGCGGCCTTTTCCGCAATGGATGCGCCGCCGCCAATATCAATGGCAATCTGCAGGGCGTCATCTGCAGCTGAAGGAATGAACTCGATCTTCAGCGGGTTTTTAACTGTGACCTGAGGGTTTTGAGAATTCAGCTCAAAACGGCCCAAGTCAAGCTGGCCCTGAGTGATTTTCTTAAAGCGGACTTTGAAGTCATTGATATCTTTGGGCTGAAGCAGGTCCAGCAGCGGCAGGCCAATAATGTCGTCATCGGACTTAAAGCCGAATAATTTCAAGTATTCGGCATTGGCTTCAAGATGAATGCCTTCCTGAATCACCGCAACCGCTTTGTGGCTGTCTTCAACAAATGACTGCGCCTGAGTTTGCGCAGTTTCCAGTTCGTCCATTAAATGCTGCTGGCTTTGCACCAGGCGGCTGAATGAAAGGGCGCGCACCAGGTCAATGTAAAAGCGGTCAGGCGCATCCATATTGACGATGTCATAAATGCCTTTGCGCACATAATTGGCATACTGCTCCAATTCATAGTCATCCGGCTTCAGCAGCAGCAGCGGCAAATTGGGCTGTTTGGAAAGGCGGATCAGGCTCAGCGCCTGATCATATTTCAGGTCATAAGCGCGCCCGAAAATCACCAGATCCCAAGGCAGGTTCAGCTGTTTTTCAAAATTCTGCAGATCATCAAGCAGGGCGGCTTGAACTTGATGCTCGCTGCCGGTCAAAAGATCACGGATCTGGTTAAAACGTATTTGATTATCATCGATAATGAGCAAACGTGTTTCGGTACGTTTTAACTTTTTAGACAATAACGGATTTCTCACTTCAGTGCTTCCCATAAATCGTGATTTTTGATTTCATTTATTTGCTTGTGAATAAAATCTTTTACTATGCTTTCCTGCTGATCATTCAGCAATTCATATTCAAAACGGATGAAGCTTTGCGTGATCAGCTGCGCTTTGGTCAGGTAAACTTTCAGCTCTTCTTTGCCGAGGCGCAGATGGATGGTTTGCTTTTCCCTGAACAGGTTGGAGCCCGGCAGGATGAGCGTTGTGGCAATTTGATCCAGCTGGGAGGTTTGCACCAGCAAAGCCGGCTGATAATTGTGGGTATTGCGGTCTGTGCGGACATGGGCGGCGCAGGGGAACATATCCTGCGTTAAAATTTCCAAGCCAAGCTCCAGGCTTTTTTCGGCAGACTGCTTGATCCAGCGGATGACGCCGCCGCGCCACTGGCTTTGCGCATTTTCCTGCACCAGAATAAATTCGCCGGTCTTCAGCTGAGCCGGCGTTTCGCCGGTCCATTTGATGCGGTAGCCGTTGACGCTGATATCCAGCACCTCAGCGGAATGAATCTGCTTCGCCTCGCGGTCCAGAGCTTTTGCATTGGACAGGGAGGCCTGCATATTCGATTCCATCGAATTGACAAAGCTGGACTCATTATGCAGGCTGTAGTTGGCGTCCAAATCCAGCGTTTCCTGCAAGGTTTTGCCTTTGGACAGGTAGAAATGCGCTGCGGACAGGCTGAAGCAGATATTGATTTGCGCTGAATATTCATAGCGCTCATGCCTGCGCTCGGTATTGTTGGTCAGCAAATTTTGAATATGGAAATGCAGGGCAGGAGTCAGGAACAGCTTTTCATTTTTTGACAGATATTGCGCGTTCTTGGTCTGCGTTTCGGTCAGATGCTCCAGCAGGTCTTGGGTGGAAATGAAAATGCTGGCATGGAAATGATCAGGCTGGCGGGTGTTGAAAACCGGCGGATGGTCTTTTTCAGCATCGACAATATAGCGCGAAAGCGTGGTTTCTTTCGGCAGGATTTGCACCAGTTTCGCCCAGTCAAAGCTGCAGAGGAACAGGCCCTGAATTTCCGCGGGGCGGATTTGATTGGTATTGAAAATATCCAGCAAAATCAGCTGGGAATAGGCTTGCGCAACAGTGGAAAGCGGATGCTGCGTGCCAAGAAGCTGATTCAGGTTGCTTTGATAGAAATTATGCTGCACCGCGCATTCAATCAGCTGATGGGCAGCCAGCCATTGGCCGGGAATTGGTGTGCTGTACAGCATCTGCTGCTGGTAAAGCAGCATGGACAGCTGCTGCAGGGCATAGTAATTTGACGCCATGCGGGCGGTCTGCAGGCTTTTTTTATGGCCGAAAGAAAAAATAGAAAATTTCTGCTGGCTCAGCTGCTGGTGGCTGCGCTGGGCAATATCGATGTAAATTTTAGCGAAATGGCTGCGCAAGAGCATCGCCAGTTCAATAATCTGGTCATTGCGGTCAGTGGTGATTAAGCTTTGGTTGGCAAAATGCTTTTCCAGGCTGGCCAGGATATTGTCGAGTGTCGGATGCAGAATTTGAATAAGGTCAAAGCGGAGCATTTCCTGGCATTTCAGCTCAGAAACTTCCAGCAGCGCGTTGAATAAAGATTTAGACGAGGTGCCGAGCTGCAGAATGGATACGCCGCTCAGCCATTCTTGCAGCCCTTTTGCATTGGTCGGACAGAAGCTCAGCTTATCCAGCTTAAGCTCTGTCGGATTCTGAAAAATATCTGAAGTATGTTTGGTCATCGTTATTATTTAACTCAAAAAGTTGAAACTCCAAAAAGCGGTGTTTTGTTTTTTTCGCCCGCAATTTCCCGCACCAGCTTTGGCACCAGATAGCCTGGAAGGCTGGCTAGAACCTCAGCATAAATTTGGCTGATATCTTCTGGCGCGCGATCAAAATGATGCGCGCCTTTTACTTTATCAAGAACATGCAAATAATATGGCATAACGCCGGCGTCAAATAAGCGGTAGCTTAAGTTGACTAACACATCAGCAGTATCATTTACCCCTTTCAATAATACCGCCTGATTCAGTACAGTGATTTGTTCCTTTACTAACTCAGAAAGCTTGCTGCAGGTAAAATCATCCAACTCAGATGCGTGATTTGAGTGTACCACCAGAATAATGCGCAGCCTACTGTTTTTTAATATGGAAACCAGCGCCTCATCGACACGGTTGGGGATTACGATAGGAACCCGTGAATGAATTCTCAGAAATTTAATTTGCGGCAGGGACTCCAGGCGTTCAATCCAGAGCTGCAGTTTGCGGTTGGACAGGGTCAGGGGGTCGCCGCCGCTTAAAATCACTTCATTAATCTCAGGCTGGCTTTGAATGTACTGCTGAATGCTGGGCCAGTCTTCGGTTTTCGGCAGATTTTCCTGATAGGGGAAATGGCGCCGGAAACAGTAGCGGCAGTGAACTGCGCAGGCGCCGGTCAAGGTCAGCAGGAAGCGCGATTTGTATTTATGCAGAACCCCCGGCTGCTGATTGGCCTGCTCTTCGCCTAAAGGGTCGGTCACGAAACCAGGATGGTCTTCCAGCTCTAAATGGTGCGGCAGAATCTGCAGCAGCAGCGGGTCGAGCGGATCGCCCGCGCGCATTTTGGCTGCGAAAGCGCGCGGAACGCGCAGCTTAAACTGTTCTGACGCCAGAATTGCGCCTGATAATAATTGATCAGGCGACAGCTGGAGCGTCTCCAGCAGTTCCAAAGGGTCAGTAATTAAGTCGCTGAGCTGTGATTGCCAGTTTTGCTCTTGATACAAATAGTTTATCATGCCACGTGTTAAATAATGCTGGGTTAGGGGATTGCAGGCAATTCATATGACCTAAAGCGTTATTAGGAAAAAATTGTCTCGATTGAGGCGTGAAACTAGTCAATGGCCTTGCCGTTGTCAAGATCCGCGCATTGTCACGGATATTTTACCTCTAAGCCGGAGGCTCAGGGTCTTTTTTTACGTTGCTTCGCTGCGTGTTGCTCATTTAGAATACTAAACCTCACAATACGCGCCTTGCCTCGGCTGAAAAGTCTGCTGTCGCAAAGCTGATGAATTAGCAGAATCCCTCCGCATTCATAGATTAAATTAGTAAGTTTGGAGTGTGCCAGTCATGGCCTATTATTCTACAAATGATTTCAAGTCAGGCCTTAAGGTTATGCTTGACGGCAACCCATGTTCAATCATGGAAAATGAATACGTAAAGCCTGGTAAAGGCCAGGCGTTCAACCGCGTAAAGCTGCGCAACCTAAGATCTGGCAAAGTTTTGGAAAAAACTTTTAAATCCGGCGAATCTTTAGAAGCTGCAGACATCGTAGAAGTGGAAATGAACTACTTGTACAACGATGGCGAAATGTGGAACTTCATGGACCCGGAATCTTTCGAGCAAATCGCTGCTGATAAAACAGCAATGGGCGATGCTGCGAAATGGCTGAAAGATGACTCTAACGAGCTTTGCACCATTATGCTGTTCAATGGCGTGCCATTAAACGTCAGCGCGCCGAACTTCGTGGTATTGAAAATTGTTGAAACTGACCCGGGCGTGCGCGGCGATACATCCGGCGGCGGCGGCAAGCCGGCTAAACTGGAAACAGGCGCTGTCGTGCGTGTTCCATTGTTTGTGCAGCAGGAAGAAAGCGTTCGCGTAGATACCCGTACCGGTGACTATTTAGAGCGTGCATAATGGTTTAAAAATAGACTATTATCAGAAGGGATGATGAAAATCATCCCTTTTTTAATGCCGAGGCATTAAGGGCCGCCGGCATTCAAGAAATGGCCGATGCAGGTGCAGAAGAATTGCCGGCAGGCCCGGAATAAAAAGCAAACCAGACATAAAAATCAAATCATGAGGAGTCAGGCAGCAAGGGCAGAAACAGCGGCATCTCAAACAAGAACAAGTTAAAGCTGATTTTATGCAACAGATATGAGGGCTTGAAATGGAATCTATTCAACAGAAGTCTGGACCGGCCGCCAAGCTGATTTGGCTTCTTCTCGCAATTGTAGGCGCAGTTTCCTTTGGAATACTTGCAGTCAGCCGCGGTGAGCATGTCAATGCCGTATGGCTGGTCTTGGCTGCGATCTGTGTATACAGCATCGCTTACCGCTTTTACAGTTTATTTATTGCCAATAAGATTTTTGAACTGGATGCGCGGCGCCTGACGCCGGCGCACCGCTTGAATGACGGCCTGGATTATGTGCCGACCAATAAAGGCGTGCTGTTCGGCCATCACTTCGCCGCCATTGCCGGCGCAGGGCCTTTGGTTGGGCCAATTCTGGCCGCGCAAATGGGCTATCTGCCGGGCACGCTTTGGCTGCTGATCGGTGTGGTTTTTGCCGGCGCAGTGCAGGACTTTCTGGTGCTGTTTATTTCGACCCGCCGTGACGGCCGCTCGCTGGGCGAAATGGCCAAGCAGGAACTGGGCGCTTTTGCCGGCGTGATTGTCATGCTGGGCGCATTGGGCGTGATGATTATTATCCTTGCAGTGCTGGCGCTGGTGGTGGTGAAAGCGCTGACTAACAGCCCATGGGGCGTATTCAGCATTGCGGCGACGGTTCCAATCGCAATTTTCATGGGCATTTACATGCGCTTTCTGCGCCCGGGTAAAATTGCCGAAGTATCAATCATCGGCTTTGTGCTGATGATGGCTGGCATTATCTATGGCGGCGATATCGCGCAGCATCCGTACTGGGGGCCGGTTTTCACGTTGTCCGGCACAGAGCTGACCTGGTGGCTGATTGGCTACGGCTTTATTGCTTCTGTGCTGCCGGTCTGGCTGCTGCTGGCGCCGCGCGATTATTTATCGACCTTTCTGAAAATAGGCGTTATTGCTGGGCTGGCGGTTGGCATCATGGTGGCCATGCCGATGCTGAAAATGCCGTCGGTAACGCATTTTATTGACGGCACAGGCCCGGTATTTTCCGGCTCCATGTTTCCATTCCTGTTCATTACCATCGCCTGCGGCGCTATTTCCGGCTTCCATGCCCTGGTTTCGTCAGGAACCACGCCAAAGCTCGTGAACAATGAAGTGGACATCCGCATGATCGGCTACGGCGGCATGCTGATGGAATCCTTTGTGGCCATCATGGCCATGGTCTGCGCCACCATACTTGACCCGGGAGTGTATTTTGCTATTAATGCCCCGGCGGCGGTACTGGGCACAACCGTTGAATCTGCTTCTGAGGCGGTGCGCAACCTCGGCTTTGTGGTCACGCCAGAAGCGTTGACTTTACTGGCTCAGGAAGTGGGCGAGCATTCAATTCTGTCGCGCACCGGCGGCGCGCCGACCTTTGCCATAGGCATGGCGCATATCATTACGGAAATCTTCAATAACCGCTCCATGATGGCGTTCTGGTATCACTTCGCTATTCTGTTTGAAGCGCTGTTTATTCTTACTGCCGTTGATGCCGGCACGCGCGCCTGCCGCTTTATGGTTCAGGATACGGTCGGCATTGTCATTCCTGCAGTGAAAAATTCGCATAACTTTTTCGGCAATATGCTCGGCACCGCGGTTGCGGTGGCGGGCTGGGGCTTCTTTGTCTATCAGGGCGTGGTTGACCCGCTGGGCGGGATTAACAGCTTATGGCCGCTGTTCGGCATCGGCAACCAGATTCTGGCGGCTATGGCGCTGATTTTAGGCACGGTCATTCTGTTTAAAATGAAGAAGGAAAAATACGTTTGGGTTACAGTGATCCCGACGATTTTCCTATTCATCACCTCAATGACGGCAGGCTGGCAGAAGATCTTCCATGACAATCCGAAAATCGGCTTCTTGGCGCAGGCGGAGCGCTTCAATGCGGCGATTGCGAAAAATGAGATTTTGGCGCCGGCGAAAACCGTGGCTGAAATGCATACGGTGGCGTTTTCAAATCAGATCAATGCCGTGCTTTGCGGCTTCTTTATGATTGTCGCCATTGTGATGCTGATCGCTGCCATTCGGGTGATCCGCAAAGCTTTGGCCAGCCCTGTGCCGACCGTGCATGAGGCGGAAGCGATTTACCGTGACCCTAAAGACATTGTTGCAGCGAAAAGCCATTAAGGAGCCGGCGATGAATCTTAAATTTGCAAAAAGCGGCAAGGCGGTGATTTATAAAATCATTAAGATGACCATTATGTCGCAGAAGGATTTAATTTTGAATCCGAAGAACTGGTCGCGCATAGCGGTTCTTTGGCAGCGCCTGCAGCAGAGCTTCCGCCTGATGGTGGGGGTTCCGGATTATCAGAATTATCTGGAGCATATGAAAAACAATCATCCGGATTTGGACGCAATGGATGCGAAAACCTTTTACCGTTACTGCGTGGATGCGCGCTATCCATCGGCAGGCGGAACCATGAGGAAGTGCCCTTGCTAAGCTGGGCGGTGAAAAAAACGGCATGCAGTATGCCGTTTTTTTATGCCTTGGAATGATGCATGCCATTTCAGCTCTTTAAATTTCTGCTGCAAATCGGACAGCTGCGCCCTATATAAAAAACAGGATTGGGCAGATTGATTGCATATGCGTTTTTCTGAGGCGCTGAAATCTGTTTTTAGCCTTTGTATATTCTTTAAAACCCTGTATGTTAGCCGCTGTATAAACTTTTTTATTGGGGAATAAAGGGTGCTTTGGGGAACAGAAAAAACAACAATGGCGGAACAGGCCGGCTTGCCGGATGAGCAGCAGCTGGCTGCATTCTATCCTAAAATCAATGAATTCCTTAAGCAAGTTAACCAGATTATTCTTGATAAAAATCAGCAGGCCACGCTGGCTTTATGCAGCCTGCTGGCGGGCGGACATGTGCTGTTTGAAGACTTGCCGGGTTTGGGTAAAACCACGCTCGCCAGCAGCCTTGCGCATTTGGCCGGCTTGAAATTCCAGCGCATTCAATTTACCAATGACATGCTGGCCAGCGATGTGATAGGCATCAATATGTTCAATCAAAAAGAGCATCAATTTGAGTTCAAGCAAGGCCCGATCTTTACCCAAATTTTGCTGGCCGATGAGATTAACCGCTGCAGCCCCAAGACCCAGAGCGCCTTGCTGGAAGCCATGGAAGAGGGCTTTGCGACAGTCGATGGCGCGCGCTATGCCTTGCCGCAGCCGTTTTGGGTGATTGCCACGCAAAACCCGCTATTTCAAAGCGGCACCTATGCGTTGCCGGAATCGCAGCTGGACCGCTTTTTAATGCGCCTGTCACTGGGCTATCCTTCGCGCCAGGCTGAAAAAACTCTGCTGCAGCAAAGTCCGCGTCAGGAACTGATCGCCGGCTTGGCGCATGTATTTCAAGAACAGGATATTCTGCAGCTGCAGCAATTGGCACAGCAGATTTACACCAGCGACGCCGTGCTGGAATACATGCTGGATTTAGCCGAAGAAACCCGCAAGGGCCGGCAGGGTCTCTCGACGCGCGGCGTGCTGGCGCTGAGAAAGGCTGCGCAGGCGCATGCCCTGATCGCGCAGCGCAGCTTTGTGACGCCGGATGATGTGCAGGCGGTTTTCAATGCCGTGGTTGCGCACCGCATAGGGGCGAGCGAGGCTGAAACGCATCAGCTGATGCAGCAAGTCAGCATTGCTTAGGGCAATCTGGATTTAAGGAGGCGGCATTGGCATCTGCATGGCAAAACTGGCTGGCGAAGCGGTTTAAATTTACTCAGGAAAAGCAGCTCAGGCAAAATGATGTGCTGGTTTTCATCTATCAGCAGGGCTATTTGTTTCTGGTGCTGATTTTGATCACCTTTATTGCTGGCGTGAATTATGCCAACAACCTGATTCTAGGCTTCTGCTTTTTAATCAGCGCTGTGCTGTGCATCAGCTTTTATCTGACCTTTAAGCAGCTGCATGGCTTAAAGATTGATGTCAGCTGTGCAGAAGTGGGGCAGGCCGGCGAAGCGGTGCATTTGGATATTTACTTCAGCCAGCCGCAGAAACAGGCGCGCTACCTGTGGATTCAGGCCGGTGATCAGCTGTATAAAATGCGTATGGCTGAACTGAAGCAGGCATTCCGCATTTCATTTTTAGCCGCGCAGCGCGGGCAGTTTCATTATCCCAATATTCAGATTTTTTCAGTTTATCCTTTTGGCCTGGTGCGCGCATGGACCTACCTGTATTTGCAGCAGGTCAGCTGGATTGCGCCGCAAGCGAAAATGGTGGCTGCGGAAAATAAATACCATCAGCAGAATTTTGAGCAGGATTTGGATGAGTTCAGGGAACTGCGGGACTACAAACTCGGCGACTCCCTGCAGGCGGTGTCCTGGAAGCAGGCTGCGCGGGGGCAGGGGCTGCATGTCAAAGTATTTGAACAGCATCAGGAGCAGCATCATGTTGAAATTTATTATGAGCATATGCCCGGCGCCTCGCATGAAGAAAAACTCAGCCTGATGATGGGGCTGGCCGAACAGTGCGAACAGCTGCAGTGCGCCTATGCGCTGCATTTGCCGAATGCGCAATTGCCCAGCGGCGCCGGCGGGCAGCAGATGCTGCAGGCCAAGCTGCTTTTGGCGCAGGCGTAGACCGTCATGATTCCGCGTTCTGTGCATATCGCCATTTTGATGAGCCTGCTGCTGCTGATTGCAGCGCAGATGCTGTTTCTGCCCTTGCCTTTGATCCTGATTTTTGTGCTGATCTGGCTGTGCCTGCTGTACAGCATGCAGGCGGATAAACCGCCGATCAAAAAAGTCTGGGTCTTTGCGCTGACGCTTGCCGCCTTGGCCAGCATCTATTTCAGCTACCAAACATTTGTAGGCATTGAAGCCGGCGTGGCGGTCTTATCGACCTTTTTATTTGCCAAGGCGCTGGAAAGCAAAAGCCGGCGGGATGTCATTATTCTGTTCAATTTTGCCTTATTTGTCAGCGCCAGTTCGTTTCTGCTCAGCCAGTCATTTGCCATGGCTGCCGCGGTTTTGCTGTGCCTGCTCAGCAGCTTTACCGGCCTGTACCGGCTGCAAATCAGCGCTTTTGAACAGCGCGCGCAGGACAATATTTCCTCCTTAAAGCAGGATATGGCGCATGTGGGCAAGTTTCTGCTGCATGCTTTGCCGTTTTTTATCCTGCTGTTTTTATTTTTTCCGCGCCTGCCGCCGCTGTGGCACATTCCTATTCCGCAGAATAAAGCGGTTACAGGAATCAGCGACAGCATGTCGCCGGGCGATATTGCCCAGCTGTCACAGTCCAGCGCCTTGGCTTTCCGGATTATCGGCGATTTGCAGCAGCTGCCTGCGCGGCCTGAACTGTACTGGCGCGCGCTGGTGCTGGATGAATACGATGGCGCGCGCTGGACCAGCAGCTTCAGCAACCAGCGCCTGATTCAGCCGAATGAAGTGGTGCAGAAAGCCCATAAGCAGCTAGAGTATCGGTATTTGGCGGCCGACCCGCGCGTGACGTGGATTATGGCGCTGGAAAAATCGGTGCCCTTGGAAAGCCGCTATCAGCTTGGGCAGGATTGGCGCATTACGCCGCAGCGGCAGAACGTGAAAAATGAGCCGATTCCGCTGATGTGGATTGGGTCTGCGGATCTGCGCATGAGAGATGAACGGCAGCTGCAGTGGCTGGCGCGGCTGAATACGCAAGTCATTAAAGACCGTGATTTAAAATCGCAGCAGCTGGCGAAGCAGCTACTGCAGCAAAGCGCGGGAAATCCGCAGCTGTATATTCAAAAAGTGCTTGAATGGTATCAAAAGCATGGCTTTGCCTATACTTTAAGTCCGGGAACTTTGGGGCAAAACCGCATTGATGAGTTCCTGTTCGGTACGCGTCAGGGCTTTTGTGAGCACTACGCTTCCAGCTTTGCCATGCTGATGCGCTATGCCGGCATTCCAGCCAGAGTGGTGACTGGCTATCAGGGCGGGCAGTCTGCTCCAGACGGCAGAAGCTGGGAAGTGCGCCAGCTGGATGCGCATGCCTGGACGGAGGTGTGGCTGAATGGGCGGTGGCAGCGCTATGATCCTACCGCGATTGTGGCGCCGCACCGGATTGATGGCGGCATGCAGAACTATATGGAAGATGAGCGCAGTGTATTTGGCGGAAACCAGTCTGAATGGTCTTACCGCCAGTATGCTTTGCTGACGAAAATGCGTATTTGGAATGACTATGCCAGCTACCAGTGGCAAAGCAAAGTGGTCGGCTATAATGCTGAATCGCAGCGCAGCTGGTTCCAGAAGATTGGCTTGAATTCTGTTTATTCAGGCGCGCTGGCGCTGATCAGCGGTGTGCTTACATTGTCGCTGCTGTATTTGGGCTGGATATACTGGCAGCGCTTGCGGAAGGTTTCTGCATTGGAGCGCAGCCTTGAACGGTTTAATAAGCAATTGGCCCCGCAATTGCAGAAGCAGCCTGCGGAAACGGTTTCGGCCTGGCTGCAGCGGCTGTCTTTGCAGGCAGCGCCTGATGAGCAGATTTATTTCCAGCAGCTGGCTCAGCTGCATGCGCAGTATGCCTATGCGCCCAAGGGCCAATCTGAGAGAAATATGCGTGAAATTAAGACTTTGCTTAAAACTTGTGCATACGCGCTAAAAAAAGCGGTGAAAGCTCTTGTCTAAGCAGGAAAAAGTGAATATTATTCTGTCCATCTTAGGTGTATAGCTCAGTTGGTTAGAGCGCTACGTTGACATCGTAGAGGTCTCCAGTTCGAGTCTGGATATACCTACCAAGATTTATAAAATACCTATAAGCATACTAAATGCTTATAGGTATTTTTTTTGCCTGTTTTGCAGTCCTTATATTTTCCCGAAATTTTGATTGTTGCGGTCGGCAGCTTTTTAATTGAACCATCTATGCGATGGCAAACAGCGCGTACCGGCGCTTCCTGTTCCGGCGCATCTTCTAAACCATCTATGCGATGGCAAACCCAATGGTCATCGCGTTTGGATTGACTTTGTACTTCTAAACCATCTATGCGATGGCAAACCTGCAGAAGAACGTAGTTATGACAGCGTGGCACTTCTAAACCATCTATGCGATGGCAAACTTTAATGTGAAAAAATATCAGCCAGTCATTTTCTTCTAAACCATCTATGCGATGGCAAACCCGCACCAGCGGTCATAGATTGCATTCGGGCACTTCTAAACCATCTATGCGATGGCAAACCTTCAGCATTAATGCCGAGCTGAGTCCGTGGTCTTCTAAACCATCTATGCGATGGCAAACCATGGCCGATGGCGGCAGCAACAGCGGAACAACTTCTAAACCATCTATGCGATGGCAAACATAATTACTGCCGAGCAGCAGGCTCAATTCGACTTCTAAACCATCTATGGGATGGCAAACCTGGCACTGATGGCTCTGGATCGCGCGCACTTCTTCTAAACCATCTATGCGATGGCAAACGCCGCTATGCAGCATATAGTAAAGCGCACTTACTTCTAAACCATCTATGCGATGGCAAACTCAAGGTTCCGACCGACTAGGGGCAAAAAACACTTCTAAACCATCTATGCGATGGCAAACGAAAAACTTGTTAAATTCAGTTGTCGACGTCACTTCTAAACCATCTATGCGATGGCAAACACTGGAAGGGCCTTTGCTGTCGGGTTTAATTTCTTCTAAACCATCTATGCGATGGCAAACGTGGCAGGATTGTGAGGTGTTGCAACGATCTTCTTCTAAACCATCTATGCGATGGCAAACTGCACGGGTTCTCATACTTATCTTGAGTGAGACTTCTAAACCATCTATGCGATGGCAAACTACCCCAACGTGGCAAGGTCACTGATGACTCTCTTCTAAACCATCTATGCGATGGCAAACCGCTTCGATCGAGTTCCCCCCGATGCCGTGGACTTCTAAACCATCTATGCGATGGCAAACGCCTTTCAGTTATGCGACTGTTGTTGCGCGTTCTTCTAAACCATCTATGCGATGGCAAACCAAAACCAAAAAAATTCTTTTCATGGCTTGGTCTTCTAAACCATCTATGCGATGGCAAACTCAAACGCCGTGGTTATAAGCGTCCTGACTTTCTTCTAAACCATCTATGCGATGGCAAACTTGCATTAGGCCGTACTGAGTGCGGCCATTTACTTCTAAACCATCTATGCGATGGCAAACGGTTGAGCAAAAGCAACTCATCAAGGCTGAATCTTCTAAACCATCTATGCGATGGCAAACGTATCACGGTTAATTGAATCAGTATCATTTTTCTTCTAAACCATCTATGCGATGGCAAACACTGCCTGCCTGTGCGTTCGGTAACGATCCCGCTTCTAAACCATCTATGCGATGGCAAACGGGGCCTACTACATTACTACACCACACAGTAACTTCTAAACCATCTATGCGATGGCAAACGAGCAAGGCGTGACAAATGGCCTGCTGGGTGACTTCTAAACCATCTATGCGATGGCAAACATATGAAAGTTACTGAAACATATGTTGAGAATCTTCTAAACCATCTATGCGATGGCAAACTTTTAAGGCTTGGTGCATGTCTGGCAGGTGGTCTTCTAAACCATCTATGCGATGGCAAACCTGAGCTGGGTGCAGGGAAGCGCCTGGAGGAACTTCTAAACCATCTATGCGATGGCAAACAGACTGCGCCCTGAATATCCGTGATTGAAAAACTTCTAAACCATCTATGCGATGGCAAACTTTGACTGTGTGAGAATACATCACCAACAGCCCTTCTAAACCATCTATGCGATGGCAAACTCAGCATCAAGCTTGGCGCGAAGATCACCCCACTTCTAAACCATCTATGCGATGGCAAACGTAATGACATGTCTAGTGGCACTATTTCTGAACTTCTAAACCATCTATGCGATGGCAAACAAGTTTTGAATATACAAAGTTCGAAAATGAATCTTCTAAACCATCTATGCGATGGCAAACCAAATTGCTATAAAAACAGAAGGTAGCGCTGACTTCTAAACCATCTATGCGATGGCAAACAACTTAATCCCGCTTTTAAGAAATGGAGGTGACTTCTAAACCATCTATGCGATGGCAAACAACTACCCATCTTCCGAACTTTGGTCGGTGCTCTTCTAAACCATCTATGCGATGGCAAACATGGCATCAAGCAATGGCGTCCTGACGTCCCTCTTCTAAACCATCTATGCGATGGCAAACCTGATCGCCAGTCTGGCCACTATTTGCCTGATCTTCTAAACCATCTATGCGATGGCAAACTCGATCTATGGATGAATACACCTTATCTGTATCTTCTAAACCATCTATGCGATGGCAAACCAACAAGTGGCGGTAAAGGCATGTTTGCAATGCTTCTAAACCATCTATGCGATGGCAAACATTGAGCGCGCGCGCCAGCGTGTGCAGGAATTCTTCTAAACCATCTATGCGATGGCAAACGGAAAAATGAATGTGCCCGAAGCCATCAAGAACTTCTAAACCATCTATGCGATGGCAAACGGAACAGGTGGCGGCTCAACCGCGATCAATGGCTTCTAAACCATCTATGCGATGGCAAACGCTGAATGGTTCCGATAAACTCAGCATCTTTTCTTCTAAACCATCTATGCGATGGCAAACGCGGAATTGGGTGCAGGGAAGCGGCTGGGAGACTTCTAAACCATCTATGCGATGGCAAACACCCATATCTTGATAGCGGTATTTTGCTTTCACTTCTAAACCATCTATGCGATGGCAAACGAGCTGAAAGACGACGGATCTGGCCAACTAAACTTCTAAACCATCTATGCGATGGCAAACGGTTACAATTAGATTAATTTATATACTTTGATCTTCTAAACCATCTATGCGATGGCAAACAGCCCGTTTCCTGATCCTGAAGGCAATCACAACTTCTAAACCATCTATGCGATGGCAAACTACGCACCCTTCGGGATGCCTAAAAGCCTTGCCTTCTAAACCATCTATGCGATGGCAAACATATCCGACTCCCCCCGCTTTTCTGCTTTTAACTTCTAAACCATCTATGCGATGGCAAACTGGAGCTTTTAATGAAAAAAACTTCAGATAACAATGATATAAGCTTTTAAAGAATGAAAATAGATCAAAAAAGCATAATTTCTTAAATATTTGAAATTACTTGATTTTATTGCAGATGTCGGAAATGAAGCCAAACATATAATCCAATACATCATTATCCTGGCAGCTCTCAATCAGCTGCATGCGGAATTCTTTCTGATTATGGCCAAACTTTGCAGATGCAAAAGCCTGAGGCATCACAAAAGCATCTTTCACTAAATCTGCAATATCAAAAACCAAACCGCCTCGGCGGGTTTTGCCATGCAAAATGGGCAGGGCAAAGCTGATGCCCATCCCATTCAATGTTACCGCCGCATAGCCATAGGCAATATAATTACCATGATCCAAATAACTGTTGGCAATATCGCGCATAGAGTCATGCGAAGCTTTACCTTCTTCACGGCTGAATTCAAACCCGAAGCCGGAAGCCAATTGCTTATATAGCGATTTTGACCAGCGGCCTTCAGCGGCCAGCAGTTCAGTTTGATCTTGAGCTGAATCAATATCCTGCTGAAAGCGCTGCTGGGCGGTTTGATTCAGTGCAATGCCGTGCTGAATAAGCACAGCATTCTTTTTCCATGCTTTTTCGACAATCGAAATCCGTTCAGACAGTAAAACTTTAGCCATCAGCAGGCGCGCATCATCATCCAGCCATGCTTTCATCCAGATTTGCATATATTCCGTTGGGCGGTATTCACTTTGTGGCGCAAGAAAAGTTAAATCCAGCGATGAAAATAAAGGCGAACCGCCTGAGCCGCAAAAGCCCACCATTACATTGGATTCAGCAAGGCGCCGGGCCGCCGCGTCAGTGAGTGAGCTGCCTTTGCCCAAGAGTAAAAATGCGGTGTTTTTCTCGGGAATATTATAAAAATGCTCAACCGGCTGCAGGTTCTCCGTCAGATAGACAATCCGGTCATCTTTCAGCGCAACGCGCACCCGTTCCAGATAAAAGACACAAGCGCGCTTAGACAGCATCAATGCACGGCTGCGCTGCTGGCGGAGATCACTCATTTTTAATTCACCTCAAATACTGGCAGGGCAAAGGGCTGGCTTTGGCGCGCCAAGCCATAGCCGTCCGGCAGTCCTTGGCCGGATTCAGCCGCATCCTCAATGCGCACCGGAACAGTAAAAGCCTGCCCGGTGCTTTGGCTTGAAACTTTAAAATAAGGCAGCTTTTTTGCTTCTTTCAAGCGCCGTGCATGCAGGCTTTCCTGCGCCGGATTATTTTGCAAATGACGTTCCGCTTTTAAAGTCGGTATGCGGAAGCGGAAATAACTGCGCAATCCTTTCACTTTTGCAGCCGGCACAGCCGCTGGATTATTCAAAACCGCATAATCGCGAACTTTCCAGTGGCCCTTAATCTTTTCAAGCAATTGTTCCAGGTCATTTTGCTCCGCAGCAAAAATCCGCAGAACATCATAATGCGGAAGCGCCGGATAGCCGTATTTCAGCTCTTTTGCCTGCATTTTTCTTTGCTGGCGCGGCGATATTTCCAGCGCCAGCGCAAATTTGGCCGGCATTTGGCGGAAAACAGCATGAACAATGCTGTAAATTTGATTGCGCAAATGGGCGAGGGTCAGCTCGCCGTCATCTGCGCTGTCCATAATGCGGATATCAAGATAAAAATTCGCCTGCATGCTTACTCTCCTTCAGAGTAAACGCCGCCGCGGACCAGGCAGGCTATCAGGAACATGCCTCGGTCACTGTTCGGGTCTAAGGTGCGGATTTCTTTTAAAATGTCAAAAGCGGATTCTTTTTTGCCTTTCTCGACACGGAAAAAGTCCTGCGCATCCAAGCTGGCGCCATTCGGCTCTACAGGAATCGGCTTGGAATCATTTTCAATAAACCGCGGATACCAAGTGTCAATGGTGCGCAGCGCATTGCCGATTTTCTGATCGCGGATGGCGGCTTGCCCTAAAAATTGATTGTCTTTAGATTGGCGCTCAGGCTTTACCGGATTAATTTGATACAGTGAGCGTGAAAAGCCTTTAGGCTTCTCTTCCAGATAATTTTGTGAAGGGAAGACTTCTACACCGCCCATGCCGAAGTCAATAACCGCTTCTATATGCAAGCCGGTGCTGACATCGCCGCGCATGCCTTTTACAATAATATCCGCCAGCTGCTGTTCCTGCTCAGATGCATCATCAAATGACTTTAAGCCATAATCTAAGGCGTTGAACTCAGCAATTGCTTTATAGTTTTTCACAGTTTGACTGTTTTCATGCTCAACCGTTTCGCTGACTTTAATTAAAATATGTTCAGCAATGCTGCGGTTGCGCCACAGCCAGCGGCCATTGACGATATTGCGCACATAGCGGCGCGCAACTTCCTGAATGCCTTCACTGTCTTTGGCTTTTTCCACGAAATCTTTAAAGCCTTCACGGAAATCCTTTTCATCCTGCTTGTCTGCGCCGGCTTTAGACGCGCAGGCGAATAAAATATGCTGCAGGTCAATAAAGCGCAAATCCCATTTTACCAGCAGCTTCGAATTGGGCAGCAGCTTAGCCGATTCGGTCATTTGAATATTGGATACTTCACGCGCGACTGAATTACCGGCTGCCGCGCCTTTTTCTTTATTGCCTGCAACGTTCTGCGTGCTGCGGATGCCGTGATACATCACATGCAGGGGCTGTTCAGCGCCATCTGCATGCAGATGGTAAAAAGCTGCATCGCTGATTAAGGTGCCGCGCTGCAAAGACAGGCTGCCTGGCAGTTTTTTAAAATTTTCAGTCTTAGACATGATGATTATTCCTTTTAAATTTCAATTAATTTTCAGTGTGTTGTGCTTGCTGTAATAAAAAAACGTCATCCTGAATCCAGCCGTGTGACCACTGCAGCTGATCCAGATAATTTTCAGGGTAAATCGAATCCTGCAGGCCGGTTTCATTGAGGATCTGATTCAGCGACTGATACTGAATCAGCCCTGTCAGGGGTTCGGCATAGGCGTGTTCGGTCTGTTCCTGAGAGTCTGCATGGCGGATGCCTGAGCGTTCAGCTGTCGGTTGTTCCAGCAGGGCATAGCCTAAAGTTGCGGCGGATAGCCAAGCCAGTGTTTCATCGGGCAAATGTTCCAATACAGGCGTATCGCTGTTTTTGGCCTGCGGACGATGTGCCAGCAATTGAGCAAATGCCTGCAGGCGGCTGACCTGATAGGCTTGCTGATAGCTTTGCAAAAGGTCATGGCGGTCACGGATTAAAAAACCTGAACGGATCTGCTGCAGGGCTTCCTGCGCATCAGTAAATTTTTTCACTTGGCCAAATTCAAGAATATGACCGCCCGCAAATTTGCTGCGTTTGAGTGTCTGAACCAGTGTATCTATGTCTGGCCGCCGGGTGCTGAATTGAATCACCAGACTGAACAGCAAGTGGCAGCTGGCCGTAGGCTGCAGCGACAATGCATATTTATTTTTAGAGGAATAGTCCGTTTTGCCAATAAACGCCGCACCGCGCCTTTGCGCGGGGGTAAAGCGCCCATAAGCTTCACCACCAAGCCGCTGCATGTCATGATGAACATAATGAAAGCCTTCATCATTACAGCTGATTTGACGGGCCAGGTTGTGGCTGAACATCGCCGCAGCCATAAGCGGCGCGCCGCCCATCATTAAGCCACTGTTCTGAAAATTGGCAGCCTGAACTTTGATATAGGGAATGACGATAAAGCTGCTCATTTCAAAAGCTCCTGAATCCGGCGTGACAGAAGTTTTTGTGCATTGCTATCTAAAGCAATGCTATTTGGTTCTGATAGTTGCTGTGATTTATTCTCTGCTTCTGTAATAAGTTTTTTCCAGTAGCGGTGCATGGTGATTTTTGCCGCAAGATCATCGGCAAATAAAATTTTCCAGTCATCAAATTGCTGAAGCTCCGGATTAATCAGCCCTTGAACAAGCGTGGAAACCCGCGGATGGCTCCAGAAAGACTTGCGTTCCAGTGCCTTAGGTGCCGGCAGCTGGTCTTCAACAGTTTTTAAAATGGCTAAAATGCGCTGGCCCTGTGCCAATACGTCATCCAGTACTTTTTTGATTGTGGAGAGCTCTTCCCCGCGCTTTTCCATCGTGGAGAAAGGCGCATAAACGCCAGCATTATGGAAACCAAGCGCTGTGCTTAATTTCTGCTGCTCAATAATTTTTTTGGCGTAGGCTGTAAGCTCTTGGTACATATCATGATTGATATAGGCATTGGAAATTTCATAATCAAAGCCTTTATAGAAGTACTGGAAGGCCAGGCGCGTTTCAGGTTTTAAGCTTGGAGCAGCTAAAACAATCGGGCGCTGCATGGCCCGCACTAAGCTGCCGACATTTTGCGGATTGGAGCCGCCAATGCCAAAAACAGCAGTCTGTATATTTTTAAGCTTTGAATCTTTTCCTGCAATTTTGCGCTGCTCTTTGAGCGCATCGACTTCTGCATTCAGTAAAAGATTCACTCCGGCAGCCGAAAGCGGGCTAATGCTCAGGTATTCACCATCTTTAGGAATCAGCAGCTGGCGCATGCGGATGTCAATATTGTCCAGGCCGGCTGAAAAGGGCTGTGAAAAAGCTGTTTTTAAGTGCGGTTTTAGGGCTGCAATATTGCGCTTAAACTCATCCTCTGCCTCAGATACGTCTTCATTGAGCTGCGCCGCTTTCACCGCTTTAAAAATTGTGGCGGTTTTTCCTGCATTGGCTTGGTAATCGGTTGGAACGAGTAAATCATCCGCCAATAAAGTTCGGGCTGAAATATAGGGCAAGTCTAAAGCCTGGCTTTGAGCGAGCCGAATGCCGCCTTTTTCGATATTGGAATTTGTGGTTTTTAAACTGAAGTGAACAGATTCAGCAAGTGCTTGCTGAAAAATGTCTTCATTGGAATTTTCAGAAGTCATAGTGGAATTCTCTATTTGGGATTGGTGGCGCTAATCCGCAGAATATAGGCTAATTATGCTTGTTGGTTCTGTTTTGCTAATTCAATGTTGTATCATGAAAATTAAAAATAAACAGAAACTTAGTTCATTTTTGCGACGTGATTTGTCGCGAAGGCATGATTGTTGATTTGTATTCTATCTATTTGCTGATGTTTTTCAGGTAAACAACTATAGATTCCAATTTATTGATGAGTTCCATTAAATTCGGCTTTGGTATATCTTCAGCTGAAATTTTGGATTGCGCGGTATTTTTATCAAGTTTCCTGCTGGATAAAGCATCCGGGGGAAATGGCTCTTCTTTAAATAGGCTTAATTGCTGTAGTATCATTGAAAGGCACTCTTTTTCAAATTGATTGGATAAGGTGGCAAAAACAGGTAGTTCGTTTTCGTAGGCAAGCTACCTGTTTTTTTAATTTATATCTGAGATTGCTTTTGTTTAAGGGGGGGATTTTTTAAAGCTAGGAAATAGTCGGACAATATTTTTTATAAATATTAAAAAACAGCAACTTGCGATGCTGTTTTTTATTTGTAACTTAATGTTTAAATATCCATCTGAGCGATGGCAGAGCAAGGAAAGCAAGGAAATAGTCTTTCTAAACCATCATATTGATGGTGAACCTGCATAGCATACATCATTTTAATTCAAGCTTTAAAAAAATGAAAACGCCGATTTATTAACAATCGGCGTATTGAAAAGTTGATGACTGCTCAATTTAAATCGTGGCGCTTGCTGCTTCATAGTCGGTTTCATCTAACTTTCCATGAGTAAATAACCAAACGGCAATTTCTGGCCATGTACACCCAGTCATGTTTAACCGCATATTCTATGGCTTCTTGAATGTGCATATTTTGATGCTGTTTCATATTAAAGTCTTTTTTAGTATTATTTGAATTGTATATTTTGTTGGCATAAGTCAACATTTGTTTAGGTGAAGAAAATCACTGTACATTGATTTTAAGCTTATCCGCAGATGGCATTATACTATATGTTCATAATTGTAAAAAATTATGTTAAATAATATCTTAGATAAATTTTAGAATATAGATTATGCACGTAATTATAATCTCCGCCTGCGAAAAAAGAGCCTTAAAAAAGACCCGCGCAGTCCTTGACAGCTATGCTATCCGCACAGGGCAAAGTTCTTGGCAAGCCCCAATGACCATGGAAGGGCTAAAGGAAATCTGCACAGCATTAAAAAAGACCGCAACACGGCAAACTGCCGTTGCAGCCTATGTCAATTACGGCATGCGCCGGATGAAGCTGGCTTGGGTCGTGGGTTCAAAACACAAATTTAATTTAGAAGGCGCTTATCCAGTCGCGTCCACCGCCAAACAGCAAAAGCAGCTGCAGATTGAAGAATGGGTGCGGGCGGCCAGCCTGCTTGCAGGCGCCGCAGGCGATGTGCATGACATTGGCAAAGCATCGCAGTATTTTCAGAACAAGCTCAGCCCCAATATGGCAGGGCAGAAGGGTCGGGACAATGTACGCCATGAGTGGCTGTCCATGAAGCTGCTGCAGCAGCTGCGTCAGAATGGCTGGGATTGGCAGCAGGCTTGGGAAAATCTTGATAGAAATATCAAAGATCTAACATTGGGAAACCGCCAGAAAATTAAAAAAGAATTTTTGCTGAATGAATTGGAGGCGGTGGATTATTTGGTTGTCACGCATCATGGCTTATTGGGCGATGCTAAAGGGGACTGGTATCCAAATGCATCCCTGCATGTGCGGGAAAATAACCCTTGCATTGAACAGCTGAGCTGCGCGGGAGAAATCAAGGAAAGTATTTTTAAAAGCCATCAGCACCGCATGGCGCGCTTAAGCAAAATGGCCGAATCTGTACAGGACAATACGCTGTATTGGAAAGCCTTGTCCTTGCATGCGCGGGCAGCGCTTATTCATGCCGATCATACGGTTTCAGCAGAGCAGTACTCTGAAATCAAGCCTGAAAATGTCAGCTTATTCGCCAATACTAAAATAAAAAATACAGCGCAGGGAAAAAAGGAAAGAATGCAGGATCAGCCGCTGGACTGGCATTTGCAGCAGGTCGGTGACCGTTCCGCCTATATTGCAGCGAAAATGGCCACAGATCTGAATCTGGCGGGGCTGAGTGCGCAGACCGTAGAATATATTTGCCAGCCTGCGGCCTTGCCGCGCTTTCAGTGGCAAAACCATGCAGCTAATGCTTTGCAGAAGCAGATCAGCAAAACGCCTGATGCCCCATGCTTAATGCTGAATATTGCAGGAACAGGCAGCGGTAAAACCCGCATGAATTTGCGCGCTGCCTGCATTCTGCGGCCTGAAGACCCAAGAATCGCGATTGCGCTGAATTTGCGCTCCCTGACTTTACAGACAGGCGAGGCATTAAAAAGCGCGATGAATCTGTCGGATGATGAAATTTCCGTCATTATTGGCGATCAGGTCAGCCAGCACCTGTTCAATCAGCGCAAAAAAGATGAACAAGGAGCAGATGAAGATGAAAATCTGGCTGAACCAATGTTTGATGCCTATGGGCAGGAGCTGCAGATTCCTGCATGGCTGCATCCATTATTCACCAAGCAGGTCAAAGGCAGAAAAACCGCCGATAAAACGGCGCAAACGGTGTTGGCTTCGCCTCTGCTGGTTTCAACCATTGATTATTTGATTGCAGCGGGTGAGCCGCACCGGCAGGGGCACCATGTCAAAGCGCTGCTCAGAATCATCAGCAGCGATTTGATTTTAGATGAAATTGACGGCTATGAGCCGAAGTCATTAATGGCGGTTTTGAGGCTGGTGCAGCTGGCGGCCATGTACGGGCGGCATGTGATTTGTTCATCGGCAACCCTTTCAGTGGCGGTCGCGGACAGCGTCTACCGCGCTTTTGAATCCGGCATTGAAATGCGCGCAGCTTTGCTGAAAGCGCCGCAGAAATTCATTCTCGCGATTGCGGATAATGAATTAAAGCCGAAAATTTCACTGCAAAGCACAGACAGCCCAGCCAATTTTATTGAAAGCTATCAGCAGCATTTAAGCGATTTGCAGCAGATTTTAGCGGAAAAGGCCAAGCAGCCTTACCGTCTGGCCAAACTTGCAGCCATCAATCATCCCTCTGTGGCGGGCTGGAAGCAGACTATTCTTGAACAGCTTGAAAGCCTGCATCAGCAGCACAGCTGGACATTTAAAAAGACCGGTAAAAAAGTGTCTTTTGGGCTGGTTCGGGTGGCCAATATTAAGCATGCCATTGCATTGGCCAAGCATCTATCCGCAGCGCTCCGCCATGCGCAAATCGCCTGCTATCACGCCAATGACTGGCTGATTTCCCGCTTCCACAAAGAGCGACGGCTGGATTTTCTGCTGACCCGCCACAAAAACGGCACCAAGCGCCCGACAGGCAATGAGCATATTTTTAATGATGATGAAATTCTTGAAATTGTAAGGAAGTCTGAATCTGCAGATGTGCCTTTTATTGTGATTGCAACTCCAGTGGAAGAAGTCGGGCGGGATCATGACTTTGACTGGGCCGTGATTGATGCGTCAAGCATTCAGTCTATTGTGCAGGCGGCCGGCCGGGTCAACCGCCACCGCTTGAATGCGGTGCAAAGTGCGAATATTGTGATTCCGCAGTTTAATTACCGCTATTGCCAAAATCAGGACAGGGCGCAGCCTAAAAAAGAGGCGGTATTTACCAAGCCGGGCTATGAGGGCTATGTTTCTAAAAACAGCTGCTATAGCACTCAGGATTTAGCTGCGCTGTTGCCGTGGTCTGAGCAGAATGACTTAGTAATTGACGCCCGCTTAAGGTTTGATACCGCGCGCTGTCAATTTGCAGCATATGATGATGCGCAGATTCAAAGCTTCAGCAGTGATTTTTTTGCCTCTTCAGGCGAGCAGCTGTTTTCGGATGGGCGCGCCAATGCCTGCCTCATGACCGAGCAGATTTATAAAGATACCTGCCTGCGCGATATGCAGAAGCAGGAAGTGTACAGCTTTGATTATGCGGCTGATGAGCTGAAGATTTACCACTATCCTGCAAATACGATGGAATTTAACCCTGAAACCGGAAAGTATGAACAGGCGGTCAAACAGGTTCGATTTGCATGTGAAGCAGCGCCGGAAAACGCTTGGCTCAGCCTGCATCCTAAGCAGCTAGCCGCGCTGTGCGCTGAAATGGAGGTCAGCAAGGAAGAGGGCTGCAAGCTGTCTTTGGCAGTGTATGACGATCAGACGCCGCAATGGACATATTATTTTGGCTTTGGGGTCAGTGGCGCATGACAGATTGCAGAATGGTAATCTAACTTTTTATTCCCTGCGCATCTACAGCGCCCGATCCGCCATCTGTGCCAGATGCATCAGCAGTTTTTGCGGAGGCCTTTATTGGCCAATGCCGACCAGCAGCGACAGAATGCCGGCTGCAATCAAAGGTCCGACAGGCACGCCGCGAAGCACGGCAACGCCTGCGACTGTGCCAATCAGCAGGCCGGCAACAATGTCAGGCTGATTGGACATCAGCTTCACGCCGCGCCCGCCCAGCCACGCGACAAATACCCCAATTGCAATAGCCAGCAGCGATTTCCAGCTTAAAAAAGATTTAAAAATAGCCTCGCCGGGGATTTTGCCGCTGGCGATTGGCGTCAGCACGCCAATGGTTAAAATAATGATGCCGATATTTAGGCCGTGCTGCTGCAGATAGGGAAAAAATTCGCTTAATGGCGTAATCCGGAAAACAATTAATACGCCGGCCGCAATGGTGACCGCCGTATTGTGGCTGAAAATGCCGCAGGCCAGTAAAATCAGAAGGACAATTAAATTTAAATCGAGCTGGGACATGAAATGCAGTGGGGAGAATAGAGAATGCCCATATTGTAGCCCATTTCACATTTTCGCAGGCAGTAAAGCTGAATTTGCCTGACCTTGCGCTGCATTGGCGCCATTTCAGTATAGAATGCGCTTAATTCACAAATTGACCTGAGTCGCGTTTATGTTGTTGGAAAAAATGCTCCAGTCGCAGGGTTTCGGTGCGCGCAAGCACTGCCAGCAGCTGATTAAGAATGGCGCTGTCTGCGTGCATGGCGAAGCCGTCACCGAGCCGAAGCATAAGCTGGATTTAAACGGCCTGAAATTTTCGGTTTACGGTGAGCGCTTTGAGTACCGTGAAAAAGTTTATATCGCCTTAAATAAGCCGCAAGGCTATGAATGCTCGCATCAGGCGACGCATCATTTCAGCGTATTTGATTTATTTGATGATGTGCTGCTGAACCGCGGCCTGCAGTGTGTAGGGCGCTTGGATCAGGATACCTCAGGCCTGCTGCTGCTGACCGATGACGGCCAGTTTCTGCAGGCGCTGACCCATCCTAAAAAGCATGTGCCGAAGGTGTATCAAATGCATACGGCAGACCCGGTGGCCGATGAGCAGATTGCCCGGCTGCAGCAGGGCGTAGAGCTGCGCAATGAAAAAGGCGTTTTTGCGGCGACGGATGTGCAGCGCCTGGCTGAATATCAGCTGCAGATGACGGTGCACCAAGGGGTGTATCATCAGGTGAAGCGCATGCTGGCGGCGGTCGGCAACAAGGTTGAACAGCTGCGCCGTGTCCAGATTGGACAGCTGGATTTCAGCAGCTTGAATGATCTGGCGGAAGGCGAGTGGGTTTATCTTTCAGCGGAACAGGCCGCATTGGCGAAATTCAGGGCGGAATCCAGCTGAGTGGCTGAACCGCCTGCTACGCTGCGGCGCGCCTTATCTTAAGAAAAAGTGATAGGTTTGAAATTCATCATCTTTCACAAAACCCATTTTTTCATACAGCTGGTGCGACTGGTAGTTGCTTTTCTGGGTTTCCAGCGTGATGCGCAGGGCATTTTCATGGCGGGCGAATAAAATGGCGGTATCAATCAGCTGTTTCGCCGAGCCTCGCCGGCGGCAGGCTGGCCTGACATACACATCGTCTAGAATATAGTAGGTGGAGCAGGCGACAGATGAAAAGCCCAAATACAGGATCACAAAGCCGGTAAATACGTCATCTTTAATATGGATGAAAAACACGCTTTCCTGATTGTCAAAGCGCTGTTTTAGAAAATTGTAGGATAATTCCAGATTGGAGGAAGCGCCGTAAAATTGGCGGTATTCATCAAATAGCACTGCAAGCGGCTGTAAATCATCTTCGGCGGCGCGTCTAACAATCATTGCTTTCTCCATGCATTTTTTTAGTCTTTGCATGAAGCATAGCGAAAAATCACAATTGGCTGATTTTTAAATTGTTTATAAATGCAACAGTGTTACTTTTTGTCACTTTCACCCAAAATGGCATTCAGCTCTTCAAACAGGTCCAGATGCTCATCATCCAGCAGGATTTCACTGTGCAGGGCGTCCTGATCCAGCGCGCCGATCAGTTCCGGCGCAAGGGTTTTGGCATCCTGCTGCTTTAATTTTCGCAGCTTAATCAGCTGTTCCAGATTAATGCTCTGATTTTCAATAGAGAAGGGGATGGACTTGGTCAGCACAACCTGCTTGAAAAAAAGGCGAACCGCCTGGGCCGGCGTAATGCCCAAGTGCTTGAATACCGCAAAGGCCTGTTTCTTCTCTTGGGAGTCTAGGCGGATTTGATAAACTTCAGTTTTTCTCATAATTTTACAAAGCTTTAAATTGCTTAACTTTTCGCATTTATTTTAATCAAAAACCGCCGGATTTCAACAATTAAACGCAGAAAATTCAATTATTCTGTAATGACAAGGCTATTACAGTGTCAGTTCCTGCTGCGAGCTGAAATGCATGTCCTGCAAAGTGATGGGGTCTTGAAAAGCGATATGCTTGGCCAGCAGCTGCAGCGGCGCGCTGAAGTCATCATCGGCCTTATGCTGTACCGCTGGATAAAAGGCATCATTTTTGATTGGCAGGCCTAAATGGCTTAAATGCACGCGCAGCTGGTGCTTTTTGCCGGTATGCGGCTTGAGCAGGTATTTGGCCCACGCCTGATTGTGCTGCAGCAGCTGGATTTCTGTTTCGCTGTTCGGCTTTCCATCCTGCACCTGCATGGTGTAAAAGGGCTGGCCATTTTGCATTTTCAGGCGGGCTGTCTGCGGGAAGCTGAGTTCCGGCGCATAAGGCGCAATCGCATGGTAGCTTTTCTGCACGCTGCGCGCGGCGAACATCTGCTGATATGCGCCGCGTGATTGCGGGCATTTTGAAATCAGCACCACGCCGGCGGTTTCGCGGTCTAGGCGGTGGATGGGGGTTAGATCCTGCAAGCCGGTCTGATTTTTCAGCCGAACCAGCAAGGTTTCCTGCACATACTGGCCGGTCGGACTCATAGTCAGGAAATGCGGCTTATCAATCACCATCAAGTGTTCATTTTCAAACAGGATTTGATGCTGAAAAGGCACATGAATTTCATGCGCCAGAAAGCGGTAGTAAAATACGCAGCTGCCGGCCTGAAAGGGGCTGTGAATATTCAGCTTTGCGCCGGCAGCGTCATACACCAGCCCATCTTCAAAGCGCTGCAGCCACTCGGCTGCTCCAATATGCGCAAATTGCGCGCACAGGCAGGCGTAAACGGTTGCAAAGGGCGCCGCCGCTGGCTGCAGGAAAACTTTGCTGGCGCTGACGCCGTTGATCATGGGCGGTGTAAATTCTGCAGGGTTCATGTCAGCACTTTGATTGATTTGAAGTTGGGCAGCCGGGCAGGAAAAAATGCACAATCCGGGCAGGGGCAATAGGCTTTTCAGGCCCTGCGATGCTATCATATTTGCTCTTTAAGTTCATGTCGTGAGTATTATGCAGTATTCATTTAATCTGGTTTTAAACCATGAAGAAGATACGCAAAACTTGGCGCAAGTTTTGGCGCAGCATTTTACCGCAGGCGTTATTTATTTAATTGGCGACTTGGGCGCAGGCAAAACCACGCTGACGCGCTACTGGCTGCAGTCCATGGGGCATCAGGGCGCGGTGAAAAGCCCGACCTATACGCTGGTTGAGCCGTACAGCATTCACGGCAAGGATATTTTCCATTTCGACCTGTACCGCCTGAATGATCCTTATGAATTAGAACTGATGGGCATCCGCGATTATCTGGACACCCCGGATGCGCTGTTTCTGTTTGAATGGCCGTCCAAAGGGGGCGATGAAATTCCGGGCGCAGACCTCATCATCAATATTGAAAAATCGGAAGATGAACTGGCGCGCACCGCCGCCTTAAGCTTCTCTTCCACGGCCTTGCAGCAGGCTTTGGAGCGCCGTTTCGCATGATGGATGAGCGCAGCATGCGCCGCATCCGCACGCTGGATCCGGCGCTGGCCAACCAGATCGCCGCCGGCGAAGTGATTGAGCGTCCGGCTTCGGTGGTCAAGGAATTGCTGGAAAATGCCATTGATGCCGGCGCAACGGAATTAATCATCCGTGTTGAGCAGGGCGGCAGCACGCTGATCGAAATTATTGACAATGGCCGTGGCATTCATCCGGATGACTTGGCTTTGGCGGTGATGCGCCACGCCACTAGCAAAATCCAGACCGCCGATGACCTGCATGCGATCATCAGCCTGGGCTTCCGCGGCGAAGCTCTGGCCTCCATTGCTGCGGTGTCGCGCCTGACCCTGACCAGCAGCCAGGCCGATGACGGCGTGGGCTATCAGGTTGAAGTCAACGGCACGGCCTTTGACCATCAGCAGATTCAAGCGGTTGCTGCGCAAAAAGGCACACAGATCCGGGTGCAGGATTTATTCTTCAATGTGCCTGCGCGCCGCAAGTTTTTAAAGAAGCCGGGCACGGAATTCGGCCATATTGAAGAAATCGTCCGCCGCTTGGCGCTGACGCATTTTGACATCCGTTTTGTGCTGGAGCACAACAGCAGCATCAAGCTGAATCTGCCGGCTGCAGACAGTGGCGAGCTGCGCTTCCAGCGCGTGCAGCAGCTGCTTGGGCGCTCATTTACGGAAAATGCCTACTGGGTTGATGCCGACAGCGTCAATATGCGCCTCAGCGGCTGGCTGGGCCATCCCTCCGATGCGCGCTCGCAGGCTGACGTGCAGTATGTGTATGTGAATGGCCGCATTGTGAAGGATAAGACCATTTCGCACGCGCTGCGCATGGCTTATGACGGCATTCTGCATGGCCATCAGCACGCTGCCTACCTGCTGTTCCTGCAGGTCGACCCTGAAAATATTGATGTCAATGTGCATCCCACCAAGCATGAAATCCGCTTTCTGAATCAGCGCGAAGTGCATGAGTTTGTGCGCCATTACGCCAAAGCGGTTTTATCGCAGTTTCAAACGGCTTCAGCGGACCTGTCATCCGCCATGAAGCAGGATGCAGGCGCGGCGGTGCAGGAAGCGCATCAGCCGCAGCCGCGCCATCAGGAGCAGTTTCTGCTGCATAAGCAGGCGGATGCTGCGCCTGAGCCGGCAGCAGCCATGCAGGCCGATGGCCTAACCGATTTCAGCGCGGCGCAGCCGCAGGCGGTTTCCTATGCTGCGCCTGCCTCTTCCGGCGGCTACGCCTCTGGCTATGCGTCACAGTATGCCGGCTCGCAAAAGCTGAACAATGCCCTGCAAAGCTATCTGGCGCCTTTGCGTGACGCGCCTGCGGACGCGCAGCAGAATCCATCCTCCTTGGAAAGCCATATCGCAGCCAAAGTGGATGAGCATCCGCTGGGCATCGCCATTGCGCAGCTGCACGGCATTTATATTCTGGCGCAGAATACTGAAGGCCTGATTATTGTCGATATGCACGCCGCGCATGAGCGCATTGTGCTGCAGCAGATGAAAGCCGCTTGGGACAAGCCGGAGTTCTGGACTTCGCAGCAGCTGCTGATTCCTAAAGTGGTCGCCATCAGCCGGATGCAGGCCGCCCGGATTGAAGACTTAAAAGAACAGCTGGCGCGCTTAGGGCTGGACATCGACCAGTATGGCGATGAGCAGGTGATTGTGCGCGGCGTGCCGGCAATTCTGCACAAAGCGGATTTTGATGCGCTGATTCCGGAGCTGCTGAATGATTTAGATCCGAATGATCAGGCGCAGGGTCTGCTGCAGAAGCGCGATCAGATTCTGGCGGGCATGGCCTGCCACGGCGCGGTGCGCGCGCACCGGATTTTAAGCCTGTCGGAAATGAACGCTTTGCTGCGGCAGATGGAACAGACCGAATTTGCCAGCCAGTGCAACCATGGGCGCCCGACATGGCGCGCATTTCCATTGGCTCAATTAGATAAATTATTTGCTCGGGGAGAGTAGCTGTACATGTCAAATCAACTGCCGGTCATCAATTTAATGGGGCCTACTGCAAGCGGCAAAACCGCTTTGGCATGCGCGCTGTATGAGCAGGGCAATTTTGAGCTGATTTCAGTCGATTCTGCGCTGGTTTACCGCGGTATGGATATCGGCACGGCCAAACCCTCTAAAGAGGAACTGGCGCGCTATCCGCACCATTTAATCGACATCATCAGCCCCTTGGAGGTCTACTCGGCTTCCCAGTTTGTCGATGACGCCAGCGCGCTGATTGATGCTATGCATGCGCGCGGTAAAATCCCGGTTCTGGTGGGCGGCACCATGCTGTACTTTAAGGCGCTGCTGGAAGGCCTGTCGTCCAATTTGCCCAGCGCAGACTATGCCGTGCGGGCGGAAATTGAAGCCCGGGCGGAACGTGACGGCTGGGACGCCGTATATGCCGAGCTGTGCGCCGCAGACCCGCTGGCGGGGCAGAAATTTAAGCCCAGTGACAGGCAGCGCATCATCCGCGCTTTAGAGGTCTATCAGCTGACGGGTGAGCCGATTACCAAGCTGCAGGCGGAGCAGCCTAAAAATTTACCATACAGATACAATTTTCATAACTATGCTTTGATGCCGGATCGTATAGAATTGCATAAGCGCATAGAAAAACGATTAGAAATTATGTGGGATATCGGATTTTTAAATGAAGTTAAAAATCTGATGATTAAATACGATTTAGATGAAAATTTACCCTCAATGCGCTCAGTAGGTTACCGCCAAGCACTCGATTTTTTGAAAAATAGTGATCAAAGTGGTGAAAAACAGCGTGAAATGGAGGATAAGGCGCTATTTGCGACACGACAACTTGCTAAACGTCAATATACCTGGTTAAGATCTTTGCAAGAACAGCATAAATTTACTACATATTTTACAGCAGAGCAGGCTCAAGAAGACTTGCGAAACTGTTACGGATAAAGCAAAATTTAGCTACTGCCTTTTTTATAATTTTTAATTGAAAAATAAAGGCAGTTTTTGCGCTGATTTTTAATTATTTTTGGAGTTATAACATGTCTAAAGGTCAAACTTTACAAGATCCGTTCTTAAATTCTCTCCGTAAAGAACGTATTCCAGTTTCTATTTTTCTTGTAAACGGCATTAAATTACAAGGTCATATCGAATCATTTGACCAATACGTGGTTTTATTAAAAAATACTGTAAGCCAAATGGTTTATAAGCACGCGATTTCTACAGTTGTGCCTGCGCGCAATCCTCGTCCTGCTGGCGCTCCTGCCGGCGCTCAAGGCCAAGGCGGCTTCGGCGGCGCTCAAGGCCAAGGCGGCTTCGGCGGTCAAGGTCAAGGCTTCGGCGGTCAAGGTGGCTTCGGCGGTCAAGGCGGCTTCGGCGGCCAAGGTCAAGGCTTCGGCGGTCAAGGCGGCTTCGGCGGTCAAGGTCAAGGCTTCGGCGGTCAAGGCGGCTTCGGCGCTCAGGGTCAAGGCTTCGGCGCTCAGGGCGGCTTCGGCGGCCAGTCTGCAGGCTTTGACGGCGAACCTAAATTTGAAGATGCTCAAGATGACGAAAACAACCGTTAATTAAGCACAAAAAAGAGCCTCTCACATGAGAGGCTCTTTTTTTTGCAGCGCTAAAAGCTGTGCAGAAAAAAAACCGGCGCATGCGCCGGTTTTTTATTCATCCTGGTTTTTAAGGTTTATTTTTTCTTGCGGTCCAAAGCCGGGTCTTTAATGTCCACAAAAGCATTGTTGCGGATTTCGCGCAGCCAGGTGTCCAGTTCCGCATCAAACTGGCGTTCACCTAAAATTTGGCGCGCCATGCGCTCCTGATATTCTTTGGTCATGTCTTGCTGGCGGGTATCGGTCACCTGAAGGATATGCCAGCCGAACTGTGACTGGAATGGCTCGCTGACTTGGCCTTTAGGCGTGCTTTTCATTCTGCTGTCAAACTCCGGAACCATAACGCCTGGCGTCACCCAGCCCAGGCTGCCGCCGTCGCGCGCTGAACCCGGGTCATTGGAATAAGTGGCTGCCAGCACCGCAAAGTCTTCGCCTTTCTGGATGCGGCTGTACAGGCTGTCAATCAGCTGTTTCGCATTTTCCGGGCTGACCACCTCAGAGGGCTGAATCAAGATATGGCGCGTCTGAAATTGCGGCACAATGGCTTTCTGGTCGCCGCCTTTGCGCTCAACCAGTTTCAGCACATGAATGCCGTCACGGACAGCAATCAGTTCTGTGGTCTGCCCGGCTTGCAGGGTGCTTACACGGGCTGCCAGCTCAGCAGGGATGTCAGACAGGCTGCGGTAGCCCATATCCGCGCCTTCAACTTTCACAGTTTTTGTGGAAAGCTTCTGGCTGATTGCATTGACGTCATTGCTTTTGTCCAGCGCGGCTTTTACTTCTTTCGCGGTTTTCGCAGCTGCTGCTTCATCGCCTGAAATGCGCACATGCAGCACATGCGCTTGGCTGCCGACCGCAGCCTGGCCCTGAGGTGAGTTTAAGAAGTTTTTGACATCAGCGTCGCTGATTTGAATGCGTGAGGTCACAATTTGCTGGCGCAGGCGGTTAAGCGCCAAGTCTTCTGCAATGCGGCCGCGCAGCGACGCATAGGTATTCGGCGCCATCTCGTCTAATTTCTGCTGAAAGGCTTCCAGGCTTGATGCGCCGGAATCTTTGGCGACTTTCAGCACGGCTTCATTCAGGCCTTTTTCATCCGGCTTGATATTGTAGCGCTTGACTTGCTCTAATTGCGCCTGGCGGATAATCAGCTGCTCCAGCGCCTGCTGCTGCAGGAACTCTTCCGGAGGCGCAGTTTTCTTTTGCGCTGCCAGCTGATGCTTGATTTCCGCAATGCTTTGTTCCAAGTCGCTGCGCAGAATAACGCTATTGTCAACAACAGCTACAACTTCATCTTTAGGCTGAGCAGCAAAGGCAGGCAATGATGCAGAAAGGCAAAGAGCAAGTGCTGTCGCTTTAAAAACGCGTTTTAACTGTAATGTCTTCATTAACGTTCTGTCCAAGTTTGATTGATATTGTTAAAGCCTAAAATGCGGTTCTCAAGCAAGGATGCGAATTTGTTGTTGAAACCGCCTAGGCCTTTCAGCGTAAATTCGGCCATGACTGCGCGTTTCGGGCTGACGCCGTTATCATTGACGTTGTCTAAGTCGTTATAGTAAGAGCGCCCGTATACCGACACGCCCCAGCAGCAGGATTCGTAATTTACCCCCAGCAGGTATTCACGCGCTACGCTGTTGTCCAGATCATACTGCGCGTGGCCGATAATGCGCCAGTTGTTGTCCACAGGCTGAATGAATGATGCAACCACCTGGTCGTAAGTATCCTGGCGGTTCGGAATATGCTTGCGGTTAAAATAGCCTAAATTGTACAGGCTGCCTTTGCTGCCGGTGTAGTACATCTGCACATCGCGCTGCGCGTTGTCGCCGTTGGACATCCAGGCGCCATTTGCGCTGACGCTGAAGTTTTCAGAAAGCTGGCTGGATAAGTTGACGATAGGGCCTGTGCGGCGCTCGCGGTCAAATTCATCGGATGTGCTGTTGAGCGTAACGCGGCGGTCTTCAAAGTAGAAGCTTTGCCCCACGCTGGCTTTCAGGCGCTCCAGTCCAATACTGTCAAATAGGCTGTAGCTGAGGCCCAGCGATGCAAAGTTGTTGTCTTCCAGGCGGTCATGGCCGTAGAAGCGGTGCGGGCTGAACAGCTGGTCATAATTGATGGACGCTGTGGTTGAGTCAAAGTTCGGGCTGCTGTCCTGATTTTTATACGGCGCATAGGCGTAGAACAGCCGGGGGGTTAAGGCCTGCAGGAATTTACCATCTTTTTCAAATGTCAGGCCGGCATCTAAAGTGAACTGCGGAACAACTGTGGATTTGCGCTCATTTGAAGAATTGATGTTCTGCGCATTAATGGTGTCCTGATCATAGAAGGTGTTGATGCTGCGGACGGATACTTCAGGAATGACAAAAGACCACGGCGTCAGGTAGTTGTAGCGCACTGCGAAATCATTATAGATGCGCGTGCCGCTAGGCTCCGCGCTTGTGCTGTTGAAGTCGGAAATGTCTTTCTTAAAATAGGCGGTATCATGATTGAACTCGTACTGCAGGCCTAAAGGGCTGCCGTGCTTATAGTTCAGCAGGAATTGCGGCATGCGCGCGTAAGGGCGGTCTTCATCCCTGACAGTTTTGTCCAGTGTCTGGAAATTTTCAACTTTCAGCTGCGCTTTTAAGCCGGGAATGCCGTTTTTGTAGTTGAGTTCCCATGCGCGGCGCAGATTTAAATCTGTTTTAGAGTTCGGGTTGTTGTTCAGATCGGTGAAATAGTCTTTATCCGACGCATAGTTGTATTCTAAATTGGTTGAGAACTGCTTGCTGATCTCCCACTGATGCAGGACATGCAGGTCTTTACGGTCCTTGTCGCTGTAGCTTTCGTCAGACGGCAGGTAGCCGCCCCAGATCATGCCTTGGCCGAAATTTTCCGTTAAATAGCGGAATTCGCCTTCCAGCATTGAACCGCGGTCACTGATGTAGCGTGGCGTTAATGTGGCGTCATAATTGGGCGCAAGGTTTAAATAAACCGGCACGCCAATTTCAACCCCGCCGTCATTGGTGAAGCCGAAGCTTGGGGTCAAAATGCCTGTGGTGCGGCGGTCATCAATCGGGAAGTTGAAATACGGCACCGCCATGACCGGCACATTTTTAACATACAGCTTGGTGCCTGTAGTTTCGCCGCGCCCGGTTTCCTGATTCAGCTTAATCTTATTGGCTTGAATTTTCCAAGTGGGCGTTTCGCCGGGCGGGCAGGTGCTGTAGGTTGCATTTTCCAGCTCAACCGTCTGTTCAGAGGTGCGGGCAATTTTTGCAGCGCTGCCGTGCGCATGGCTTTGTTCAGCAATATACAGGCTGCTGTTTAAATCGCCCTGCTGGGTTTTTAAATTGTAATTAATAGAGTCGCTTTGAGAGAGCAAGCCAGCCTGCGCCATTTGCACACGGCCGGAGGCTTTGGCATAGGTTTGAGTTTTGTCAATTTTAATCTGGTCAGCGCGGATTTGACGCCCTTGCTGGTCAATCACGACATTGCCTTCAAGCACAGAGTCGCCATTCGGATCAAAGTGGCCGTAATCCGCTGTAACGGTAGAAGTTACCTGATCCGCTGGAACTGACTTGGCATCCGGCGCAATAGGCGTAACCCAGGCGCCTTGGCAGTAGGCGGAACTCAGCCGGCTGCCCTGGCGCTGCTGCGCTTCCGGTGCAGACTTATCTACATAGTATTGTTCAAAAAACTGCTGGCCGGGATAGGCCTCAGAAATTGCTTGTTTTAATTGCGCTGTGTCAGCTTCGGCAGAAGCCGGCGATGCTGCATAGCTGGATACCGAGCCGCCGCATAACAGGGTGAAGATCGCAGTCGCTAAAGGATTAAATTTAAACTGATGCTTCATTTGTCTCATTAACCAAGAATGCTTTATCGCAATTAATTATTGTCGCATCATAGAGAAAAAGTTGATAAGTAGCTACA
>NZ_JAVXCI010000007.1:0-3653 GCF_036659555.1 Acinetobacter sp.
CAACAAGTTTTAATCAACATCACCGCCGATGGATGTGCATTCTACAGCATTTCCGATGGGTTGCAACACTTATTCCGAATAAATATTTCCGTGTGCTTATTTTTCAAACCATAAAATACTTAAACAACTAATTTATAATAAAAATTTATTTAAACTGTTTTCCCTTCTTTAATTATAAAACCAATCAGCACCACAATAAAGATCACAACACATTGATTTATATCCATTTAATATGAATATTGATTTTCAATATGTGCATTCTGCTTATTCAGCACCCACTTTATGCTCTATTTTCCAGCAACAACTGTGCCTTTCACACACAAAACCCGCTTTTATCCCTTTATAGCAAAACTTCTACACAATGCAGCACCTCCTGAAAATCCAATTCCTTAAACACAAAGGCCACAGTTAATTCAACTATGGCCTTTGTCCCATTTAATTTAAATTTTCTGGATTTAGAACTTCATACTGATGCGCGCCCAGTAGTTGCGGCCTGTATTATTGAACTGCTGCTCACTGGCGAAGCCAAAGCCCGCGCTGCCGGCTTTGTTTAAATGCTCGGTATAAGTCTTATTCAAGACATTATCCACGCCGACCGAAAGGTCTACATCTGACTGTATATGGTAGGTTCCATTTAAGGCTAGCGTGCCAAAGCCTTTACTTTCCTTCATATCATAGCCCACGATATTGCCCTGATGGATGCTGATGCGGCTTTGATTATCCACAACGCGCCATAATGCGCCCAAGGTGTATTTGTCCTGCACATAGCGCAGGTTTACACGCGCCTCCAAAGGCGCAATCTGAGGCAAGGCTTTGTCGTCGTCAGTATTCTTGCCCCATGCATACATCGCGCTGACATCCGCCTGAATGGCGTCTGTAAATTGATAGCCCAGCCCAGCTTCCGCGCCCGCAATCACGGCATCGACATTTTCAGCGCCGGCGCTGAAGCTGCTGCCATGACCGCTGGTATTTGGATGATCATGATAGCTCATCAGAATGTAATCATTAATTAAGCCGGCATAGGCGGAAGCCCAGGAACTGAACGCGCCATGCTCATGCTGATAGCCCATATCCAGCTGCAGGGTTTTCTCAGGGCGAATGCCGTTAAATGAATTGCTGCTGCCGGCATTGCCATGCGCGGTGCTGAACAATTCCCAATAGTCCGGCATGCGCTCTACATAGCCCAAGCCGATATAGCTTTTCGCGCCATGATTCGGATACTGGCTTTCCAGGCGGATAAAGGCGCTTGGCAGGGTTTTATCCAGCTCCAGATTATATTTCTTATCCGCAGAATTGGCGCGCAAGTCTTTAACATTCACCTGATCAAGACGGGCGCCGGCAACAATTTTATTGCCTTCATTTAATTGATAGCCCAATTCGCCAAAAGCGCCATATGAACGGAATTTCATATCCTTAACGCGGGCCTGATCCTGATAAGCAATATTATTCTTTGTATCTGTTCTGCGGATACTATGCTCATTATTTTGACTGTCTAAACCCGCGACAAGCTGCAGCTTGTCCCATTCGCTGGTGACAGCCATGCGCGCATTTAGGGTTTTACGGGCGACATTGGTTGCCATCATCATCGCGCCCGGCTTTCGCAGGCTGTAGTTATCCATCACATGGTCATTAAAATTATAGTTCAGCTGCGCTTCAATTTTCTTGATCACATCAGTAACATTCGCCTTTTCAGCGCGCAAGCCCAGGCTTTCACGGGCAAACTTTGAGCCATCCATCTTGCGGCCGGCATAAACCGCTTCGCCATCCGCTTTGCCGCCGGTCAACTCCAGCCAGGTATTTTCATCTGGCGTCCAGCCCAGCGCCAAGTCAGCATTCCAGCGCTCCCAGTCAGATGGCACAGTCTCGCCGCTGCCGTCTTTATAGCTGTCCGCCACGGAACGGCCGGCATTCAGGCGGATATATTTCTGATCATCCCCGGCTGCGGCTTCAAGGTTGTGATCCAAGCGTCCAAAAGAGCCCAGCAGCACACTGGCCTGGCCGCGGTACGGCTGCTCCTGTGACAATTGTTCAGGCTTGCGCTCGAAAATCACGGTTGCAGCCGAACCGGTATTGGCGTACTGCACAGTTTGCGGGCCTTTAATTACCGAAATGCGGTCATAGCTTTCCGGCGAAATATAAGAAGCGGGATTATCCATGCGGCTTGGGCAGGCACCCAGATTTTCGGTGCCGTCCGTCAGAATTTTAATGCGCGAGCCAAACATGCCGCGGAAGGTTACATCGCCATTGGTCCCGGCGCCGCTGTTCACGGAATTGAAGCCGACAATGCTTTGCAGATAGTCTGCGCCGTCGCTTGCCGGAACCGGCTGGATCGGCTGCTTAGGGTCTGCATGCACAATCAGGCCGCTGGCAGCATTGCCCTGCTGGGCCGTGACAACGATAGGCGCAAAAGTTTGAACGCCGTCAGAACCTGCCACAGCTGAAGCGGAATAGCAGGCAACACAAATCGCAGCCGACAGCGGCTGTAAAAAGAATTTTGGCTGAGCCATATTGATCTCTCTGAATACATAAATAGGACTGCGCCTGAGCGCAAATGCTCAGGCGGAATAAAGCGTATTTATGCAAACAGCGGCGGCGCGCGCCCTTGCGGCATTAGGAACAGCCGCTGCAGAACAAACCAGACATAGCTGAATGCCTGCTGAAACGCGACCAGGCGGATCTGAATGCGGTCCAGAACCTGCTTCACCTCAAGTTCCGGCGGCAGCACCAGATTGCCATACACGGTACAGTACTGGCACTGATGGCTGGCGTCATGATGATCATGCCCATGGCTATCCTGCTGCGCAGCCTGATGCTGCAGCTGTGCGGAATGCCGGGAAGCGGAATCATGTGCGGAATGCTGCGCGATAGAAGAATGCGCAGCCGATGCCGGGAGCAAAAGCGCACGCGTAATGGTTTCACAGACCGGGGCAATCTGATACTGCTCCGGAAGCAAAGGCTGTAAAAATACAGCAATCTGTAAAAATACCGCTGCAAAAGACAGCAGCAAGCCACTACGCAAAGGCAAAGGCAACCCCTAAAATTTGTCGGGCTCAAGTATAGCAAAGCCCAATCAAAATTGGGCTTCAGGCTGCGTATTTTTTAATGAAAATCAAAGCTGCGCCTAGCGCCTTACAGCAACCTTTTCTTTTTGGCGCTGGCGCACGGTTTTTTCCACCTTTTCACGCGCGCGCTGGCGCTTTAACGGCGATAAATAATCCACAAACAGCTTGCCGTTTAAGTGATCCATTTCATGCTGAATGCAAACAGCGAGAAGCCCGTCAGCTTCCAGTTCAAATGACTGCCCTTCAAGACTGACGGCTTCAATTTTTACGCGTGACGGGCGCGAAACTTTATCGTATATTTGAGGCACTGACAGGCAGCCTTCTTCATACGGCTGCGTCTCTTGCGTCAAGGGCGTAATTTTGGGGTTAATAAACACCATGGGCTGATCTTTTTCTTCAGATAAATCCATGACAATCAGCTGAATATGCTGATCGACCTGTGTCGCAGCCAAGCCTATGCCTGGCGCTTCATACATGGTTTCCAGCATGTCCGCTGCCAGCTGGCGAATTTCATCAGTAACTTCTTCGACTGGTTTTGCAATGGTGCGAAGACGGGGATCCGGGAAACTTAAAATAGGTAATAAGGCCATA
>NZ_JAVXCI010000007.1:3669-31961 GCF_036659555.1 Acinetobacter sp.
CCTCACTTATGCCATTGATCAAAAAACAAAATGAAGGAATGCTTCATCAAAAAATTGTGTGTAGTATCGTTATTATAACGCAACTGCATACATAATTTTAGGAATTATGATAATGAAAAAGGTTTTGAAGGGCATGCCGACTTTTAGTGCCTTGGGGTTTAAAAAACAATTATTGGCGCTTGCCGTCTGTGTAAGCATTGGGGCTGGCCTCGCCAGCATTGCTGAAGCAGCTCCTGCCCGCAACATTAATCCGCCAGCCTTGAAAGCCGGAGCGCCGCAAGTTTATGTGGTGAAAAAAGGCGACACTTTGTGGGATATTTCCAAAAGATTCCTAAAAAACCCGGTGCGCTGGCCTGAAATCTGGGCCAGCAACAAGCATGTGAAAAACCCGCACTGGATTTTCCCCGGCGACCGCCTGCTGATGTGCACCTACAATGGCCAGCCGATTATCGGCAAAGATGAAGGCGACGGCTGTGAAGGCATCATCCGCCGCTATACCGGCGGCACCAAGCTGCAGCCGCAGGTGCGCATTGAGTCACTGAACAATGCGATTCCGGTCATTCCGCTGGAATACATTAAACAGTGGCTGGAACGCAGCATGGTGATTGCGCCAGATGCGCTGCAGGGCACGCCATACATTTTAGGCACGGCAGATCAGCGCGTGCTGGCGGCTAAAGGCCAGACTGTTTATGCGCGCGGCAGCGGCATGGAGGTAGGCCAGCGCTATGCAGTTTACCGTGAAGGCGAACCGTATATGTTTAGCGATGCAAAAGGCAAAAAATACAATGCCGGCCTTGAATTGACTCAGGTTGCCTCCGGCGTTGCAGTGCGCGGTGAAAATGACATCACTACGCTGGAACTGACCAGCACCTACAGCGGCGAAGTCCGCCGCGGCGACCGTGTGCTGCCTGAATATGACCCGATGCTGCCGACCCTGTTCTACCCGACCCATGCTGAAAACATCGCCGCAGGCGGCAGCATTGTCCGCGTGCTCGGCTCTATCGGCACGGCAGCCGCGCACAGCGTGGTGACTATTGACCGCGGCACGCTTCACGGCGTGCAAACCGGCCATGTCTTCAGCGTGAACCAGAAAGGCGAAACCGTTACCGACCCGAAAACCAAAGAGCGCATTCAGCTTCCGGGCCAGCGCATCGGCAGCGTTATGGTGTTCAAAACTTTTGACAACCTGAGCTATGCCTATGTGCTGGACAGCGAATTGCCGATTAAAGTAGGCGCAGGCATTCAGCCGCCGCTTTTGGATGAATGACCTGAGCTAGGCGGCCTGTATGCTGAATCCGTTATCACAAGCGCAAATTGAAACAATTACCTTGTGGCATCTGGTTCAGCATTCGCTGTCCAGCTTCTGCAAAATTCAGGCGCATTACCCCAGGCTTGCCGATGCGCTGCAGGCCGGCCAATTGCCGGTTTGGCAGGCTTTAGGCCTGCATAAAAGCCATCTGCAGCGCTTTCAGGAATTCCATACGGCGCAAGGCCGGCAGAAATTTCAGCACTGCCTGCAGCAGATCCAGCAGCAGAGCGACTTTGTGCTGACCTGCGCCGATCCGGATTATCCGCAGCAGCTGCTCCCCTATGGCGACAGGCCGCCGGTGATTTTCGGCCAGGGCAATGCGCAAGCTTTGCTGCAGCCCCAGATTGCCATTGTCGGCAGCCGCAAGCCCAGCCCGCACGGCTGCCAGACCGCCTACGACTTTGCTTTCTATTTAAGCGAACAGGGCTTTTACATCAGCAGCGGCCTGGCGCAAGGCATTGATCAGGCCGCTCATCAAGCCGCGCTGAAGCACCGGCGCACCATCGCCGTGATGGGCACAGGGCTGGATCAGACCTATCCGCCGCAGCATCAGGGCTTAAGGCGGGACATTCAGGAGCGCGGCGGCGCCGTCATCAGCGAATTCCTGCCCCAAACCCCGCCCCTGCAGCATCATTTCCCGCGCCGCAACCGCATGGTCAGCGGGCTGAGCCTTGGCGTGATTGTCGCCGAAGCCGGCTTGAAAAGCGGCTCCCTGATCACAGCAAAGACCGCTGCCGAACAAGGCAAAGCGGTTTTTGCCATTCCCGGCCATATTTACGGCGAATTTCATCAAGGCTGCCATCAGCTGATCCGCGAAGGCGCCATCCTGATTGACCATCCGCAGCAGGCTGTTGAAGATTTGGCGCTGCCGGCGCAATGGCAGGCGGCGCAGCTGCAGACTGCACAGCAGCCCGCCGCTGCGGAAGAACTCAATGTTCCTGAACATCTGCAGGAGCTGCATCAGCTGCTGGACTGGACAGGCCAGACTTTGGACCAGCTGGCGCAGCGCACGCAGCGGGATGCCCCGGCTCTGACCGCGCAGCTGATGGAACTGGAGCTGCTGGGCCTTGCCCTGCAGCAGGCCGGCTGCTATCTGCGTTGCCGTGCGGGCAAATAAGGTTCACAATAGCTTTTCACTGAATCCGCATAAGGTACACGCTCCATGATTACCACCTCTGTTGCCGAAGCAGCGGCCTGCCTGAAACAAGGCCAGGTTCTGGCCTATCCTACAGAGGCTGTTTGGGGCTTAGGCTGTGACCCCTTCAACGAAAATGCATTCCGTGAAATTTTAAGCTTGAAGCAGCGCCCGGTTGAAAAAGGCGTCATCCTGCTGGCCGCCCATATTGCGCAGGTCGAGCATCTGCTGGCTGTGCTCAGCCCTGAAATGCGCCAGAAAGTGATTGAATCATGGAGCGGGCGCGCGCCGACAGAGCGCGCCACCACATGGCTGCTGCCGGCAGGCGAGGAGATTCCCGGCTGGATTAAAGGCAGCCACCCGAAAGTCGCCGTCCGGGTCACGGCGCACTCGCTTTGCGCAGCCTTATGCCACGCTTTTAACGGCTTTATTGTTTCAACCAGCGCCAATCCGGCCGGCCTTGAGCCGGCACGCTCGCTGCAGGAAGCCAGCCGGTATTTTGGCGCTGAACTGCATTACCTGAACGGCGATCTTGGCCTCAGCCAGCAGCCCAGCCGCATCATTGATGCTGAAACCGGCGAAGTGATCCGCGCCTAGGCGCGGGCTGGCCAGACTGCCGGACGCTGAATCCGGGCAAAAAAAAGCTCAGCCATATAGGGATGGCTGAGCATAAAAAAGGATGTGCATAAATCACATCCAGAGGGTCTTAAATCTCTGAGAAAACGGGCAAGAAATTATTAAGAATTTCTTCATCATTTTCAGAGCGCTCATTATGCGGCAAAGCGCCTGATTAGACAAATAGATATTTCCTATTAATATAAATCCTTCAAATATTAATTAAAGATAAAAAACAGTATTTTATTAAATATATCTTCCTATTTTTGATCATTTTCTCAGAAAACAAAGATTTTATTCGTCTATATGGAGCCATGATATTTAATAAATAAAAGCTATATTTGATAAAAAAATATTTTATCTATTGTGCTTATCCTTAACTTATTCTGCAATTCCGCGGCGCAGCGCCGGCTTTTTCTGCGCCAGCAGCACGCCCGCAATGGCCAGCGCCGTGCCGATGCTGTGGTAAATGCTCCACTGCTCCGCCAGCCAGAAATAGGCCATCACGGCGGTAAAAATAGGCATTAAATTCATGAAAATGCTGGTCCGGTTCGGCCCCAGCTGCTGCACCGCCATCATCCAGACCAGTGGCGCGGCCAATGACGGGAAAATGCCGGCATACAGGACGCTCCAGCCATTCTGCGCATTGATGCCGTCCAGGCCAAGCCAGATGACAAAAGGCAAATGGTACAGCAGCGCAAAAAAGATCTGCACATACAGGCTGATGAACAGGGGAATCTGCAGCTGCCATTTTTTCAGAAATACCCCGTAAAAGGCGTAAAAGAACACCGCCGCCACCATGATGATGTCGCCGGAATGCCCGCCCAGCGCCAGAAAATTGGCAAAATTGCCCTTTGCAATCACCAGCAGCAGGCCCAGAAAGGAAATCAGGCAGCCCGCCAGCGCAAAGCGGCTGGGCCATTCCTTTAAGATGAAAATCGACACCAAAATGGTGAATACCGGAATAAACGCATTGATAATGCCCATATTGGTTGCGCTGGTATAATGCGCGGCGCTGTAGCTCAGCCCCTGATACAGCACCATGCCGAAGGCGGCCAAAACCGCCAGCTGCTTCCAGTGCACCAGCACCAGCGCGCGCTGGCGCAGCAGCTGCGGCAGCATAAACGGCGTCAGCAAGGCAAACGCGATCAGCCAGCGGTAAAAGCTGATGCTGACCGGGGAAATAAATTCCGCCACATAGCGCGTCACCGCAATATTCAGCGACCAGATGAACACCGCGGTCAGCGGCAGCGCGGCCGCCCATTTGGCCATTTTAGGGTTCAGTTCCATCATTTCACTCTTTACGCAATGCCAGCAGACATTCTGCGCAATGTCCGATATAAATTAAATATTGATTTTCAGACAAATGTATTGCATCGCCGACATGGCCGGGCAATAGCTGATGCGGAGCGGTACGGAATGACTGCAGGCCTGGAGCAGCGGATAGAAATTACCGAGCTTTTCTACGAAAAGGATGATGTCATCTATCCGCACAGCGGGCTGTGGGGAGATTTCAACTTCTGCCTGAACGGAATTCTGGAATATGAGGTTGCAGGGCAGATTCACTGGTCGCCGCCCAGCTACGGGCTGTGGCTGCCGCCGCATACCGCCCATCACTCGGTTGCGCTGGATGAGCGCACCACCCACTATGTTGCGGTGCGCCTTGATCCCGCGCTCTGCCTGGGCTTTTCCGCGCAGGCGGAAGTGCTGAGCATTTCCCCCTTCTTCCGGCAGCTGATTCAGGAAACGCTCCAGCTCCGGCAGCAGGGCTGCTTAAGCCATTACCGCCATGCGCTGCAGATGGTGCTGGATCAGCTGCAGGCCGCGCCAAAGCATGACCATTACCTGCCGCAGTCGCGCCATGCCGTGCTGCAGCCGATTCTGGCGGATCTGGCTGCGCCCGCGCTGTTCACGAAAAGCCTGCAGCAGATTTTAGCGCGCTGCGCGCTCAGCGAGCGCCAGCTGCTGCGGCTCAGCCAGGCGGAACTACAGCTGAGCCTGTCCGAATGGCGCAGCCGCGCCAAAATCCTGTATGCTGCGGCGCAGCTGCGCCAGGGCATTTCAATTAAAGTGCTGGCAGCTGAACTCGGCTATCAGCACAGCTCCAATTTTATTGAATTCTTCAAGCGCTATACAGGGCAAACGCCGGCGCAGCTGAAATCCTGCGCTGCGCCAAAATTGCCCCGGCGGCAGCCATAACCATGCCAAAAAAGTTCACAGATCTAAGTGGCCAAAGCCGCATGGCGGGCGGCTTTATCAAAGCGGCATACAAAAATTAGCAAAACCCGGCCCGCCGGCGCTTGCCGCCGCCGCTGTTTCCAGCTAAAACATTCAGTCAAATCATCAATAATCCGAGTATTTTCATGGCAGCCTCTGTATACAACATTCCAGTCAAGACCATTGACGGCAAAGAAACCACACTGAATCAGTATCAGGGCAAAGCGCTGCTGATTGTCAACGTTGCTTCCAAATGCGGCCTAACGCCGCAGTATGAAGGCCTGAAAAAACTCTATGATGAGAAAAAAGCTGAAGGCCTGGAAATTTTAGGCTTTCCAGCCAACAACTTCCTGGAGCAGGAACCCGGTTCAGATGAGGAAATTCAGCAGTTCTGCTCGCTGAATTATCAGGTGGATTTCCCCTTATTCGCTAAAATTTCCGTGGCCGGCGCTGACAAGCACCCGCTGTATCAGGCGCTGACCCGCGCCATTCCGGAACGCGCCGGTGAAGGCCCGTGGAAGCAGGACCTGATTGACTACGGCTTAACCCCGAATGAGCCGCCTGAAGTGCTGTGGAACTTTGAAAAATTCCTGGTGAATAAAAACGGCGAGATTGTCGCCCGCTTTGCGCCGGATATCACGGCCGATGACCCGCGCATTGCCGGCGCCATCAGCGCTGAACTGGCGAAATAATCCAGAAAAGAAACAGAGGAATAACACCCGGAGAGCGCTTAGGCGCTCTTTTTATTGCCATTTTTGTTGCTGCTTTGCAGCAATCTATTTTTAATTCACATTCCGCCCCTATATTAATTTTCAAGACATCAGGCATACAGAGACAGACTGAAGATATGAAAAAATTCCTGCAAGGCGCGCTGCTCCCTTTCGGCATTTTTGCGGCCGGCATGGCGCTGCTGGGCTGCGAACAGGCCGTCCAGGCCGATGCTCAGGAAAGCGAAGGCCGGCAGTCTGCTCCGGCAGCGGAAGCGGCGGCGCCTCAGGCTGAACTGAAAAACGGCAGCATGCTGTACATGATCCGCGACGTGGCCGACCTGCAGCTGAAAGCCGGCAGCTATGCTGAACAGCTGCAGCAGAGCAAAAGCGAGCTGCAGGCCGCGCTGGATCAGCAGGATCATGCCAAACTGCAGCAGGTAGCGGCCGAGCTGCAGCAGCAGCTGCAAGGCTTCAATCAGGCGCTGAACAGCGTGAATTTAACAACGCAGGAAATTTCCGGCATCCGCCAGAAGCTGCTGGCGGCCAATGAACAGGCGCTGGCTTCGCCCTTGCTGAATGGCCAGGCCGGCTTCAGCCCAGCCGATTTTAAGCAAATTGAACAGCAGATCGGCTCGATTCAGTCTGAAATGCTTAAATTGGCCAGCATGCTGATTCAAAGCGGCAATGATGGCGCTGAATCCGCCAAGGACTCTTAATCCCCGGCCGCGCTTGGGCCTGTGCATGGCCGGCAGCGCTGTCAGCAGGATGAAATTGCAGAACAGTCCGCCGCATGCTTTAATGCCCCAAGCGCAGCCCACCCCGATTCCGCCATGCAGCTGATTATTTTTACCGGCATTCAAGCGTCCGGAAAATCAACGTTCTATCAGTCTTATTTTTACAGCACGCATTTGCGCATTAATTTAGACATGCTGAAAACCCGCCACCGTGAAAGCATGATCTTTGAAGCGGCTTTGGCTTCCAAAACCAGAATGGTGATTGACAACACCAACCCTGACCGTGAAGCGCGGGCGCGCTATATGCAGCGCGCGAAACAGGCCGGCTTTGCAGTGATTGCCTATTATTTTGACACCGATTTAAGCAGCGCTTTGGCCAGAAACCGCCAGCGCCAAGGCAAAGCCAATATTCCGGAAGCCGGCGTCCGCGCCACCTATAAAAAGCTGCAAATGCCCAGCCTGGATGAAGGCTTTGATGAAATCTTTCAGGTCAGAATTGCCGGCAATGGCGGGTTTTCAATCCATCCGCTTGGCGCATAAGCCGCGGCTAAGGCCTGCGGCTGTCCTGCCACACTTTAAAGGCCGCCTGCATCGCCTGCCGTTCATAGGGCTTAACCAGGCGGCTTTCCATATCTGCAAAGTCCCCTTTATAGGCGGCAGCCACCATGGCTTTTGCAAGCTCCTGAATGCTGGCGCGGCCCCGGTGCTCATAAGCTAAAATTTCATCCTGAGTCAAGGCTAAGTCCCAGCAGGACACCACCGAGCTCATATCCACCGCAATGCTTAAATAATAGCGTTCAAAATCTTGATAAAGTTCCCAAAAATGCGGCTGGTGTTCAATCAGGTTCATCATAATTCATTAAACTGAAAACTGGACCGGTTTAACATACAGCAAGCGCGCGCTGCAAAGCTATGCCACTTTAGATAATGCGCCCGGCCTTATGCGCGCCAGGAATATGCTTTGCATAAATTGAACTTTACTGCTGCGCGTGGCAACATTAATGTAATAACCATTACTTTTATGTAGAAAACTCTACAAATGAAATACCTGATTCTGATTCTTTCATTGCCGACGCAAAACGCCGCAGCGCGGATGCGGATCTGGCGCGCCCTGAAAAACTGCGGCTCAGCTGCGCTGCGCGACGGCGTATATGCCTTGCCGGACACAGGCGGCAGCTTTGCCGTGTTCAAGTCCATTCAGGATGAAGCCGCCGCCGGCGATGGAACCGCCTATGTGTTTCAGGCTGAACCACCGCCGGATTTAGCGCTGTCAGGCCTGTTCAGCCGCAGTGCAGAATTTGCAGCGCTGTCCGCCCGGATCACGCGCCTGCGCCGGGAGCTGGCGGAAGATCAAAAAGACCGGGCCTTAAAGCAGGCCCGCAAGCTCCGGAAGGAACTGGAAAGCCTGATTGCCATCGATTTTTTCCCAGAAGCGCCGCAGCAGCAGGTCAGCCATGAACTGGCTGAACTGGACCGGAGCATCGCCCGGCTGGGAGCGCCGGATGAGCCGGCCTTTATGCAGGGCAGCATCGCTGCGCTGAATCTGGCGGATTTTCAGGGCCGGCGCTGGGCCACACGGCAGCGCCCATGGGCCGACAGGCTGGCTTCAGCCTGGCTGATTCGGCGCCTGATTGACCCGGCTGCCGAAATTCTCTGGCTCAGCGCGCCGCAGGATTGCCCCGCGGATGCGCTAGGCTTTGATTTTGACGGCGCAGCCTTCAGCCATGTCGGAGACTGCGTGACCTTTGAGGTGCTGATGCGCAGCTTTGCGCTGGAAACGCCGGCCTTACAGCGCCTCGCTCATATTGTGCATTTTTTAGATATCGGCGGCGTTCAGCCTGCAGAAGCCACCGGTGTTGAAGGCGTGCTGCAGGGGCTGCGCAGCGCCATCAGCGATGATGACCAGCTTCTGCTGCTGGCCAGCCATGTTTTTGACGGCCTGCTGGCCAATTTTCAGAGGGAAAGCGCATGAATGAAACTTCAGGCCTGAATGCGCCGGCGCAGGAAAGCGCGGATTTGCCCTTGCCGGTAAGCTTCCGGCAAGCCTTGCGCTTCTGGCTGAAATTGGGCTTTATCAGCTTTGGCGGGCCCGCCGGGCAAATTTCCATCATGCATCAGGAGCTGGTGGAGCAGAAGCGCTGGATCTCGGAAAAGCGCTTCCTGCACGCGCTGAATTACTGCATGCTGCTGCCCGGCCCTGAAGCCCAGCAGCTGGCCATTTACATTGGCTGGCTGATGCACCGCACGCCCGGCGGCATTGCAGCCGGGGTGCTGTTTGTCCTGCCCTCGCTGCTGATTCTGATCTTTTTATCCTGGCTGTATATCGCCTTTGGCCACCTCAGCTGGGTGGCTGGGCTGTTCTACGGCATTAAGCCTGCGGTGACCGCGATTGTATTTCATGCGGCCCACCGCATTGGCACGCGCTCCTTAAAGAATAAAGCGCTTTGGGCCATCGCCGCCGCCTCTTTTACGGCGATTTTTGCGTTCAATGCGCCTTTCCCGCTGATTGTGCTGGGCGCAGCCATGCTGGGCTATGCCGGGAGCAAGCTGGCTCCGCAGCTTTTCCAGCTCGACGCTGCGCATGGCCAGGGCAAGGCATCCGCTGCGCGCGCGCTTATTGATGATGATACGCCTGCGCCGGCGCATGCCCGGTTCCGCTGGCGCAGCTTAGCCGCCCTGCTGCTGGCGGGGCTGGCCTTATGGGCCACGCCGATTGGCCTTTTAACCGCCGCCTGCGGCTGGGAGCACCCTTTTACCCAAATGGCCTGGTTCTTCACCAAGGCGGCGCTGCTGACCTTCGGCGGCGCCTATGCGGTGCTGCCTTATGTCTATCAGGGCGCGGTCAGCCACTATGGCTGGCTCAGCCCGGCGCAGATGATTGACGGCCTGGCTTTAGGGGAAACCACGCCCGGCCCGCTGATTATGGTGGTGGCCTTTGCCGGCTTTATCGGCGGCTATACCCAGGCGGTTTTCGGCCCAGAACAGCTGTTTTTAGCCGGGGCGGCGGCGGCCGTGATTGTCACCTGGTTCACCTTCCTGCCGTCTTTCCTGTTTATTTTCGCCGGCGGCCCATTGATTGAGTCAACGCATAACGACCTGAAATTTACCGCGCCGCTCACCGCCATTACCGCGGCGGTGGTCGGGGTGATTTTAAATCTGGCGCTGTTCTTCGGCTATCATGTGCTTTGGCCAAAGGGCTTTGAGGGCAATTTTGACTGGATCTCCGCCGCCATTGCCCTTGCCGCCGCCATCGCGCTGTTCCGCTATAAGCAGAATGTAATTCATGTGATTGCCGCCTGCGCCGCCGCTGGGCTGGCCGCAAGCCTGCTGCTGAAATAGCCCAGGTTCCGGCGCAGCAAAGCCCGGCGCTTGCCTAAAGCAGCGCCGGGCCTGAGATGATGTTTTATTTCAGCTTTAAAGCATTGATTTAAGCCTTAATAAAAAGCCCAATCCGCCTGGATTGGGCTTTTTCATGGATTGAATGCGGTCCGCACGGCCTCCCTGTTCAGCCTGATCGGCTTCCGGCAGCTGAGCCAAGCCCAAAGCCCCACCGGATATTCAGGCGGCGGCCGGCAAACCCGCCTTCAGCGCCCCGGATAGACCGTCACAATCAAATGCTCCACCACCTGCGGCTCAGCCAGGGTCGAGATGTCGCCCAGGCTGTCCAGCTCATCGGCGGCGATCTTCCTTAAAATGCGGCGCATGATTTTTCCGGAGCGGGTTTTCGGCAGGGCCGGCGCCCAGTGCAGCGCATCCGGCGCCGCCACCGGGCCTAAAATCTTGCGCACCCACGCCGCCAGCTCTGCGCGCAGCGCTTCGGATTCGGCCGCGCCGGCCTGCAGCGTGACAAAGGCGCAAATGCCCTGGCCCTTAATCTCATGCGGCATGCCGACCACAGCCGCTTCAGCAACCTGCGGATGCGCCACCAGGGCGCTTTCAATTTCCGCCGTGCCCAAGCGGTGGCCGGCGACATTCAGCACATCATCAACGCGGCCGGTGATCCAGTAATAGCCGTCGGCATCGCGGCGCGCGCCGTCACCGGTAAAGTAGCTGCCGGGATAAGTCGAAAAATACGCCTCGATAAAGCGCGCAGGATCGCCCCAAATAGTGCGCATCTGCCCCGGCCAGGAATCCTTAATCACCAGATTGCCTTCGGCTGCGCCCTCCAGCTCCCGGCCTTCGGCATCGACGATCGCCGGCTGCACGCCGAAAAATGGCCGGGTTGCCGAACCGGGCTTAAGGGCGGTCGCGCCCGGAAGCGGGGTAATCATGAAGCCGCCGGTTTCCGTCTGCCACCAGGTATCGACAATCGGGCAGCGGCCCTCGCCCACCACGGTGTAATACCAGTTCCAGGCTTCAGGGTTGATCGGCTCGCCGACCGAGCCGAGCAGGCGCAGGCTGCTGCGGTCGCTTTCCCGCACAAAGGCGTCGCCTTCGCGCATCATGGCGCGGATCGCCGTCGGCGCGGTATACAGAATGCTGACATTGTGCTTGTCGACTATATGCCCGGTGCGCGCCCATGACGGATACTGCGGCACGCCTTCAAACATCAGCGTGGTGGCGCCATTTGACAGCGGGCCGTACAGCACATAGGAATGCCCGGTAATCCAGCCGACATCGGCGGTGCACCAGAACACATCGTCCTGCTTTAAGTCAAATACTTCGCGGAAGGTGCAGTTGACATAGGTCAGGTAGCCGCCGGTGCTATGCAGCACGCCTTTGGGCTTGCCGGTCGAGCCGGAGGTGTACAGGATGAACAGCGGATCTTCCGCATCCATCGGCTCAGGCGGGCAAATATCGTTCACTGACATGATTTCCATGTGGTACCACAGGTCGCGCCCGGCCTGCATTTCAATCGGGTTGCCGGTGCGGTGCACCACCATCACCGTCTGCACCGACTCAGTTCCGGCGGCCTTCAGCGCCTCATCGACATTGGCTTTCAGCAGAATCGGCTTGCCGCCGCGCATGCCTGAATCAGCGGTGATGACCATTTTGGCCTGGCTGTCTTCAATCCGGCTGGCCAGCGAATCCGGTGAAAATCCGCCAAACACCACGCAATGCACCGCGCCGATGCGGGTGCAGGCCAGCATGGCGATGGCCGCTTCAGAAACCATCGGCATGTACAGCACCACGCGGTCGCCTTTGCCCACGCCATGCTTTTTCAGCACATTGGCAAAGCGGCAGGTTTCATCATGCAGCTCTTCAAAGGAAATGATTTTATGCCGCGAAGGATGGTCGCCTTCCCAGATAATTGCCGGCTTATGCGGATGCTCCTTTAAATGCCGGTCCAGGCAGTTGGCGCTGACATTCAGCTGGCCATCGGCAAACCATTCTATTTTGAAGTCGTCTGGATTAAAGCTGGTATTTTTGACTTGGCTGAACGGCTTAATCCAGTCCAGTTTCTGCGCCTGCTCGGCCCAGAATTCATCCGGCTGCTCCACAGATTTTTTATAGCGTTCGAAGTAGTCCGCCTCGGAAATGCGCGCGGTTTTTTTAAAGCTTTCAGGTACAGGATAGATTTCATTCATAATGCTGCTTCCTTGTTTTTTCCATCTCATCGCGAGATGCCATGCCACGTTCTTGGTTTTATATTTTCCGCATAGCTCCAGTATTAGGGCTATTTTTTAAGCGCCGCAACCCTGCTTTGGTCGTATTTTGATCATCCTATTTAAAACATAGGCTTGGGGCCGAATTCAACAGCATCCTGTCTAGTTTCGGTATCCGGGCAGCGCATTTTCATACAGCCAGCCGCTCCGCAGCATTTTGCCGCTTAAAGTTCAGCGTCTTTTCAGGCAGAATAGCGCAAAATTACTTTGACTATTATCCGGAACACCCGTGGCTGAAAAAGACAATGCCCTGACTGATGTCACCCAAGGCACCACGCAGCTTTTGCAGGAAGCGACTGAAAAAACCGCGCAGACTGTGATTGCGCATACTGCAAAATACAATGACGCCTACAGCACCATTGATAAATTCGCCGCTGCATTCTGGGAGCGCGTTCCCTACCTCTGCATCGCCCTGATCGTTTTTGCGGTCTTCCTGCTGCTGTCCAAGCTGTTCAAGTTTTTTGTCCGCAAAACCCTGGCCGACCGCTCCTATACCAAGCAGAATCTGGTGCTGGTGCTGAACCGCGTCGGCAGTTCAGCGATTATGTTTATCGGCTTCCTGATCGCCATGGTGATTGCCATTCCCGGCTTCACCCCCGGCCAGCTGATGAGCGCGCTGGGCATCGGCTCGGTGGCCATCGGTTTCGCCTTCAAGGATATTTTCCAGAACCTGCTGTCCGGCATTTTAATCCTGCTCAGCGAGCCGTTCAAAATCGGCGATGATATTATTGTGTCCGGCATGGAAGGCACGGTGGAAGACATTCAGATCCGCGCCACCTTCCTGCGCTCGCCGGACGGCCGGCGCATTGTGATTCCGAACGCCACGGTTTACACCAGCGCGGTCACGGTCAATACCGCCTATCCGCGCCGGCGCTGCGAATTTGCGGTCGGCATCGGCTATGAAGATGATGTGCAGAAAGCCAAAGAAATTGTGATGAGCATTCTGGACCGCGATCCGGCCATTCTCAGCCAGCCCGGCTTCAGTGTCAACGTCAGCGCGCTGGCGGATTTCTCAGTCAACCTGACCGTGCGCTGGTGGATCAACACTTCGGAAACCACCATCTCCGGCTCAATCAGCGCCATTCAGGAACGTGTGATTCAGGCCTTCAATGAAAACGGCGTATCTATTCCCTATCCGGTGCAGGAAGTGAAAATCATCCGCAGCGCAGCCGATGCCGGCTCAGCCGCTGAATAGGCGCCCCAGCACATAAGGAATCACCGTTTCGGTGCGGATAATGCGGCTGCCCAGGCTGACGGCCCGGCAGCCGTTTTCAATCAGCAGGTCAATTTCATAGGGAATGAAGCCGCCTTCCGGGCCAATCACAATGCTGCAGGGATGGGCAATGCCGGAGGGCATTTTTTCCGCCGCATAGGGATGGGCGGCATAGGCCGGATGCGCCGCTGCGATTGCCGGCAAGACATCCTCGGCAAAAGGCTTAAAGCGCTTATGCAGCTGGATTTCCGGCGCTGCGGTGTCACCCGCCTGTTCCAGCCCCAAATCCACATAATGATCCAGCTGCTGCAGGAACGGCGTCTGCCAGTAGCTTTTATCCACCCGGTAACTGTGCAGCAGAATGATTTTCTCCACGCCCAGCGTCACGCTGTCCATAATCAGGCGGCGCAGCACTTTGGGGCGCGGCAGGGCCACAATTAAAGTCACCGGCAGCTTGGCCGGAACAGCCTCTTCCCGGATCGGCCTGAGCTGAATGCCCTGCTCCGCCACGGCAATGACTTCGGCCAGATAGCGCCCGCCTTCGCGCACCCCGACTTTCAGGGTGTCGCCGGCCTGCACATTGACATGGGTGCGCAGATGCTCCAGCTGGCGCCGGGAACTGATGCTCCAAACCTCTGACTGGGTCTGGCGCGGGTCAAGCAGGACAATATTCATAAGCTTCAGCGGTTAAATAATTAAAGGGCAAAAGCAGGCGCTTCATCACAGATACTGGTCAATCAGCGCAATATGCTTCTGCAGCGAGCCCTGATTCTTGCGCAGGATGGCCTGCGCCTGCGCATTCATTTTCGCAGCCGCTGCCGGCGCAAAAACAAAATTCAGCAGCTGCTGCACGGCCTGCTCAGCATCCGCCGCCACGCACAGCGCATCGGCCTGCGCAAATTCATCAATAATGGCCTGAAAATTGAAATAATTCGGCCCAACCGCTGTCGCCACATTCAGGGCGATCGGCTCCAGCACATTATGCCCGCCGCCCGGTGCATTCAGCGAACCGCCGACAAAACAGGCCTGGCTCAGGGCATACCACAGCCACAGTTCACCCATGCTATCGGCCAAATATACTTGCGTCTGCGGCTGAATGCGCTGCCCCAAGCTGCGCCGCTGCGCGCTGAGGCCCAGCTTCTGCGCTTCGGCAAATACTGCGTCAAAACGCTCCGGATGGCGCGGCGCCACAATGCACAGCAGCTCAGGATGCTGCTGCAGCTGCGGCTGCAGCGCCTCCAGCAGGAGGCGCTCTTCCGGCGCATGCGTGCTGGCAATGGTGATGATTTTACGGCCCGCCAGCAGCCAGTCCCGCTGCAGCTGCTCAGCCTGCTGCACAAAATGCGCTGGCGCCTGTATGTCAAATTTAATGCTGCCGACCACCTGGCTCTGCGCCGGATTGGCGCCCAGCGCAATAAACCGCGACAGCGCCGCCTGATCCTGCGCCAGCAGCTGATTCAGCCCCTGCAGCATCGGCCGGGTCAAGCCCGGCACTTTGCCGTAGCCGGCGGCCGACTTTTCCGACAGGCGCGCATTAATCAGGATGCGGGGCACATTCAGCTTGCGGGCCTGATCAATTAAGTTCGGCCACAGCTCGGTTTCGACCAGCGCCAGCAGCTTAGGCTGATATTTTTCAATAAAGCTGCCGGCCAGCTGCTTCTGATCGGCCGGCAGGTACACCGCCTGAAATAAAGCTTCATACGGCGCTTTTAAAAATAAGAATTTAGCACGCGCCTGCCCGGTCTTGGTGGTATTGGTCACCAGAACCGGATGGCCTGCCTGCAGGTAATGCTCAATCAGCGGCTGGGCGGCATTGGTTTCGCCCACAGAAACAGCATGAAACCAGATGGCGTGCAGATTTTTAGCCGGCTGAAACGGGCCGAAACGCTCAAGGCATTCTTGCTGGTATTGCTCCGGACTGGCGGCGCGCTTTTTAATGCGCCATTGATACAAAGGCTTAATGATTGCAAGTGCTGCGTTATACCAAAAAGGAGTAGCCAAATAGTTTGCCCTGATGCGGATTCTCCCGGCAGAATATAGCAGAGCCTTATCCGTCTGTTAATGGATAATGCGCTGCCGCGGCCAGATTAATGCTGCAGGCTGCCGGCGCCGGACTGGTCCTGCAGGCTTGGATAATCGGTGTAGCCTTCCGCGGACTGCACGCCAATCATGCTTTCCAGGCGCAGCGTATTGAATGGCGCATTCTGCAGCAGGCGCTCATACAAATCCGGATTGGCAATATAGGCTTTGCCGAAAGAAACCGCATCTGCCTTGCCGAATGCCAGCAGGTTCAGCGCATCGGCGCGGCTGAGGCGCATATTGGCGATATACGGCACTTTGCCGCCGGAGCGCTGCTTCAGGTATTCGCTGATGCTGTCGCCGGCCAGATATTCTCGGGTAAAGAAAAAAGCGATTTCACGCTGGCCCAATTGCTCCAGCACATAGCCAAAGGTTTCACGTGGATCATCATCGCCCATGTCATGCTCATCGCAGCGCGGCGCCAGATGCACGCCGACATGCCCTGCGCCCCAGACTTCAATCAGCGCATCCACCGCCTGCAGCAGGAAGCGCGCGCGGTTTTCGGCGCTGCCGCCGTATTCGTCTTCACGCAGGTTGGTGCTGCTTTGCAGGAACTGGTCCAGCAGGTAGCCATTGGCGGCATGCAGCTCAACGCCGTCAAAACCGGCCTCTTTGGCGCGCACGGCAGCCTGCCTGTACTGTTCAGTAATGGCGTGAATTTCAGAAATTTCCAAAGGGCGCGGCGCCACATAGTCCCGCTTGGGGCGCAGCAGGCTGACCTGCCCTTTCTGCTGCACGGCGCTGGCGGAAACCGGCATGGCGCCGTCCAGCAGGTCCGGATGGGAAACGCGCCCGACATGCCACAGCTGCGCCACAATCAGGCTGCCTTGGTCATGCACCGCCTGCGTGACCTGTTTCCAGCCTTCGACCTGCGCGTCAGTAAATAAGCCCGGAGTATTCAGGTAACCATTCGCCTGTTCTGCAATCACAATCGCTTCAGAGATAATCAGGCCGGCGCTGGCGCGCTGCGCATAATATTCCGCCATCATCGCGGTCGGAACGCGCTCATCTGTTGCGCGGCTTCTAGTTAGCGGCGCCATCACCACGCGGTTTTTCAGGTGCAGGCCGCCGAGGATTAAAGGAGAGTTGAGTTCAGCCATATCCGCCTCATCACCCGCCCTATTCAAGGTTTAGAGCGAGTTTTGCAAGTAGTCAATATACTGCTGAATGAGCGCTTCGTTGCGGGAAAAATACGACCACTGGCCGTATTTCTCCGCCTGAATCAAGCCGGCCTGCTGCAGCACGGACAAATGATTTGACATGGTGGACTGCGAAACCTTGCCGAGCTTTTCAATATTGCCTGCGCAGACGCCGCGCTTAAAGCCGCCGCACTGCTCTTCAGACAAAAACTGCTCAGGATGTTTCAGCCATTCCAATATCTGCCGCCGGGTCGGGTTGGCCAATGCTTTAAAAATTAAATCAATATCCATAATTCAGACAGGTTTAATTAAAAATTAAAAAAGCGGCGCAAAGCGCTATTCAGCATCCTGAAAGCAATATATCGTATTTTATCGATTCTAATATCGATTATTCCAGATATATTTTCAGAATGCCGTTAGAGCTTTGTTTCTTAAATAAATTTAAATTACAGGCCCTGCTTCAGGCTGGCTTCAATAAATTTATCCAAATCGCCGTCCAGAACTGCGCCGGTATTGGAATTTTCCACGCCGGTGCGCAAGTCTTTAATGCGCGAATCATCCAGCACGTATGAACGGATCTGGCTGCCCCAGCCGATGTCAGACTTGGTGTCTTCCAGCGCTTTGGCCGCGTCATTGCGCTTCTGCATTTCCAGTTCATACAGCTTAGCGCGCAGCTGCTTCCAGGCATGGTCGCGGTTGGCGTGCTGCGAGCGCTGGTTCTGGCAAGCCACCACAATCCCGGTCGGCGCATGCGTCAAGCGCACCGCAGAGTCGGTTTTGTTGATGTGCTGGCCGCCGGCGCCGGAAGCGCGGTAAGTATCGGTGCGCACATCGGCCGGATTGATTTCAATTTCAATATTGTCATCGACTTCCGGAGAAACGAACACGGCGGAAAAAGAAGTATGGCGGCGGTTGCCGGAGTCAAACGGCGACTTGCGCACCAGGCGGTGCACGCCGGATTCGGTGCGCAGCCAGCCGTAGGCATACTCGCCGTCTACCCGGATGGTGGCCGATTTAATCCCAGCGACATCGCCGTCCGACTCTTCCATCAGTTCGGCTTTAAAGCCGTGGCGCTCAATCCAGCGCATGTACATGCGCAGCAGCATGGACGCCCAGTCCTGCGCCTCGGTGCCGCCGGAACCGGCCTGAATTTCCACATAGCACGGGTTCGGGTCCATCGGATTGCTGAACATGCGGCGGAATTCCAGTTTCGCCAGTTCTTCTTCCGCAGTATCCAGCTCCGCCTGCACATCCGCCAGCAGGCTTTCATCATCGGCTTCTACCGCCAAATCCAGCAGCGCCTGCGCATCTTCAATCTGCGCCGACAAGCCTTCCAGAACGTTCAGCACATTTTCCAGCTCGCCTTTTTCTTTGGCCATGGCCTGCGCGCGGTTCTGGTCATTCCAGATTGCCGGGTCTTCCAGTTCGCGGAGAACCTCTTCTAAACGCTCTTTTTTCAGATCGTAGTCAAAGATACCCCCGTAATGTGAGACCACGGTCGTTTAAGTCTTTTAATTGGTTTAGATAAGGATTGATTTCCACGTGAAATACTCTCAAACAAAAAATTTGGCTTAAATAGCCCGCGATTATAGCACAGACCGCTTGCGCAGCTGCAGCCTGTTTGCGCCGCAGCCGCAATTGGCTGCAGTCTGCGCCTGACAGGCAGCGCGCCGGCCTGCAAAACAGGGCTTTATTGTAAAACTTCTTAACAGGCGCGCATTGCATGAAATGGCGCCGGCATGCCTACCCTGCGCTTTCAATCCGGCCAAAAATGCGGCTTTTAGCGGCCTTATCGCCTGCGCTGAGGCCGGCGTTTTTGGGCATCCGGCAGGCAGCATTTGCTTTAAGTTCAGGCTAAATAGTGATCAAATAAGCAAAAATCCATAATATCCTCACAGTTTCAACAAAACATAACATTTAAATAATTCAAATAAATATCAAGCAATTAATAGAATATTTTTTACATAAGCTTACCGCAGCAGCATTTCTGCAACCTTATGGAAATTGACGCGGCGGTTTTTTGCTCTAAACTGAAAGTTGTAACAAGAAATGTATTAATTAAGCCAAATTTCAGAGGGGTATGATCCATGAAAAAATTAGCAATCGCTTCAGCGCTGCTGTCTGCTTTGGCCATCACCGGCACAGCGAACGCATACCAGGCGGAAGTCGGCGCTTCAGCAGGATATATCGATCCAGATCATGGCGGCTCTGGCAGTGAATTCGGCGTAAACGGCACCTATTACTTCAACCCGGTGCAAACCCGCAATGCGCCGCTGGCGGAAGCAGCCTTCCTTGACCGCGCCAGCAATGTTAAGGCGCATGCCTCATTTGCTGACCGCGGCGATGTTGATGACAATACTTACGGCGCAGGCGTCGAATACTTCGTGCCGAACTCCGATTTTTATGTCAGCGGCGGCATCAGCCGCAACAATCTGGAAGTCAAAACGCCGGCGGGCAAAGTAGACCATGACACCACTTACTATGCAGCTGAAGTCGGCTACCTTCCAGCGCCGGGCTTCCTGGTTGCAGCCGGCGTCAAAGGCTATGACAATGACAAAGATGACGGCGCAGATCCAACGCTCCGCGCCAAATACGTGACCCAGCTGAGCAACGGCAAAGACATCAACCTTGAAGCCGGCGCATCATTCGGCGATCTGGATGAGTTCAATCTGGCTGCCGATTACTTCATCGACAAGAGCTTCAGTGTCGGCGCGGACTACTACAGCAATGACTTGAGGGATCAAAGCGAATTCGGCATCAATGCCCGCAAATTCTTCAATCAGCAAGTCAGCCTGGAAGGCCGTGTCGGCTTTGGCGAAGTCGGCAGCAATGACTACAACTCATTTGGCGTCGCAGCCAAATACCGCTTCTAATCCAGCGCCAGCAATCCAATCTAATAAAAAAAACCGCTCAATTGAGCGGTTTTTTTATAGGCATCATTTGCCTTACTGTTCAAGGTGCAGCACCCGCAGCTGCAGGCTGGTCACGCCATTGAAGGTGTTTTTATCCAGCTCATACACCAGGCGCACCTGCCCCTGCGCCGGATCAAAGGCATATTTCCCGGCCGCATTGAAGGCAATCGCCTCCAGCGCCTGCCCGGAAGCCAGCGCCAGCCGCAGCTTCAGATGCGCGTCTTTCAGCCAGCGGTAATCCAGCAGCTTGAAGCGGCCTTCAAAAACCGGCGCTGGAAACTGCTGCCCCCACGGCGTCAGCTGCTGCAGCGCATCGGCTGTTGCAGTTTGAAAAGCTTCATCCGGCAGCGCGCCATCCGTCCACAGCACGGCCTGAAACAGGCTGCTGTCCTGCGCAGCCATCAGCTGTTCAAATTCGGCCTTAAACGCTGCGAAATTTTCCTTCAGGATGGTCAGGCCGGCCGCCGCCGCATGCCCGCCGAAATGGCTGACCAGATGCGGATGCTGCTCGGCAATCCGCTCAATGCTGTCGCGGATATGAATGCCTTCAATCGAGCGCGCCGAGCCTTTAATATGCCTGCCGTCCTGATCGGCGGCAAACACAATTGCAGGCCGGTGAAACTGCTCTTTCAGCCGCCCGGCCACAATGCCGATCACGCCCTGATGCCAGTGCGGCTCAAACATGATCAGCGCCGGCGGCAAGTTGTCCTGATCCAGCTGCAGCTTGGCCAGTTCAGCCAGCGCTTCCTGCTTCATCTGGCTTTCCACCTGGCGGCGCTCGACATTCAGCTGATTCAGCTGCTGCGCTAAGGGATAGGCGCTTTGCATGTCGGGCGCAAGCAGGCATTCAATGCCGATGTCCATGGTTTCCATGCGCCCCGCCGCATTGATGCGCGGGCCAAGCACAAAGCCCAGATCCTGCGCTTTCAGCGTGGCCGGATCACGGGCGGCGATATCCAGCAAGGCGCTGATGCCGGCCCGGCCCAGGCCCTGCTGAATGCGCTTTAAGCCGGCGTCGACCAGAATCCGGTTGTTGTAATCCAGGCTGGCCACATCGGCATAGGTGCCTAAAGCCACCAGATCCAGATAGCTGGCCACTTTGGCCGAAGCTTTGCCCTGCCTGGCGCGCAGGCTGGACAGCGCGGCCAGGACATAGAAGGCCACGCCCACGCCGGCCAGGGCCTTGCTGGGGAATTCACAGCCGAGCTGATTCGGGTTGACCACCGCTTCCGCCGGCGGCGTGGCTTTAGTGGTGAGATGATGGTCGGTAATGATCACCTGCATGCCGTGCGCCTGCGCCTGCGCTACGCCGGCATGGCTGGAAATGCCGTTGTCTACGGTAATCAGCAGATCCGGGCGGAAGGCTTCAAAAGCCAAATCGGCAATCGCCGGAGTCAGCCCGTAGCCGTATTTAAAGCGGTCGGGCACCAGATACTCGGCATGCGCGCCCATTTCGCGCAAGGCCAAAAGCATTAAGGCCGTGCTGGTGGCGCCATCGGCATCGTAATCGCCGACAATCACGATTTTCTTCCGCTGATCTATCGCCTGATCCATCAGCTGCACCGCTTCCTGCAGCCCTTTCATGCCGGGCGCCAGCAGATGCTTCAGCTTCAGCTCAAGCTCCTGTTCCGACGCCACCCCGCGGCGCGCTAAAATCTGCGCAATAAACGGCGCAACGCCCTGAATGCTTTCAGGGCGCGTGATCAATGGCCTTTGCTGAATTAAAAGCTGCGGCATTTAAGGCATCAGCCGCTGCAGCGTCCAGGCGCCATCGGTTTTTTCATAGCAAAGGCGGTCATGCAGGCGGTTCGGGCGGCCCTGCCAGAACTCATAATAGTCCGGCTGCAGGCGGAAACCGCCCCAGAATTCCGGCTTGGCCAAAACGTCCTTGTCCGCCACCTGATCCTGCAGCGCCTGAAACCGGCCCTGCAGCGTTTCACGGCTGTCAATCACCCCGCTCTGCGGCGTGCTGATATGGGCAGCGATCTGGCTGTCGCGCGGGCGCTTGCGGTAATAGGCGGCCGACTCTTCTTCAGGAATTTTTTCCACCTTGCCGCTGACCCGCACCTGGCGCTCCAGTTCAGGCCAGTAAAACAGCAGTTCGGCATAGGGATTTTCGGCTAAATCCGCGCCTTTCTGGCTGTCATAGTTGCTGTAAAAGTCATAGCCGGCTTCTGCGGCGCCGCGCAGCAGCACTGTGCGCACATGCGGGCGGCCCTGCGCATTGGCAGTGGCCAGATACATGGCATAGGGTTCATGCAGCTTGGCTTCCAGCGCCAGATTGAACCAATCCAGAAACTGCGCATGCGGGTTTTGCGCCGCCTGCGCTTCATGCAGCTCGCCTTTCTGATAGCTGAGGCGCAGCTCGCTTAAATCTTTAATGACATCGCTCATGGCATCTCTCCCCTTAAGCTGCGTTCGCGCGCACGGCATCGGCCAAATGATTCGCCAAGGCCGTCACCTCTTCCAGCTGTTCGCCTTCCACCATCACGCGGATGACCGGTTCTGTGCCGGATTTGCGGATTAAGATGCGCCCGCGCCCTTTCAGCTGCTGTTCCGCTTTGTCAAATTCCGCAGCCAAAGCTGGAACTGAGTACGGATCAAACATCTGGCTCAGGCGCACATTGACCAGCACATTCGGCAGCAGATTAAAGCCTTCGGTCAGTTCATGCAGCGCTTTCTGCTGCGCCACCATCACAGTTAACACCTGCAGCGAGGCGATGATCGCATCGCCTGTAGTGCTCTTGTCCAGCGTCAGGATATGGCCTGAAGGCTCGCCGCCAATCACCCAGCCCTTGTCATCCAAAGCCTGCAGCACATAGCGGTCGCCGACGCTGGCGCGCACAAAAGGCACCTGCGCTTTATCCAGGGCGATTTCCAGCGCCATGTTGCTCATGACCGTGCCAGCAATGCCCGCCGGCTTCTGGCTGGCCTGAGTCGCCAGAATATACAGGATATGGTCGCCGGTCACCTGCTCGCCGTTTTTGTCCACCATAATCACCCGGTCAGCATCGCCGTCAAAAGCAATGCCCAAGTCGGCATGATGCTTCAGGACCGCTTTCTGCAGATTTTCCGGATGCGTTGAACCGCAGTCCTTATTGATATTCAGGCCGTCCGGTTCGTTATACAGCGCAATGACTTTGGCGCCCAGTTCGCGGTAAACTGACGGCCCCACGCTGTAGGCTGCGCCATTGGCGCAGTCCACGACAATTTTCAGATGCGAAAGGTCCAGATGGTAAGGAAAGGTCGATTTGCAGAACTCGATATAGCGGCCATTAGCGTCCTTCACCCGCAGGCTTTTGCCCAGATTGGCCGTGTCCTCAATCCGCATCTCCTGTTCCAGTTCTTGATTGATCGCGTCCTGCAATTCATCCGGCAGCTTTTTGCCTTCAGCGGAAAAGAATTTAATGCCGTTGTCAAAATACGGATTATGCGATGCTGAAATCACAATGCCCAGGCTGGCATGCAGCGCGCGGGTTAAATGCGCAATGGCCGGCGTCGGCAGCGGCCCCAGCAGATGCACATATACGCCGGCTGCGTTCAGGCCGGCCTGCAGCGCAGCTTCCAGAATATAGCCGGAAAGGCGGGTGTCTTTCCCCAATACGACAATCGGCTTGCTTTTCTTGCTGGTGCGCTTTAAGACCTTGCCGGCAGCGAAACCCAGCTTCAGCGCAAACTCAGGTGTAATCGGAAGTTCCCCAAACTTTCCGCGAATGCCATCCGTACCAAAATAACTCATCTTCTGCTCACTTTCTTATTAACGTGCGGTGATATTCATCATCCGGTTCAAACTGGATTTACTTTACACCAAAAAGCAAAAAGCCGTCAGATAAATGACGGCTTTTTCAGTGCAGCGATTACTAAAAATCAACCAACGCGGTAGTTTGGCGCTTCCTTGGTAATGGTCACATCATGCACATGCGACTCTGACATGCCGGCTGCGGTAATTTTTACAAATTTCGCATTCTGGCGCAGGTCTTCAACCGTTGCGGAACCGGTATAGCCCATGGAGGAGCGCAGGCCGCCCATCATCTGATGCACGATATTGCCCATCGGGCCTTTATACGGCACGCGGCCTTCAATGCCTTCCGGCACCAGTTTTTCCTGACCCGCTTTAGCGTCCTGGAAATAACGGTCAGCAGAACCGGTTGCGCCGGCCATTGCGCCCAAAGAACCCATGCCGCGGTAAGCTTTGTAGTAGCGGCCCTGGAAGAATTCAACTTCGCCCGGCGCTTCTTCAGTGCCGGCCATCAATGATCCAACCATGATGGTGCTGGCGCCAGCGCCGATCGCTTTCGCCATATCGCCGGAGAAGCGGATGCCGCCGTCAGCGATTAAAGGAATCTGCTCTTTCAATGCGTTGGCAACGCTGTCAATCGCGGAGATTTGCGGCATGCCGATGCCCGCAACAATGCGCGTGGTGCAGATTGAACCCGGGCCAATGCCGACTTTCACCGCATCCGCGCCGGCATCCAACAGCGCAAGCGCTGCATCGCCGGTCGCAATGTTGCCGCCGATCACCTGCACTTGCGGATAATTGGCTTTCACCCAGCGCACGCGTTCAATCACGCCGGCAGAATGGCCATGCGCGGTATCCACTACAATGGCGTCTACACCCGCTTCAACCAGCGCTTCTACGCGGCTTGGCGTTTCCGCGCCGGTGCCGACGGCAGCGCCGACACGCAGGCGGCCCAAATCATCTTTGCAGCTGTTTGGATACAATTCAGCCTTGCGGAAGTCAGTGACCGTAATCAAGCCTTTCAGCTCATTATTGGCGCCGACCACAATGACTTTTTCAATGCGGTTTTTCTGCAGCAGCGCCTGGATATTTTCTTTGGATTCATGTTCGCGGACAGTCACCAGACGGTCCTGGCCAGTCATGATGTTGCTTACCGGCTGCTCTAAATTGGTTTCAAAGCGCGTATCGCGCCCGGTCACAATGCCGACCACTTTGCCGTCTTTAACTACAGGCACGCCGCTGATGTTGTTGGCTTGAGTAATTGCAATCAGCTCGCGGACGGTGGTTTCCGGAGTCACGGTGATCGGGTCTTTCACCATGCCGGCTTCAAATTTTTTCACACGGCGCACTTCAGCAGCCTGGGCTGCAATGTCCATGTTTTTGTGCAGAATGCCGATGCCGCCGTTCTGCGCCATCGCAATCGCCATGCGTGACTCAGTCACCGTATCCATGGCAGCGGACACTAAAGGGATATTCAGGTTAATGCCGCGGGTCAGGCGTGTCTTTAGCGAGACATCTTTTGGGAGGACAGTTGAGTAGGCAGGGAGTAATAGGACATCATCGAAGGTTAGCGCGTCTTGAACGATGGTCAGCATAGCAGTCTCACTGGTAATTTCCGTGCGCTATTATAAACAAAAAATCAGGCTAAATTCATGCTTATTCTGGCTGCAATGCAAAAATTCACCCGCACTGCAGCGCGTTTGCTGAAATTCTCATTGAAAATGAAAGGCTTCATTCAATTCCGCTTTTTTCTTTCAACGGCGCGCGGAAAACCTGCTTCTCCATCACGTCAATTCCGCACGGCAAGTCCCAAAGCCAGTCCAGAAACTGCTCAATGCTGTCTCGGCCGGCAAAAGGCGCGCCATGCTGCGGCACAATCATTTGCACATCCATATCCTTCACCATATCCACCCAATAGCGCAAAATTTTATTGGAGCACATATAGCGCTGATGAAAGCCCCGCATATGCCGGATATGCGCCTGCATATCCGTCACCGGAGTTTGCGGGTCGCCAATGGTTGAAGCGCCCAAATCGCCGGAGAACAGCACTTTTGAAATCGGATCATAGAACTGGAAATTGCCGACAGAATGCAGAAAATGCGCAGGAATGCAATGCAGCTCAGAATTTCCAATCGGCACGCTCAGGCCCTCATCCGGCAGCTCAATTAAGCGCTCCAGCCATTCACCGTCCATTTTTTCTGAGGTATAGGCTGAATTCAGATGGGGCAGAAAGCGCGCCCAAAGCTTGGACGCCACAATTTTCGCCTGGGTATGCATCAGCCAGCGCGGCATGGAGGTGATGATATCCGGGTCCTGATGCGAACCGAACACATATTTGATTCTATTTAACGGCAGATATTTCAGCAGCTCAAAAGTCAGCGGCGAATAGGTCAGGTCGCCGCCCGGATCAATAATGCCGCCTTCCTGCCCGTTGATGATTAAAAACTGATTGGCCTGAATCCCCTCGCCCTTCACCAGACTGGTGAACACAACGCACTTATGCGCGCCGTTATCGAATAATGTATAAGATGTTGTTTTTGACATGATGCTCACATTCCTTTTATTAAAATTATGGCTTCAGCTTCCGGTTTTTCTAGGTGCAGTCACAGTATAGCCATTAATTCCATAATTAAAATATGCCTTTATGATTAAATAATTATTAAATAAGCATTATTTTTTTCAACGCAGCGGAATATCGGCTGCCTGCACCGCGCCTTATTCTAATCTCCGCCCTAAACTTGCCGGACTGCTGCTGTTTCATGCGGCCGCAAATGCAAAAAAGCAGGACCTTGGCCCTGCTTCTGCAGTTTGAGCTTCAATGCGCTTTAACTGACCTGATCAAAATCATCATCATTGACCGGCACAAGCATGTCCAGCGCGGTAAAGGGAATCATGCCATAGGCCGCGCGCGCCTTATTGCACTGCGCGTCGGCGATCTGCACTTCCTTGCAGGAAGAGCTGCGGGCTTCATACATGCCGCAGCTGACCTGCCGGCCAATCTCACCCGCAAGCGCAACGCAGCGCGGCTGCGGCTGGCTGGTGCCCGCCATGCATAAATAAACCGCCGTCACCGGTTCGGTATAATGCTCGGGCATATGCAGCCCTTCCGCCCAGTAAAATGAAACCCGGAAAAAAGCGCAGCAGGCGCCGCAGCTTAAACACGCATCCTGTGTCGGTACTTGAGACAACATTCTTATAAATTCTCGTCATCAAAAAGTGATTTTTTGAAGCTGGATTTTAAAAAATGCCGCGCGGATCCTCAAGATTTTTTTATCAATTCCAGCGTTTATTCAGGAAAAGTAAATACCGACTCATCCATCAAGTCTGTGCCGCACTGCAGCGTCTCAATCCAGTCCAGAAACTGATTGATCTGCTCTTTGCCGATGAACGGCGTGCCGTGCTGCGGCACCATCATTTCCACATCCATGCTGCGCACCATATTCACCCATAAGCGGATGATTTTGTTGTTGCACATATAGCGCTGATGGAAGCCTTTCATTTTAGGAATATGGGCGGCGAAATTTTCCAGCGGCCTGGAGGCGTCATCCACCATTGAAGCGCCCATGTCGCCGGAAAACAGAATTTTGGCGATCGGGTCATAAAACTGGAAATTGCCGACCGAATGCAGGAAGTGCGCAGGCACCGCGATGATCTTGCTCTCGCCCAGATGAATCACCTGGCCGTGATCCGGCAGCTCCACCAGGCGGTCCAGCCAGTTGCCTTTCATGCGGTCGCTCATAAACGCCGAATTCAAATGCGGCAGGAAGCGCGCCCAGAGCTTAGAGGCCACCACTTTGGCTTCGGTGTAGACCAGCCAGCGCGGCATGGAGGTAATGATGTCCGGGTCCTGATGCGAGGCCATCACATAGTCCAGATTGGTCAGCCGGGTGTATTTATTCAATTCCATGGTCAGCGGCACATAAGTCAAGTCGCCGCCCGGATCTAAAACCGCTGCGCGGTTATTGTCGATAATCAAGAATTGGTTGGCTTGGACCCCTTCACCCTTAACCAGGCTGGTGAAGCTGATGCATTTATGTATGCCATTATCAAATAAGACCTGCGATGTAGTACGCTCGAACGCCATACCAATTCCCCAATAAATGCTATTTTAAAAATTAGACTTCTAATTCCCTATAACATAAATGGAAATAGAAAAAGTTACAATAAAGATACAGGAATCAGATGAAGTATTTTGCATTTCCAGATGGCTGCAGGCGCCCATTAAAAAGCCCAATCCGGAAATTGGGCTGGAAAATAAAGCTTAACTTTTAAAACAGATAATGCTGCGCCAAGGCGCTCACGCCAATCAGCAAAAACACCGCCGCGCCAATTTTATGAATCAGGGAAATCGGCAGCTTGTCCGCCAGCTTATTGCCGGCAAATACCGCCGGCGCATTGGCAATCATCATGCCCAGCGTCGTCCCCGCCATGACCCAGAACAGGCTGTCAAAACGGGCAGCCAGCGCAACCGTGGCAATTTGGGTTTTATCGCCGATTTCAGCCAAAAAGAACAGCACAAAGGTGGCGCCGAATACCCCGTATTTCTGCCATTTGTTGATGCTGTCGGTTTCATCGCCCAGCTCATCCGGAACCAGCATCCAGGCCGCCATGGCGATAAAGCCCAGCGCCAGAACCCAAAGCAGCACAATTTCAGGCACAACGGCAGTGATCCATTGGCCCAGCGCGGCGGAAACGCCGTGATTAATGATGGTGGCAAGCAGAATGGCAATTAAGATCGGAACAGGCTTGCGGAAGCGCGCAGCCAGCAGCAGGGCAAGGAGCTGGGTTTTATCGCCCATTTCGGCTAGAGCTACAATTCCAGTAGAGAGCAGGAATTCATACATGATGTCTTTCTCTGGCTAGCATAACAAATACCAATGACTC
>NZ_JAVXCI010000007.1:31971-55528 GCF_036659555.1 Acinetobacter sp.
TAGCCAAAAATCTGCAGAGTGGTAAATCAAAGGTCTTGCCAACAAAAGAAAGCTTTTTAGAAGCTCATTTGGTTCTTTGCTATGATGGCCATGCCCGTTTTAGGGCAAATATGTTGACCATCACCTGTCCTTGCGGACAGCGGCTACTCCCCAATGAAGTCCGGCTATTTTAAAGCCGCAGCGTCAAGAAAGCAAACAGAATTCAGCACGCAGGCGCCGCCGCCCTGCAATGCATAGCCTTGCGCAGATAAAAAAACCCTGCCGGAGCAGGGTTTATTGCATTGCAGCTTCAAGCCGCCATTAGAGCAGCAGCGAACGGATGTCCTGCAGCAGCTTGGTCAGCTTATTGCTAAAGCGCGCTGCATCCGCACCGTTAATCACCCGGTGATCGTATGACAATGACAGCGGAAGCATCAGCTTCGGATCAAAGCCTTGGCCATTCCACACCGGCTGCATAGTCGCTGGAGAAATCCCCAGAATCGCCACTTGCGGCCAGTTGACCAATGGCGTAAAGGCTGTGCCGCCAATTGCGCCAAGGCTGGAAATGGTGAAGTTCGCGCCCTGCAGGTCTTTCGGCGAAAGTTTCTTGTCGCGCGCTTTTTGACCCAGCACGCCCAGTTCCACCGCAATCTGCTTAATGGTTTTCTGGTCAGGATTGCGCAGCACCGGAACCGTCAGGCCATCCGGCGTCGCCACCGCAATGCCCATGTGGATTTCATTGCGCAGCAGCACCGACTTGCCGTCATCGGCCAAGTGGCCGGCAAACTCGCGCTCTTCTTTGAGCAAATGCGCAACGGCTTTGATAATGAACGCCATAATGGTCAGGCTGATGCCGTCTTTCTTAAAGCCGCCTTTAAGGTCATTGCGCCATGCTTCAAGCTCAGTGATGTCCGCCAAATCAAACTGCGTAACCTGCGGAATGAAGTTGTTGAGCGACAGCTGCGGAATGGACACCTGCTGCAGGCGCGTGAGAACCTTCTCTTCCACACCGCCAAATGCAGTAAAGTCCGGAAGCTTCGGCAAGCCTGAAGCCTGCGCAGCCGCCTGCACTGCAGGCGCGGCCTGAGGCGCAGTCAAGCGCGTTTTCACATAGGCAAAGATGTCTTCTTTCATTAAGCGCGCATGCGGGCCAGACGCTTTGACTTCAGCCAGCACCACACCCAGCTCGCGCGCCAGCTTGCGCACTGCAGGGCCTGCGTAAACTTTAGCATTGGCAGCATTCTGTTCTTTGCTCAGCTTGTCCGCACCCTGAACTGCAGGAGTGGCTTGCACCGCAGATGGCGCAGCTTTAGGGGCCGGAGCCGCTTCCGCTTTTGCCGCCGCAGGTGCTGGAGCGGCTTGGCCTTCAGCTTCCACCGTCACCAAAGCCATGCCTTCCGCAACATTCTGGCCAAGTGCAACATGAATGGCTTTAATCACGCCGGCTGCTGAACTTGGCACTTCAACCGTCGCTTTGTCTGATTCAACTACAATGATGCTCTGGTCTTTTTCAACCTTGTCACCCACTTGCACCAGAATTTCAGCCACGGCTGCTTTGTCTACGCCCAAATCAGGCACGGCGATTTCAACTGCGCCAGCAGGAGCCGCCGCTTGCGGCGCGCTCTCGGCTGGCTGGCTTGCAGGCGCTTGAGGCGCTGCAGCTTTTGCAGCTTCAGGCGCAGCCGAACCCGCAGTTTTTACTGTGAGAATCACCACGCCTTCTTTGACACTGTCGCCAACTTGAATGCTGATTGATTCAACCTCGCCCGAAACCGCGCTTGGCACTTCCACCGTGGCTTTGTCTGATTCAACCACCACAATGCTTTGATCGACGTCAATTTCATCGCCAACCTGCACCAGAATTTCACCCACAATGGCTTTTTCCACGCCAATATCAGGCACCTGCACTTCAACCAGCGCTGAAGATGCGGCAGGCGCTGCCTGCGGAGCTTCGGCTTTGGCTTCTGCAGCAGGAACCGCTGCCGGCTGCGCTGCAGCTGCTGGAGCCGGCGCAGCCTGGCCTGCAGCTTCCAGCTCAATCAGCACTGCGCCTTCAGCAACGCTGTCGCCTAGGCTGACCAGAATGCTTTTGACCACGCCGGCTGCCGTGCTGGGCACTTCAACAGAGGCTTTGTCAGATTCGAGCAGCACAATGCTGTCATCCACGGCAATGCTGTCGCCGACTTTCACCAGAATTTCCGCAACGGTTGCCTTATCTACGCCAATATCAGGAGTCGTAATTTGCATGATCAGTTCTCCTCTTTGTAGTCAGCAACTGGGTGCAGTTCAGGCGTCGCCTGCGGCGCCCAGGCCACTGGGCGGTCTGTATCCAGCTCAAAGCTTGAAATCGCGTCTTTCACCAGGCGCGCATCCACTTCGCCTTCATCCGCCAGCTTTTTCAGCGTCGCAACCACAATGTGGGCCGCGTCTACGCCAAAGTAGCTGCGCAGGTTCGCGCGCGTGTCTGAGCGGCCGTAGCCGTCGGTGCCTAATGCCACAAACGGGCGGCTGTCCGGCAGGTAAGCGCGGATCTGCTCGCTGTAGGCGCGCATATGGTCGGTTGCCGAAACCACAATGCCGTCGGTGCCGCGGAGCTGCTGCGATACCCATGATTCTTTCGCCGCATCACTCATTGGATGCAGGCGGTTGTATTCTTCGCACGCCATGCCGTCACGCGCCAGTTCATTGAAGCTGGTTACGCTGTAGACATTGGAATGAATCTGGTATTCATCACGCAGGATTTTCGCCGCTTTAATCACTTCGCGCAGAATCACGCCTGAACCCAGCAGCTGTACAGTGGCTTTTTCATCCTGCTGAAGCAGGTACATGCCGCGCTTGATGCCTTCTTCCGCGCCCTGCGGCATTTCAGGATGCTCGTAGTTTTCGTTCATTACGGTTAAGTAATAGAACACGCGCTCCTGATTGACATACATGCGCTGCAGGCCGTCATGCACAATCACCGCCAGCTCATAGCCGAAACACGGATCATAGGACACGCAGTTTGGAATGGTGTTGGCTAAAATGTGCGAGTGGCCGTCCTGATGCTGCAGGCCTTCGCCATTCAGCGTGGTGCGGCCTGCGGTCGCGCCCAGCAGGAAGCCCTGCGCCTGCGCATCGCCGGCAGCCCATGCAATATCGCCAATCCTCTGGAAACCGAACATGGAGTAGTACATGTACATCGGAATCATCGGCAGGTTATTGGTTGAATAGCTGGTCGCCAAGGCAGCCCATGCGCTCATCGCGCCGGCTTCGTTGATGCCTTCCTGAAGCATGTGGCCGTCTTTCGCTTCACGGTAATGCATCAGCTGTTCCTGGTCTTCAGGCGTATATTTCTGGCCGTGGGCAGCATAAATGCCCAGCTGGCGGAACATCCCTTCCAGACCGAAAGTACGCGCTTCATCCGGCACAATCGGCACCACGCGGTCTTTAATGGCTTTTTCTTTCAGCAATGCTGAGATTAAGCGCACCATCACCATAGTGGTGGACTGCTCTTTGCCGCCGGAACCTTTCAGCACCGCATCAAACGCAGACAGCTCAGGAATCGCCAGAATTTCGCTTTCTTTGCGGCGCGCAGGCAGGTAGCCGCCCAGCGCTTCACGGCGCGCTTTCATGTATTTCAGTTCAGGCGAGTTTTCGCTTGGACGGTAGAATGGAACTTCTTCCAGCTGGTCATTGGTAAACGGAAGGTTGAAGCGGTCACGCACATATTTCAACGAGTCAATATGCATCTTTTTGATTTGGTGCGTTTTGTTGACTGCTTCAATTTCTTCAGACAAGCCGTAGCCTTTCACCGTTTTCGCAAGGATCACCGTCGGCTGGCCTTTGGCCTTCATCGCTTCCGCATAGGCTGCGAAGACTTTGTACGGGTCATGGCCGCCGCGGTTCAGGTTGTCGATGTCTTCATCGCTTAAATCTTTCACAAGTTCCGCAGCTTCCGGATACTTGCCGAAGAATTTCTCGCGCGTGTATGCGCCGCCTTTCACCTGGTAACGCTGGTAATCGCCGTCTACCGCTTCTTCCATCACCGCCTTTAAAGCGCCTGTGCTGTCTTTTGCCAGCAGTGGGTCCCAATGGCGGCCCCAAACCACTTTAATCACGCGCCAGCCTGCGCCGCGGAATAAGGATTCAAGTTCCTGAATGATTTTGCCGTTGCCGCGCACCGGGCCGTCCAGACGCTGCAGGTTGCAGTTCACCACCCAGATCAGGTTGTCGAGCTTTTCACGGCCTGCCAGCGAGATTGCGCCGGTGCTTTCCGGCTCATCCATTTCGCCATCGCCCAGATACGCCCAGACTTTGCGGTCTTCTTCTTTAATCAGGCCGCGGTTCATCAGGTACTTTTGAATATGCGCCTGGTAAATCGACATGATTGGGCCCAGACCCATCGATACCGTCGGGAACTGCCAGTAGTCCGGCATCAAATACGGATGCGGATAGCTTGGCAGGCCTTTGCCGCCGACTTCGCGGCGGAAATTGTTGAGGTGGTCTTCCGTCAAGCGGCCTTCCAGGAATGAGCGCGCGTAAATGCCTGGCGCGCAGTGGCCCTGATAGTAGATCATGTCGCCGCCGAAGCTGTCGCTGTTGGCGCGGAAGAAATGGTTGAAGCCCACATCATATAATGTTGCGGAAGACGCAAAGCTGGCCAAGTGGCCGCCCAGGTCATCGCCGGTTTTATTTGCGCGCAGCACCATCGCCAGCGCATTCCAGCGGATTAAAGCGCGGATGCGGCGCTCCATGTCCTGATCGCCGGGCATAGCCGGCGTTTCATCAACGGAAATTGTATTGAGGTAAGGAGTATTTAGACGCTGAATAGGAACGTGCTTAGCAATTGCGCGCTGATACAGCTTTTCAAGAAGGAAGGCTGCCCGCTCCGTTCCCATATGCTGTAAAACTGAATCAAATGCTTCTTGCCATTCTTGGGTTTCCTGCGCATCTGTATCGCCATAGAACGCCATATTTCACCTATCCTGTGTGCCTAATTTTATACTCCTATATGTATCATATTTTCGCATAGCGCAGTTATGGCTGCAGATGAATACGACAATGGACTAATATTTAGTAAATAAATACTTATTGACTTTTTATTACACAAAGCAGCAAAACAAAGCCAATACAGGGCAAATCTGCATCAAAAATTATTGGATAAAATGATAATGTGAAAAGTGAAGCGCTGAAATGCAGAATGCCACTGCAGGAGTCCAGCTCAGGCAATGGCAATTCAATGAAGCGGTTTTCAGGCTGCGATTGCGTAGCGCTGCTGCTGGATTAAGGCAGCATCGCCAAATAAGGCGACGGGTTTTTGCGCTGGCCGTCTTTGACTACTTCATAGTGCAGGTGCGGGCCGGTACAGCGCCCTGTGCAGCCGACATTGGCAATCTGCTCGCCGGCTTCAACACGGTCGCCGACGCGCGCGATTAAGCGCGAAGCATGCGCATAGCGCGTTAGATAGCCATTGCCGTGGTTAATCTCAACATATTGGCCATAGCCGGTGCCCCAGCCTGATTTAGTCACAATGCCCGGGCCTGTCGCATAAATCGGCGTGCCGCTTGGCGCGGACATATCCAGCCCGGAATGATTTTCAGCGCGGCCGCCCATGACACGGCCGCCGTAGTTGGAGCTGACGCGCTTTAAGTCCGGAAGCGGATGCGCAACCAGCCAGGAATACGGACTGCCTGAAGATGCGGAATATGATTTTATACTGCTTGAACCGTATTTTTTAGCGAGGGAGGCGTTGTTCAATTCAACGGTCTTTTCACGCAATTGCACGTTCAATTTAGTTTCGGCAGGAATATCCATATCGCCGGATTCGGAATAGGCGCCCTGAGCCAAAGTGCGGGTCAGCTGCTCAATGCGGTCGCTGGAACCGTCCTGATTCAGCTCAACCAGATCCGCGAATGCTACTGACGCAGCAGAAGCGGAGAATGAAAATGCCAGTAAAATACGGCGCAAATGCATAAAAAACCTCACTAAAACTGTTCTTAATCGAGTTCCTTGAGTGATCTCTTCCTTGATATCCACTGAAAGAAGCGCATAAGATTAAGACATAAACATGAAGGAAATATGTATGTCTGAACCCGTCAATGTCTTTCAGCAAACAAGAAAACACATAAAAACAGGAAACTTTTCGTTTCTCTCTGCGCAAGTCACTGCCTGGCAGAAACTTGCGAAACTCGTCCAACCTTTATTGCCCCAGCCGGAGCAATGGCAAGTTGTTTGTTATCAAAATGGCGTGCTGATGCTGACTGGAGAAAATCAAGCGCTGGTCAGCCAGCTGGCTTATCTTCAAAAGCACTATATTGCTCAGCTTTCACAAATACATGAATTGAAAGAATTAAACAAGATACAAGTGCGCTTAAGAGTTCCTTCTCAAACACCGCTGCCCCCTGAAAAAACTTCAAAACAACCGCTCAGTCCGGAAACGCAGGATCTGCTGCGCAGCGCTGCTGACTTTGTGAGCGACCCTAAGCTTAGCCAAGCCATGCTGCGTTTGGCAAGCAATAAAAAGTAACCGCCGGCCAATTCCGCCTGTTTCTATTAGATTTTTTTGTGATCAGTTCATCACTTTATTTTGTTATATTATAACACAATATTTAAAAGACAATGACTTATGTCACGCTTACATAAGATATCGGGCATAAACCGATGTCATCAAATGTTACAATTTCGTAGCTGCTTGGATCTTTTTTAACATTGCGCAGCAGCTGATTATTTAAAGCATGGCCGGACTTGTAGGCGTCGTATTTGGCAATAATCTGATGGCCCAGCAGGTACAGGTCGCCGACAGCATCCAAAATTTTGTGGCGCACAAACTCATCGGCAAAGCGCAGGCCTTCCTCATTAACCACGCCGGTATCATCTAATCCAACGGCGTTATCCAGGCTGGCGCCCAGCGCCAAATTATTCGACTTCAGGTAATCCAGGTCTTTCATAAAGCCGAAAGTCCGGGCCTCGCTGACCTCATAAACAAAGGTTTCGGTCGAAAAATCGATGGAGGCGGACTGATCTTCCTTTTTAAATGCCGGATGGTCAAAATCAATGGTGAAATTCAGCTGAAAGCCTTCATGCGGGCTGAATACCGCTTTCTTGTCATCAACCAGCGCTTCGACCGGCTTGAGAATTTTGATGAATTTTTTCGGCGCATCCTGCTCCGCCAAGCCGCCCTGCATCAGCAGGTAAATAAACGGGCCGGCGCTGCCATCCATAATCGGCACTTCTGATGCCGACACTTCGATAATCAGGTTATCAATGCCCAAGCCGGCGATGGCGCTCATGATGTGCTCAATGGTGCCGACTTTGGCATTTTCCTGAACCAGATTGGAGCACATGAATGCTTCCTGAATCAGCATGGCATCCGCTGGAATGTCAATTTGCGGCTTCAGGTCGATGCGGCGAAACACAATTCCCCCGTCTGCGTGATGCGGCACAAAGTTGATCATGACTTTTTGCCCACTGTGAAGGCCGATTCCACTCGCTTTCACGACGCGCTGCAGGGTACGCTGTTTCAACATGCTCTTTCATTCATCAGTAGATAAAACCGCTATACGTTAGCATATTTAGCCATTGATAAAAAACAGAAAAGGCAGCATTGACGCCGCCTTTTCTGTTTTTATTGTTTAAAATCAAAGCATTTTAGCTTACTTGCGCTGCTGATTTTTCAGATAATCCTGAATACTCATTGGCGTCGGGCGCGGGCTGGAAACCGAAGGCGAAGCATTGGCTGCAGCCCCGTCCGCCTGCTGGCGCTGAATGGCGGGAACATCATCTTCATCCGCCGCGCTTTGGGCTGCCGACTGCGGGCGCACTGCCTGCACTCCGGAACGCTTCACAGGCTCCGCAGAATCGGCTGAATTGCGGGTCAGGCCTGTAGCAATCACGGTAACGCTGATTTCATCGCGCGCATCCGGGTCGAATACAGTGCCGTAGAAGACCTGGCCTTCATCCAGGTCAACAATCTGGTTCACCACATCGGTAATTTCTTCAATTTCGCCGAAAGTCACGTCATCGCCGCCGGTTACGTTAATCAGAATGCCTTTGGCGTTCATGATGGTCACGTTATCCAGCAATGGGCTGCGGATCGCCTGCTCGGCCGCCTGGCGCGCGCGGGTTTCGCCGCGGCCGCTGCCTGCGCCCATCATCGCATAGCCGCGCGTGCTCATTGCGGTTTTCAAATCGGCAAAGTCAAGGTTGATGTGGCCCGGGCGCACCACCAGGTCAAAGATGCTGCGCACTGCATTCAGCAGAACGTCGTCGGCTTTTTTGTAGGCATCCTTCATTGAAATGTCGCGGAACACTTTCAGCAGGCGCTGGTTTGGAATAATGATCAGCGAGTCGACATGCGCCTCCAAAGCCTCAATGCCTTTTTCAGCAGACTGCTGGCGGCGCTTGCCTTCGAAGTTGAACGGCGTGGTGACGACGCCCACGGTCAAAATGCCCATTTCTTTGGCAATTTCAGCAACCACCGGCGCTGCGCCTGTGCCCGTGCCGCCGCCCATGCCGGCAGTGACAAAAACCATGTCCGTGCCTTCAAGGTGCTGGCGGATCAGCTCGCGGCTTTCTTCAGCTGCCGTCTGCCCCACTTGCGGGTTTGCCCCGGCGCCCAGGCCGCGCGTGCTCTGCTCGCCCAGCTGGATCTTAAACTGCGCATTCATGCGGTCCAGCGCCTGCTTGTCTGTGTTTGCGCAGACAAACTTCACGCCCTGAATATCTGACTCCAGCATGTGCTGCACAGCATTGCCGCCGGCGCCGCCTACCCCGAATACAGTAAAACGGGCTTGGCCGTTGCTGTCGTTTTGATCATCTTCTAAAAATTCAAATGAGGCCATGACCTGTAAAATCCCTAATCCTAAATCGGCAGCCACTTCAGCCCGTATACTGCCTTAATCTTAATAAAATTGTTTTTCAGGATGCTGTCCAAGCCCGGACTTGTCAAGTTCAAGCCATGATCCGTACAACTTCCCAACAATATTCCCAAAAACTTCCGCTTAAAAAATGGACTTCAGCGTTTCATTAAAGCCGGACCAGGCGCGCTTGACCCGCTGCATGACCGACAGCCGCTCCGGATCTTCCTGCTCGGCAACCGCATCCTGCGCATCGCTCTGGCTGAACATCAGCAGGCCCGCTGCCGTCGCATACTGCGAACGGCGCAAAGCAGCCTGATTCTGCTCTTCCGCATGCACCTGCACCGGCGGATTGCCCAGATGCGCGGAAACGCCCAAGGCTTTGCGCGCAAAGCTGACCATGCCTTCAATCTGGCTGGCATCGCCGGTCAGCACAACGCCATGATACAGGCCATGAATGGCGCCATTGCCCTCAAGCACTTCCCGCACCAGCCCCAGCACTTCTTCATAGCGCGCAATAATAATTTCCGTCAGCTCAATCCGGCTGATGGTTTGCGGACCGTCAATGCCCTGAAACTGAATCATATGGTCCGGCTTCACCACTTTCAGGTCAACGCAGCCGTACAGCAGCTTAATGCGCTCCGCTTCTTCCGTAGTGGTCTGCAGCACCGCCGCGATATCGCGCGTCACATGCTCGCCGCCGCGCTGCAGCGTATGCGTCATGGCCAGGCGCCCATCCAGATACACCGCCACATTGGTGGTGCCTGCGCCGATATCCACCAGGCAGACGCCATACTCGCGCTCATCCTTCAGCAGGCTGGCTTCAGCCGTCGCCAGGCTGGAAATCACCATGCGCTCCACCCCGATATTGGCGCCTTTCAAGGCGCGGTCAAGGTTCTGCATGGTGCTGATCGGCAGCATCATCAGATGGTAATGCCCGGTCATGCTCTGCGCGGACATCCGGATCGGGTTCAGCACCCATTCCGGCGCGTCATCCAGCTCAAAGCCCAGCGGCACGGCGCTCACCAGATAGTGGTCCGAGGTTAAGTGGCTGGCTTTGGCCAGCTCTAATGCGCGCACCACTTCATTGGTTGTTATAGTCTGGTCCGTGTTTGCGACAGGCGTGCGCCCGGAAGCATAAAAACTTTTCAACTCAGCGCTAGGAATGGAAATCCAGGCGGAATGCACGCGGCACTCAGCCATGTCTTCGGCTTCCTGTACTGCATTTTTAATTGCGGTAATGACCTTATCGAGACTGACGATTTTTCCTTTATTCATGCCTCGGTTACGAGCGGCGGCCATGCCTATCACCTGGATATTGTCTGGCGCATGGACCTTGCCAATCAAAACTGAAACTTTATGTGTCCCAATGTCAATCGCAACAACTGAGGGAACAGCTTCATTCATTATTTACTACTACCATTTACATGTTCGTTTAATTTATGGCTGGAAGCCTCTATTTATAAAGCCAAACATTATGGCTTCAGGGCTGTTCCATCCGCAATGCCTGTGTCATTAATCGTTACAACAAATTGGCCGCTGGCTATTTTCGGCGGCGCGGCGTTCTTCCACTGAATCGCCAGCCCGTTCCGGTAGCGCAGGTCAATGGCCGCTATATTAGGCCATACCGGCTTTAAATCATTATGCGCCAGATGACTCAAGCGTTGAAGCTTGCTCATGGTCTGATCCTGATCGACAATAATGCGCAGGCCGGAATCAAACTGCATAAACCAGGTCATGCGCTCCGTTAAATATAATTCTTTTAATCGGATGCCGGCTGGAAGGAACAGCTGGTTAATCTCATTATAGCGCCGCATCATCATTTTTGACTGGCTGACCGGCCCATGCAGCAGCGGCAGATTCTGATAATTGCGCGGCGCCACTTCGGTAAACACGTCGCCGCTGTCGCTCAGCAGGCGCCCGGTGCCCCAGCGCGCAATAGCATTGCGCGGCATCACCCGCACGCGGATGGCGTTTGGCCATGCGCGCGACACCACCACGCGGTCCACCCAGGACAGCTCCAAGGCGCGGTCGCGGATTGCCCTTAAATCTGAAGTGAAGTAATTTTCCGTCACCGCCGGCGAAACATGCGCCAGCACCTGGCTGCGCTCCGCATCTGAGCGGACGCCCGCGACATTCAGCGCGGCAATCTGCGCATCAGTCATTACCCGGTAAAAGCCGAATACTCCCGCAGCCAGCACCACGGCCGCCACCGCCAGCAGCAGCCAGCCGCCGGCTTCCGCAAGCTTCTCCTTGCGGGTCGGAGGCCTGTCATGGATTGAGGTGACTGCAGCCCGCTTGCGGCGCATGGAGGCAGGGAGTTGAGCCATAGCTTAGTGAGCCGCACCGTTCAGTGTCTGCTCCAGAATCGCCAGGCACAAATCATCAAAACTATAGCCGACCGCATTGGCGGCTTTAGGCACCAGCGAATGGCTGGTCATGCCCGGCACGGTATTGACTTCCAGCAGCCAAAAAGCGCCGCTTTCATCCTGCATGGCGTCAATGCGGCCCCAGCCGCTGGCGCCTACAGCCTGAAACGCGCGCAGGCACAGCGCCTGCAGGCGCTTTTCTTCAGCTTCGGTCAGGCCGCAGGGAATGCCGTACTGCACATCATTGCGGTTGTATTTCGCGTCATAGTCATAGAACGCCACATCTGCCGGCGGCTGCAGGCGGATGACCGGCAGCGGCTGGCCGTTCAGGAATGAAATGGTGTACTCGCGCCCGGTGATCCATTTTTCAGCCATGACCACCGCATCGTGCACTGTGGCTTTTTCAATAGCGGCGGCCAGATCTTCAGCTTTTTCCACTTTGCTCATGCCGACGCTGGAGCCTTCATGCACCGGCTTGATAATCAGCGGCAGGCCGAGGCCGGCAATGACTTCGTCTAAATCCGTTTCTTTGCCGATAATGCGGTAAGGCGCTGTCGGCAGTTCTGAACCCTGCCAAACCTGCTTGGTTTTGACCTTATCCATGCCGATTGCAGAGCCCTGCACGCCGGTGCCGGTATAGGGGATATTCAGCCATTCCAGCACGCCTTGAATCTGGCCGTCTTCGCCGCCGCGCCCATGCAGCACAATAAATGCGCGGTCATAGCCCGCAAGCTCAGTGACGCTTCTTTCCTGCGGATCAAAGCCTTCCGCATTTACACCCGAGCGGAGCAATGCTTCCAGCACCGCCGTACCGCTATCCAGAGAGACCCCGCGCTCAGCGGACTTGCCGCCAAGCAGCACCGCAACTTTGCCGAATTTTGAAGCATTTGACACGTTTATATCCTTAAACTTTATAACTGGCCGATCCAGCCCAAGCACACAGGCTGATTATTTTAAATACAATTTATTCTGGGCAAGCTCGACAGAGATTGCGCCAACATTACCCGCGCCTTGCGTCAGCAGCAAGTCATTCGGCTGCAGCACTTTCTGCACGGCGTGCGGCAGATTGCCCTCAACCGGATCAATCAAAATCGGCTCAACTTCGCCGCGCAGGCGGATGCTGCGGGCCAAAGCGCGGCTGTCCGCGCCGACAATCGGCTTCTCTCCTGCAGGATATACTTCCAGCAGCAGCAATTGGTCAACCTGTGACAAGACTTCTACAAAATCGTCAAAGCAGTCGCGGGTGCGGCTGTAGCGGTGCGGCTGGAACAGCATGACCAGGCGGCGGTCCGGATGGCTGGCGCGGGCGGCCTTAATGGTTGCCTCCACTTCTTTAGGGTGATGGCCGTAGTCATCCACCATTTTCACATTGCCGCCCGCCAGTTCAAATTCGCCCTGCACCTGGAAGCGCCGGCCCACGCCGCTGAAGCCTTCCAGGGCGCGGCAGATTGCGCCGTCAGACACGCCTTCATCAGTAGCAATGCCGATAGCCGCCAAGGCATTCAGCACATTATGCAGGCCCGGCTGGTTCACCGTCACGCGGAGCGGCTCGCGGCCCTTGCGCAATACCGTAAAGTGCGTGCGCATGCCGTCCTGATCCACATCAACTGCGCGCACGTCATTGTCTTCATTAAAGCCGTAGGTCAGCACAGGGCGGCCGATGCGCGGCATGATTTCGCGGATATTGGCGTCATCGCCGCAGACCACCGCCAGGCCGTAAAACGGCAGCTTCTGCAGGAACTGGATAAAGGTGTCTTTCAGGGTGTCAAAACTGCCGCCGTAAGTATCCATATGGTCGGCATCAATATTGGTCACCACGGCCGCCATCGGCTCCAGGAACAGGAATGAGGCATCGGACTCATCGGCTTCCGCAACAATAAAGCGGCTGGCGCCCAGAGCAGCATTGACGCCGGTGCGGTTCAGCAGGCCGCCGATTACATAGGTTGGATCGAGGTTTTCTTCCGCCAGCATGCAGGTGATCAAGCTGGTGGTGGTGGTTTTGCCGTGCGTGCCCGCCACTGCAATGCCGTGGCGGTAGCGCATCAGCTCACCCAGCATTTCTGCGCGGCGCACCACCGGGGTGCGGGTTTCAATCGCGGCTTTGACTTCCGGGTTTTCAGGGTCAATTGCGGTGGACACCACCAGCACGCTTGCGCCCTTGATATTTTCAGGCGTATGGCCGATAAACACCTGAATGCCGCTGGCTTCAAGCTGCGCAGTGGTTTTTGACGCCTTAATATCTGAACCGGAGACTTTGTAGCCCTGATTCTTCAGGACTTCCGCAATGCCGCACATGCCGGCGCCGCCAATTCCGACGAAATGAATGTGCTTGATGCGGCGCATTTCTGGAACTTTAATTAACTTTTTCGCTTGCTCAGCAGGAGTTGATGGTGACATAAAATACTCGGTTTACAATTCTTGAATTAAACGAACCACATGCTGCGCTGCATCCGGCTGCGCCTGCCGGCGCGCCTTCACCGCCATTTCTTGCAGCAGCTGGCGGTTCAGCAGCGGCTTCAGCAGCGCTGCTAAGCTTTCCGGCGTCATTTCCGCCTGCGGGCAGATTTTTGCGGCATGGATATCCGTCAGGAATCTGGCATTGGCGGTCTGGTGGTCATCCACCGCGCTTGGCAGCGGTACAAATACCGCCGCCAGGCCGGCAGTGGCGATTTCAGTCACAGTGAGCGCGCCGGCACGGCAAATAATCAGGTCTGCATCTGAATAAGCTTGCGCCATATCTTCAATAAAAGCCGAAACTTCAGCATGCAGCGTATCCGGCGCGCCAGCATAGCGCGCCTGCACCGCTTCCGCATTGTTCTGGCCGCATTGATGAAAAACACTTAATGGCGCATCCAGCTGTTTTAAGGCTTCCGGCACGCATTCATTCAATGCGCGCGCGCCCAGGGAACCGCCCACAATTAAAATCCGCAGCGGCAGCCCGGCTTTTTCCCGCTCCTGATAGCGCCAGGACGGGTTCAGAATTTCGGCAATTTCCCTGCGCACCGGGTTGCCGGTGGCTGCGACTTTATCCTGCTGAGGAAAAGTGCCCGGAAAAGCCTCGCAAACCACTTTGGCCACACGCGACAGCTGGGTATTGGTAAAGCCGGCCACGGCATTCTGTTCATGGATCAGCACCGGTATGCCCAAGGCCCGCGCCGCCAGACCGCCCGGCCCGGCCACATAGCCGCCGAAACCGGCCACGGCGTCCACCTTCAGCTGCTTCATATAGCGCATTGCGCTGAGCGTGGCTTTTAAAATCTTGAACGGCGCCAGCATTTTGCGCACCATGCCGTTGCCGCGCACGCCCTGAATGTCAATCTGATAAATGGGAATATTATGATTTTTCAGCAAGCGGTTTTCCATGCCGGCAGGCGTCGCAAGCCAGGAGACTTCTATTCCTTTGCGCTGCAGTTCCTGCGCCACGGCCAAAGCTGGAAAAACATGTCCGCCGGTACCTGCGGCCATCATCATTACATGTTTAGGCGGTTTTTGCTGTGCGTCGGTCACGGTCTAATTCTTCAATTCAAATAAGGCTAATGAAAGTTCTTTATAAGCAGACAATTGTAATCACAAACGCATTGCCGTGAAAGTTTATTTGCTTTTTTTCACTGGCGGCGTCATTGTTTTTTTCTGCAGAAATTGAAGTTTAAACTAGTTTTATTATGAATCGGGCTGAATTGGCAAAATTTATACATTTTTACACCTTATAAGGCCGGGAGCGCCGCTTTTCCGCCCCCTGCCCTGCATGCCGGCCCGCCTGCAGCAAAGGCGCCGCCCCGGATTTGGCGCAGCTTTAGCCGGATCCGGCCTAAGCTTGTCATTTTTTATGCTTTTCAACCGCTTAAAGATTGCGCGCATAGCGCAGAATTTAAAATAAAGCTGCCTTTTCAGGCGCGCGCGGACTGTGTATAACAATGAACCATTATATGGAAAGCGATAAGCATAGGCAAAGGGCGCAAAAAAACGTTAAACTATGCAGCAATCCAATGCAGGCAATATGTCATTTGTGACAAATAAAAAAGGTGAAGGTTGATGCCGCTCAATACTGTTGAAGAGCTCGTAGCAGACATCCGTGCAGGGAAAATGGTTATCCTGATGGATGATGAAGACCGTGAAAATGAAGGCGATCTGGTGATCGCGGCCACTCACGTCCGTCCTGAAGACATTAATTTCATGATTACCCATGCCCGCGGCCTGGTCTGCCTGACCCTGAGCCGCGACCGCTGCCAGCAGCTGAACCTGCCGTTAATGGTTGACGCCAACGGCGCGCAGCACGGCACCAACTTTACCCTGTCGATTGAGGCAGCCGGCGGCATTACCACCGGCATTTCAGCGGCGGAACGCGCGCACACCATTCAAACCGCTGTGGCGGCGCATGCCAAGCCGGCGGATATTGTGCAGCCGGGGCATATTTTCCCGCTGATGGCGCAGCCGGGCGGCGTGCTGCACCGCGCCGGGCATACCGAGGCAGGCTGCGATCTGGCGCGCTTAGCGGGCCTGGAGCCGGCATCGGTGATCTGTGAAATCATCAATGAAGACGGCACCATGGCGCGCCGTCCGGATCTGGAAGTTTTTGCCGAAAAGCATGGCCTGAAAATCGGCACCATTGCTGACCTGATCCATTACCGCATGACCAATGAGCAGACGGTTGAGCGCATTGATCAGCAGACTTTGGATACAGAATACGGCGCATTTGAATTATTCCGTTACCGCGAAATCGGCAATCCGGACATTCATTTGGCTTTGGTCAAAGGCCAGCCGAAAGACGGCGTCACCACGGTGCGCGTGCACGGCTTCAACCCGGCGCGCGACCTGCTGAAGCTGAACAAGCAGGACGGCGGCGCTGCCTGGAATCTGGACAAAGCCTTGAAAGAGATTGCGGCCAGCGAGCGCGGCGTGCTGGTGTGGATCGGCCAGCGCCATCTGCAGGACTTAGGCCCGGCGCTGGAGAGCTTAACCGCGCCTAAGCCGGTGAAATCCAGCAGCGCGCTGTCGCAGCAGTATCAGACCATTGGGGTCGGCGCGCAGATTCTGCGTGATTTAGGCGTTGAAAAAATGAAGCTGCTCAGCTCTCCATTGCGCTTCAATGCCTTGTCAGGCTTTAATTTAGAAGTGGTGGAATACCTCACCGCTCATCAAACATCAGAGAAATAATCGAGGTTGCTATGGCAGTTCGCCGTATTGAAGGTTTATTACATCTCGCGAGCGAAGGCCGTTACGCGATTCTAGTTGGCCGTTTTAACAGCTTTGTGGTCGAGCATCTGCTGGACGGCGCAATTGATACATTGAAACGCCATGGCGTATCAGAGGATAATATCACTGTTGTTCATGCGCCGGGCGCCTGGGAACTGCCGGTCGTTGCCAAAAAGCTGGCAGCCACTGAACGCTTTGACGCCATCATTGCCCTAGGCGCAGTGATCCGCGGCAGCACGCCCCACTTTGACTTCGTTGCCGGCGAATGCGCCAAAGGCTTAGGCGTTGTTGGCCTGGATACAGGCCTGCCGGTGATTAACGGCGTATTGACTACGGACAGTATTGAACAGGCGATTGAACGCTCGGGTACAAAAGCGGGCAATAAAGGCAGCGAAGCTGCCCTGACCGCAATTGAAATGGTTAACTTGTTAAAGGCTATTTAACGCTATGTCGCAAACACTTCAAGCCGCTTATGCAGCGAAACGCAAAGCACGCCGTTTTGCTGTGCAGGGCATTTATGAATGGCAGATGAGCCGCAATCCAGTGCATGAGATTGAAGCGCGCACACGCATGGAAAACGCCATGCACAAAGTGGATCTGAGCTATTACCATGAATTGCTGACTCAAGCGGTTGCCAATCATGAAGCTTTGGATGCGCTTCTTATTCCTGTACTGGACCGCCAAATCGAAGCCTTAGACGGCGTAGAATTGGCGACGCTGCGCCTCGGCGCCTATGAATTGAAAGAGCATCTGGAAATTCCATACCGCGTTGTCCTGGACGAAGCGATTGAGCTGGCCAAGCACTTTGGCGGCGCAGACAGTCACAAATACATCAATGGTGTATTGGACCGTTTAGCCAGCAGCCTCCGCGCAGCAGAAAAGCAGCAAGCGCAGTAAGACGCGCGGTAAGCAGTATGGCTGAGTTTTCGATCATCGACACCTATTTCAACCGCAGGAATGCCAATTCCGTCGATTTAGGCGTCGGTGATGACTCGGCCCTGCTCACCCCGCCGCTGCAGCAGCAATTGGCCATCTGCGCCGATACGCTGGTTGCCGGCAGGCATTTTCCCCTTGAAACTGATCCGCACGCCATCGGCTGGAAATCTGTTGCAGTCAACCTCTCTGACATTGCCGCCATGGGCGCCAAACCGCACAGCATTTTACTGGCGCTGAGCCTGCCCCAAATTGATCATGACTGGCTCAAAGGCTTCAGTCAGGGCCTATATGACTGCTGTGATCAATTCGGCGTGAGCTTAATCGGCGGCGATACCACGCAAAGCCCGCACCTCACCATTACCGTGACCGCCTTAGGCTGGGTTGAATCCGGCAAAGCCGTGACCCGCTCCGGCGCGCAGCCCGGCGATTTAATCTGCGTCAGCGGCACGGTCGGCGACGCCGCTTTTGGCCTGCAGCATTTAGGCCACCCGCTGCAGAAGCGCCTGGACTACCCGACCCCGCGCTGCCTGCTGGGACAGCAGCTGAAAGGCTTAGCCTCCAGCATGATTGATGTCTCTGACGGCTTGGCGCAGGATTTAGGGCATATTCTGGATGCATCTGGCGCCGGCGCGGTTTTACACCTGGAAAAGCTGCCCATCCATCCGGAAGCTGCAAAATTAGCACAAGAAAAGAAATGGCATCTGGCCCTGGCGGGTGGAGATGACTATGAATTATGCTTTACAATAAGCCCGCAGAACTACCAAAAACTTTTGCAACAACAATTAGATGTAAATCTTACAATGATTGGGGAAATTACCCGGAATTTGGGATTAACTTTTTTACAGAATGGCGTAAATTGTCCCATTCAATTTCATGGGTATCAACATTTTGCATAAACCGGAAATTAACTTTAAGCAAATGAGCCGGCTCAACCGCTGCGTGGTTTTCTGCGGCGTCGGCTTCGGCTCCGGGCTTGCCCCGAAAGCGCCGGGCACGTTTGGCTCGGCATTTGCCTTACTGTTTATTCCGCTCTGGCTTGCAATCGGCTTTTCCGGCACCATCATTGCGGTTGCATTGATGTCACTTATCGGCATTTATATTTGCGGACAAACTGCTAAAGTCATGGATGTGCATGATGACGGGCGGATTGTCTGGGATGAGTTTGCTGGACAATCCATCACGTTTTTACCTTTGATTTACCTTGGAACAATGAATTGGCTCTGGGCCTTGGCCGGATTTGCCCTGTTCAGGCTGTTTGATGTGTGGAAGCCCTGGCCAATCCGCGTGATTGACCGCCAGGTCGGCGGCGGCTTCGGCATCATGCTGGACGACATTATTGCCGGCGCCTGGGCTGCGCTCTGCATCTGCATTTATTTTTATTTCACTTCTACATGATAAATACTCCTGGGATCTGACATGTCTACTAGCGTTATCATTCTCGCCGCAGGCAAAGGCACGCGCATGCGCTCCAGCTTGCCGAAAGTCTTGCAGCCTTTGGCTGGCCGTCCTTTGCTTGGACATGTAATTGAAACTGCAAAAAAACTTCAAGCCGGCAGCATTATTACAATTTACGGGCACGGTGGCGCACTGGTTCAAAATGAATTTGCCCAAGAGCAGGTGCAGTGGGTGGAGCAGGCCGAGCAGCTCGGCACCGGCCATGCCGTCAAAATGGCGCTGCCGGTTCTGCCGCAGGACGGCCTTTCGCTGATTTTATCCGGCGATGTGCCGTGCATCACCCAGCAGACGCTGCAGAAGCTTCTGGATGCATCGCAGGCCTCCGGCATCGGCTTAGTGACCCTCACCCTGCCGGACGCTTCAGGCTACGGCCGCATTGTGCGTGAAAACGGCAATATTCAGGCGATTGTCGAGCATAAAGACGCTTCCGAAGCGCAGCGCCAGATTCAGGAAATCAATACCGGCATTTACTGCGTCAGCAATGCCAGGCTGCATCAGTGGCTGCCGAAGCTGTCAAACAGCAATGCGCAGGGCGAATACTACCTGACTGATATTGTCGCCATGGCGATTGAAGATGGGCTGGAAGTGGCTTCAGTTGAACCCGAGATGGCATTTGAAGTGGAAGGCGTCAATGACCGCGCGCAGCTGGCAGCCCTGGAACGCGAATATCAGGCGTTTCAAGCTAAGCGGCTGATGCAGCAGGGCGTGCATTTAATTGATCCAAGCCGTTTTGACTTGCGCGGGCAGCTGACTGCAGGCCAGGATGTGCGCATTGACATCAACGTGATCATTGAAGGTGACTGTGAGCTGGGCGATAATGTCGAAATCGGCGCAGGCTGCGTGATCAAGAACACTAAAATCGCGGCCGGCACCAAAGTGCAGCCCTACAGCGTATTTGACCATGCGGTTGTCGGCGAAAACGCGCAGATCGGGCCATTTTCGCGCCTGCGCCCGGGGGCAAAACTGGCCAATGAAGTGCATATCGGCAACTTTGTTGAAGTGAAAAACTCCAGCATTGGCCTCGGCTCCAAAGCCAACCACTTTACCTATTTGGGCGATGCCGAAGTCGGCGCCGGCTCCAACATCGGCGCGGGCACCATTACCTGCAACTATGACGGCGCCAATAAATTCAAAACCATTATCGGCGATGCGGCCTTCATCGGCTCCAACAGCTCCCTGGTTGCGCCGGTTGTGATTGGCAACGGCGCGACTGTCGGCGCAGGCTCAGTGATTACGCGCGATGTTGCAGACAACAGTCTGGCATTTGAGCGCTCCAAGCAGGTCGCCAAAGAAGATTACCAGCGTCCGCAAAAGATTAAGAAATAAGAGGGTTATAACTATGTGTGGTATTGTCGGCGGCATTGCTGAACGCAGCATTACAAATATTTTAATTGAAGGCCTCAAGCGCCTGGAATACCGCGGCTATGACTCCGCGGGCCTGGCGCTGATCAGTCAGGGGCAGGTGCTGCGCGAGCGCCGCGTCGGCAAAGTCGCCAACCTTGAACAGGCGGTGAATGAATCGCGCATTGCGGGTTCACTCGGCATTGCGCATACCCGCTGGGCAACCCACGGCAAGCCAACCGAAAATAATGCGCACCCGCATATTTCCGGCAATGTAGCGGTGGTTCACAACGGCATCATCGAAAACTATCAGGCGCTGAAAGATGACCTGGAGTCGCTGGGCTATGTCTTCACCTCGCAGACCGATACCGAAGTGGTGGCGCACTTAGTCAATGATGCGCTGAAAAACACGCCAAGCCTGCTGGAAGCGGTGCGCCAGGTGGTTCCGAAGCTGAAAGGCGCTTATGCATTGGGCATCGTGCATACCGGCCATCCGGATGAACTGATTACCGTGCGCGAAGGCTCGCCGCTGGTGATCGGCGTCGGCATTGGCGAAAACTTCATCAGCTCAGACCAGCTGGCCCTGCTGCCGATCACCAACCGCTTCATCTATCTTGAAGAAGGCGATATTGCGCGCCTGACCCGCAGCAGCATTGAAGTTTTTGCAGATGGCCAATTGGTAAACCGCCCGGTTAAAGAGCTGGATGCCACGGTCAGCAATGCCTCTAAAGGCGAATACAAGCATTACATGCTGAAAGAGATTTATGAGCAGCCTGAAGCCATCCAGCAGACCATTTCTCAGGCGCTGAACGGCAACGCGCTGCGTCCGGACTTCCTGAAAAATGCCGAAGCGGATTTCAGCAGCATCCAGCAGGTGCAGATTATCGCCTGCGGCACCAGCTACCATGCCGGCATGATTGCCAAATACTGGTTTGAACAGCTGATCAATGTGCCTGCGCAAGTCGAAATCGCCAGCGAATTCCGCTACCGCTCGCCGGTGATTGTCAGCAATACGCTGTATGTCTGCATTTCCCAGTCCGGTGAAACGGCAGATACGCTGGCTGCGCTGCGCGACACACAGAAGCGCGCCGCCGCCAAAGGCCTGGATATTGCCACAATGGCCATCTGCAACGTCGCAACTTCATCGATGGTTCGTGAAACCCAGCACAGCCTGCTGACTTTAGCCGGCCCGGAAATCGGCGTAGCATCCACCAAAGCCTTTACCACGCAATTGGCCGCCTTAATGCTGCTGATTCTGAAAATCGGCCAAGTGAAAAACAGCATTGCGGCCGGGAAAATTGAAGAAATTACCGCTGAGCTGTGGCATCTGCCGAAAGTGATTTTGGATACGCTGCTGAATAATGAAGCCATTCTGCGCCTGTCTGAACTGTTTAAAGAGAAGCAGCACTGCTTGTTCCTCGGCCGCGGCACGCTCTTCCCGATTGCGCTGGAAGGCGCCTTGAAGCTGAAGGAAATTTCCTACATTCATGCCGAAGGCTATGCAGCCGGCGAGCTCAAGCATGGGCCATTGGCGCTGGTGGACAATGACATGCCTGTGGTGATTCTTGCGCCTCAGGATGATATGCTGGATAAGCTCAAATCCAACATGGAAGAAGTGCAGGCGCGCGGCGGCGAGCTGTTTGTGTTTGCCGATGAAAACAGCGGCATCAAAGATAAAGACCGCCAGCATGTAGTGCATGTGCCGCAGATCAGCGCAGTTCTGGCGCCGATTGCCTACAGCGTGCCGGTGCAGCTGCTGTCCTATCACGTTGCCGTGCTGCGCGGCACGGATGTCGACCAGCCGCGGAACCTGGCCAAATCGGTGACTGTGGAATAATAAATGAATCAAAGGCCGGCCAAACCGGCCTTTTTTAATTGCTTTTGAATGAGAAGAAAGATGACCCAACTGACCTGCTTTAAAGCCTATGACATCCGGGGCAAGCTCGGCACAGAGCTGAATGAGGAAATCGCCTATAAAATCGGGCGCGCCTATGGCCAGATTTATCAGCCCAAAACCGTTGCCGCCGGCTGCGACATGCGCCTCAGCAGCGAAGGCTTAAAGCAGGCGGTGATCCGCGGCCTGAACGATGCCGGAGTCAATGTTCTGGACTTGGGCATGACCGGCACGGAAGAAGTTTATTTCGGCGCATTTCATTTAGACGTTCAGGGCGGCATTGAGATTACCGCCAGCCATAATCCGATGGACTATAACGGCATGAAACTGGTGCGTGAAAACGCGCGCCCGATCAGCGCCGATACCGGCCTGAAAGACATCCAGGCGCTGGCGGAATCGGGCAATTTTACGGAAGCAGCGCAAAAAGGCGGCACTGAAAAGTACAACATCCTGCCGGAGTTTGCTGCGCATTTGATGGGCTATATTGACCCCGAAAAAATCCGCCCGCTGAAGCTGGTGATGAATGCCGGCAACGGCGCTGCCGGGCATGTGATTGACGCCATTGAAGAAAAGTTCAAGGCGCTGAATATTCCCGTGCAATTCATCAAAATTCACCATGAAGCGGACGGCACATTCCCGAACGGCATTCCCAACCCGATCTTAGTCGAAAACCGCGCCAGCACGCGCAATGCCGTCCTGCAGCATGGCGCAGACATGGGCATTGCCTGGGACGGCGACTTTGACCGCTGCTTCCTGTTTGATGAAAAAGGCCAGTTTATTGAAGGCTACTACATTGTCGGCCTGCTGGCCCAAGCCTTCCTGCTGCAGCAGTCCGGCGAAAAAATTGTGCATGATCCGCGCCTGGTCTGGAATACTTTTGACATTGCCGGAAAATATCAGGGCATTCCAGTGCAGTCCAAATCCGGCCATGCCTTTATTAAGGATGTGATGCGCGAACACAATGCGGTATACGGCGGCGAAATGAGCGCGCACCACTATTTCCGCGATTTCGCCTATTGCGACAGCGGCATGATTCCATGGCTGCTGGCCGTTTCAGTGCTGTCGGAAACCGGACAGTCTTTGTCTGCGCTGGTTGAAAAGATGATTGAAAAATTCCCCTGCTCAGGCGAAATCAACTTTAAGGTGGCGGATACGCAGCAAACCATTCAGAAAATTCTGGATCATTTTGCCGGGCAGCAGCCTGAAATCGACACCGCAGACGGCATCAGCCTGAATTTTGGCGCATGGCGCCTGAATGTCCGCGCATCCAATACCGAGCCTCTGCTGCGCCTGAATATTGAAAGCCGCGCGGATAAAAACCCTCGGCCGATGCAGGACTATGTAGACGAGCTGACTCAGCTGATTCAAAGCTGAGCCGGTAAAATCAAAAAAAGAGCCTATTCAAGGCTAATGCCAGTCAGTTAAGAAACTGACTGGCTTTTTCTTTTTTAACTTGCGATATTATTTGATACGCGGAAGCGTCATCCGCAACCTATCAGGCCTTTGAAATGGACTGTTTTTGCGACGAAAGCTGTTTAAGTGCAGAAAGTGAACAG
>NZ_JAVXCI010000008.1:0-49404 GCF_036659555.1 Acinetobacter sp.
ATGCCGCACTGACTCAGTTCTTCTTTAATCCAGATGCCTACTTCTACTTTGTAGAGCGCATTCAGAAAGAAGGCGTGAATATTCCAATTGCGCCGGGCATTATGCCGATTACCAATGCCAGCAATTTAATCCGCTTTGCTGACGGCACGGGCGCAGAAATTCCGCGCTGGATCCGCAAGCAGCTGGCCACCTATGGCGATGACACTGCAAGCATCAAGGCTTTCGGCCATGAAGTGATTGTCAAGCTGTGCGAACGCCTGATTGCCGGCGGCGCGCCAAGCCTGCATTTCTACACCATGAACACTACTGACCCTACACGCCAGCTTGTGCTGGATCTCGGTTTAGCTTAATTATTCCGCCTACTTTGAGAGCAAGACTTTAATGCCACGTTTTTATATTGAAACTGATTTAGCTGCTGAAACTTCGGTTGAACTGACTGAAACTGTATTTCATCACTGGATTAAAGTCTTGCGCGCTCAAGCCGGTGAAAAAGCCACCTTGTTCAATGGGCAAGGCGGCGAATATGAAGCTGAACTGCTTGAAGTTTCAAAAAAGTCAGCCACAGTCAAAATCCTTTCGTTCAACCCGGACAACCGCACGCCGGCGTTCTCCGCACTGCTGGGGCAGGTCATGAGCAAAGGCGACCGCATGGATTACGCCATTCAGAAAGCGGTGGAGCTGGGCGTTGCAGAAATCCAGCTGCTGACCTCCGAACGCTGTGAAATGCGCTTGAAATACGACCGCGATCAGAAAAAAATTGATCACTGGCAAGGTATTGCCATTGCGGCCTGCGAACAGTGCGGCATGAACCTTGTTCCAAAAATTCAAGCACCGCTCAGTTTAGAGAAATGGCTTGCATCAGCGCTGCCGGCGGCTAAACTGGTGCTGGCGCCAAATAAAGATGAAACGGATGTGCTGGCAGGCGCGGCTAAGGACATTGCGCTGCTGATTGGCCCCGAGGGCGGTTTAAGCGAAGCGGAAATTCAGCAGGCGAATCAGGCCGGGTTTAAAAACTGGTGCATCGGATCGCGCGTCCTGCGCACGGAAACTGCGCCGGTGGTCGCGCTGTCCATCCTTAATTACAGCCTCGCGCGCTAGCTCGTCAGAATGTTATACTTTTGTATATGAGCGGATTGATTTTTATGCATAAGGTTATTAACCTTAGCGTTAGAAACATAAGCGCGCAATTAAATGATTAAAGAATATCGTTTTAAGCCAATAAGGATAGAAGCTTCAGTAAAAGCAGAAAATTCAATTAATATATCTTATAAATAAGGCACTTATATTGATGGATAATGATCAATATGACTATATTAGGCAGTACAACCATACTGCGCAGATAGCGAACACGCTTCGCCTGAGCCGCTATTTCTTGGTCAGCATTCTGATTGTCTGTCTGTATATTTTTTGTATATATCAAATTTATTTCAATTCGCCTTCGCTGTACTTCAACCTCTGGTTTATTGGCACTGAACTGTTCGCCAGCTTCTGCTGGCTGATCAGCACAGTATTCTTCAAGCCGAAACAGTACGACTTAAAGCAGGCGCACCGCTGGCTGCAGTTCCAGTGCCTGAGCATCGGCGCGCTCATCGCCGCCGGCATTTTCATCATTTATTACTATTTGCCCTCCATCAATCCGCATTTTGCAGAGATTCAGGCGCTGACCCTGTCCGCGCTGCTGCTGATCGTGACGCAAACCTTCGGCCTGACCTATTTAACCCAGAAACTGAATTATTTTTGCCTGGCCTTTTTGCCGACCGTTGTCCCCTATTTAGTATCGCAGTTTATTTTCAGCGGCCAAACCAGTCACTTATTCAGCCTGACCATCAATTTCACCTTAATTGTGATTCTGCTTTGCGCCGCGACCTCTTACCGGATTCACCGGCGCATCTCCACGCTTTCTGCGGAAAACAGCCTGCTGGTCAAAGCGGCTGAGCAGCACGCGGCCTGGACCGATGAGCTGTGCCGGCAGCTGCAGGATGAAATCAGCCATTCCAAAGAGATCAAGCTGCAGCTGCAGCTGAACAACCAGCTGCTTGAACAGAAAGTGAAAGAAAGAACCTTTGACATTGCGCAAATGAACAAAGATCTGGAAGAGCAGCAGCAGAATCTGGTTTTAGCGCATGAAATTGCCGGCTTGCGCCCGTGGGACTGGAATATCAAAGACCGTAAGATTTCAATCACCAGCCACCGCCAGGAAAAAATGCAGCGCGGCTCACAGGAGCACCGCTGCCAGCTGCAGCATGTGATTCACCCGGATGACATCAATCATTTCAAGGACGCCATGAAGCGGCACCTGCGCAGCCAAAGCGACCGCTATGAAGCGACGTACCGCGTGCAGAACAGCGCCAGCGGAAAATGGGGCTGGGTGCATGATATCGGCCGGATCATTGCCCGTGATCCTGAAAGCAATAAGCCTGTGCGCATGGTCGGCATCCGGCGCGACATTCAGCAGGAACGCACCTCTCAGGAGCGCCTGAAGCTGGCGGCCAGCGTGCTGCAGCAGGCGGCCGAAGGCATTTTCATTCTGGACGAGGCGCTTTGCTATATTGACGCCAACCCGTTTTATGAACAGCTGACCGGCTTCAGCCGCTGCCAGATTGTCGGCAAGCATTTATTTGATATTACCGCCAATTATAAATCGCAGCAGCGCAGCATGCATGCAGCCGTGCTGAAGCAGGTGCTGAAAATCCGCGAATTTGACGGCGAACTGAATGAAAAATTCCTTTCAGGCAAAGAGCTGACCATCTGGATGCACATTAACGCCATTACCGATGATCAGGACCGCGTTACCCATTATATCGGCATTGTGTCGGATTTAACTGAGCGCAAGCTGCAGGAGCAGCGCCTGTCCTATTTGGAAAATTACGACACGCTGACCGATCTGCCTAACCGCTTTTACTATAATTACCAGCTGCATCAGTATCTGGTTTCACAGCAGGATTCAATTAAGCAGCTGGCGGTCATCCGCCTGAATATCGACAGATTCCGCCCGCTGAATGAATACTTAAGCAATAACGGCGGCGATGAGCTGCTGCGCCAGGTTGCGCAGCGCCTGCGCCTGACCAATACTGAAGCGCTGTTTGTCGCGCATTTAAACGGCGATGATTTTGCGATTGTCTATGAAATTTCGCATATCCGCCCTTCCGTCAGGGAGCACTGCGAACGCATCGCCAAGGCATTCAGCCTGCCGTTCAATATTCTGGGGCAGGATCATTTAATCACCCTGTCCATGGGCGTGGCCTTCTATCCGGAGCATGGCCGCCAGCTGGACTACCTGAACAGCTGTGCTGAACAGGCGCTGTCTGAAGCCAAAAACCTCGGCGGCAACGCCACGCGCTATTTTTCCAAGCAAAATACAGTACTGCTGGAAAAAGGCATTTTTCTGGAAAGGGACTTGCGCAAAGCCCTGCACCGCGGTGAGCTTGTGGTTTACTATCAGCCGAAAATCAATTTCAGAGATAAAAATATTTACGGCTTTGAGGCCCTTGTGCGCTGGAACCACCCAAGCAAAGGCATTATCCAGCCCAGCCTGTTTATTCCGCTGGCGGAGCAGACCAGCCTGATTTCAGAGATCGGGCGCATTGTCATTCAGCAAACATCCAAGCAAATCCGCAGCTGGAATGCGATGGGGTTTAATAACATTTGTGTCTCAGTCAACATTGTGGCGCAGCAGCTGAGGCGCGGCCAGCTGCTGGCCGATCTGGATGAGGCAATTGCGGCCAACGGCATTTCTGGCGCCAGCCTTGAACTGGAAATTACCGAGTCATCCTTAATTGAAAATTCAGAGAGCGTTAAAAACCTGCTGCATGAAATTAAAAGCCGCAGCATCAGCATTTCGCTGGATGACTTTGGAACGGGCTACTCTTCCCTTTCTTATCTGGCTGATTTTCCAATTGATATACTGAAAATTGACCGCAGCTTCGTGTCTAAAATCGGCCAGAACAAGCAGGAAGCCATTGTCAGCGCGATGATTGCCATGGGCAAGGCCATGGGCATGACGGTGGTGGCGGAAGGCATTGAGACTGAGCAGCAGCTGCAGTACCTGCACAGCCTCGACTGCGATATCGCGCAGGGCTATCTGTTTTCCAAACCGCTGCCAGAGGCCGAAGCCACAGAATACTTAACCCAAAATGCCCGCATGCCAATTTATACCTGCTGAATATCACTGAAGGCGCGCCAGCGCCAAGTTTGTTGGAAAAAGGCGCTTTAGCGACTGGGCGAAGCGCCTAACAAGTGATATATTCGAGCTTATTCAAGCAACTCTACCCGCATTCTTGGGCCACTCAAAACAATCGAGATACAGATGGACGATCAATCTTTAAAACAGCAGGCATTGTATTATCACGAATTCCCAACTCCAGGGAAAATCAGCGTTACGCCAAGCAAGCAGCTGGTCAACCAACGTGACTTAGCGCTGGCTTATTCCCCTGGCGTAGCAGCACCTTGTTTAGAGATTGAGCGCGACCCTTCAAAAGCTGCGCTGTATACCGCCCGCGGCAACCTCGTTGCCGTAATTACCAACGGTACAGCGGTGCTGGGTCTAGGCAATATCGGCCCGCTGGCTTCTAAGCCGGTCATGGAAGGCAAAGGCGTCCTGTTCAAGAAATTCGCCGGTGTTGATGTATTTGACATCGAAATTGCAGAAAATGATCCTGATAAAATTGTCGACATCGTGGCGGCTTTAGAGCCGACATTCGGCGGCATCAACCTGGAAGACATCAAAGCGCCGGAATGCTTCTACATCGAGCAGAAGCTGCGTGAACGCATGAACATTCCAGTGTTCCACGACGATCAGCACGGCACGTCAATCATTGTCGGTTCTGCTTTGCTGAATGCGTTGCAGCTGAACGGCAAAAAAATTGATGAAATCAAAATTGTCGCTTCCGGCGCCGGCGCAGCAGCGCTGTCCTGCTTAGACCTGCTTTGCGCGCTGGGCGCGAAAAAACAAAATATCACCGTTGCCGATTCGCGCGGCCTGCTGACCGCTAAGCGTGAAGGCCTGGATGAGTCGAAAAAACGCTATGTGCAGGACATCGAAGGAACGCAGCTGGCTGACGTGATTGCTGATGCGGACATGTTCCTCGGCCTTTCAGCGGCTGGCATCCTGACCAAAGAAATGGTTAAGGTGATGGCGAAAGACCCGATTATCTTTGCCCTTGCCAACCCAGATCCGGAAATTCTGCCTGAGCATGCGCATGAAGTGCGCTCTGACGTGATTATGGCGACCGGCCGTTCAGACTATCCGAACCAGGTGAATAACGCGCTGTGCTTCCCGTACATTTTCCGCGGCGCTTTGGATGTTGGCGCAACCACCATTAATGAAGAAATGAAGATCGCCTGCGTTTACGCGATTGCGCGCATGGCGCACGTAGAAGCTGACGCTGCCTCTTATGGCGAAAAATCAGCGTCATTCGGCCGCGACTACCTGATTCCGCGCCCGCTGGACCAGCGCCTGATTCTGGAAATTGCCCCTGCCGTTGCGCAGGCTGCTATGGATTCCGGCGTTGCGACACGCCCAATTCAGGACTTCTCGGTTTACCGCCAGCGCCTGTCTGAGTTTGTCTACAACTCAGCATTCATGATGAAGCCGATTTTCGCTCAGGCGAAAGCGGATCCTAAGCGCATTGCTTATGCTGAAGGTGAAGACCTGCGCGTATTGCGCGCAGTGCAAATTGCAGTGGACGAAGACTTGGCCAAGCCGATTCTGGTGGGCCGCACTGCAGTGATCGAAGCCAATATCAAAAAATTAGGTTTGCGTTTAGAGCATGGCGTAAACATCGAAATCGTAGACCAAGAGAAAAATCCGAACTACGAAAAATTTGCGGATGACTATTACGAAATCATGCAGCGTAAAGGGGTAACACCGGAATATGCGCACCGTGAAACGCGTCGCCGTTCAACCCTGATTGCGGGAATGCTGGTTAAGCATGGCTTAGCCGACGGCATGCTCTGCGGCACTTACTCAAGCTATGATATTCACTTAGACTTCGTGAAAAACGTCATTGGCTTGAAAGAGGGACGCACCAACTTCTTCACGCTGAATGCATTGATGCTGGAAGACCGCAACCTGTTTATTGCCGATACCTATGTCAACACCAACCCGACGGCTGAACAGCTGGCTGAAATGACCATTTTAGCAGCTGAAGAAGTCCGCCGTTTTGGCATGACGCCGCGCATTGCCCTGCTTTCGCACTCCAGTTTCGGTTCTGACCAGAATGACCCAAGCGCGCAGAAAATGCGTAAAGTGTTCGAAATCCTGAGTGAGATTGCGCCTGAGCTGGAAGTGGACGGCGAAATGCACGGTGACGCCGCAATGGATGAAACCATCCGCCATTTTGCCTTCCCGAACTCGCGCTTCAAAGGTTCCGCCAACTTGCTGATTATGCCGAACCTGGATGCTGCGAACATTTCATTCAACTTATTAAAGTCAACTTCAGGCAACAATGTCACCATTGGCCCGATCTTATTGGGCGCTGCCAAGCCGGTTCATATTCTGACGCCAACGACGACAACCCGCCGTTTGGTGAACATGACCGCGCTGACTGTTGCTGAAATTCAGCATGCAGAAACTGAAGCGCTTTAATCTTTAGCAAAAAGCTCAAGTTATTGACTTGAGAAAACCTCTATTCTGTAGCATGATTGCCTGAAGAATAGAGGTTTTTTCATGCAAGTTTATTTAGTAGGCGGTGCAGTCCGGGATCACTTGCTCGGACACCCCTATCACGAAAAAGATTATGTTGTTGTCGGCGCAACGCCGCAGCAGATGCTCGCGCAGGGCTTTCAGCCTGTGGGCAAAGATTTCCCCGTTTTCCTGCATCCAGAAACCAAAGATGAATATGCGCTTGCGCGCACTGAACGCAAGTCAGGGCATGGCTATCACGGCTTTGAATTCTATACCGACACTTCCGTCACCCTTGAGCAGGACTTAATCCGCCGCGACCTGACCATTAACGCCATGGCGCTGGATGACGACGGCACCCTGTATGACCCCTACGGCGGCCAGCAGGATCTGCAGCGGCGCCTGCTGCGCCATGTTTCCGGTGCTTTTGCTGAAGACCCGCTGCGCGTGCTGCGCATTGCCCGCTTCGCCGCCCGCTATAAAGCGCTGGGCTTTAAAGTGGCGGATGAAACTTTAAAGCTGATGAAGCATCTGGCGCAGTCCGGCGAACTTGAAGCGCTGACGCCGGAACGGGTCTGGAAAGAAACCTCGCGCGCGCTGATGGAAGATCATGCCGATGAATACTTTGAAGTGCTGCGCGCCTGCGGCGCCCTGAAAGTGCTGTTCCCGGAGCTGGATGCGCTGTACGGCATTCCGCAGCGCCCAGAGTATCATCCGGAAATTGACTGCGGCATTCATACGATGATGTCTTTGCAGCAGGCCTGCCGGGGCAATTATTCTTTAGATGTGCGTTTTGCCGTTTTAGTGCATGACTTAGGCAAGGCATTGACCCCTAAAGAAGAATTGCCGCGCCATATTATGCATGAGCAGCGCGGCATTCAGCCGGTGACGGAGCTCTGCGAGCGCATGCGCGTACCCGCGCATACTAGGCAGCTGGCTTTAGCAGTATGCAAAGAGCATTTGAAATGCCATCAGGCGCTGACGCTTAAGCCGGGAACCTTATGGCGCCTGCTGCAGCGCCTGGATGTGCTGCGCCGCCCTGAGCGCGTTGAGGCGTTTATTCAGGCCTGCGAATGCGATTCACGCGGGCGCTTGGGGCTGGAAGACCGCGAATATCCGCAGGCGCAGTATGTGCTGGATGCCATGCAGGTGGTGCGCAGCATTAAGGCGCAGGACTTGCCGCCGGACATACAGGGGCCGGATATTGGCGAAATGCTGATTGAAAAACGCATTAAAGCGCTTTCCAGCTTAAAGCAAGCCTTTGAACTTCAGCAGACAATTTAATATATTTCAAAGCTCCAATCTAAAACTTAATACTTTCTAATGAGAAGTGCGGCTGAATGGCCGCACCGGATTTTTATACATAAAATATATCGGGGGGCAAATAATCAATGCACATGATCGGCGCTTGCATCTTTTCAAGCATATTTATCATCATCGGCGCCACAGCGCTGATTTACAATTTTGTCCTGAATCAAAGCTCGGGCTTGTTCTTTCTGATCTGGGGAGGCGGGTTCTTCCTCGGCGGCGTTAAAGCCTGCTATGAATCAACCATCGCCGGCATAAAGTCGCAGAAAAACCGGCTGCTTTACGACCATCAGTCTCTGGACTGGTATAAAAAGAGCTATCCTCAAGCTGCGCTTTCTTCAAACATTTTTCAGTGCTATGCCTGCAAAAACAAGCAAGTTAACCGCTATCTAGTCAAAAACAACAGCTATAAGGTGTGCAATTACTGCGCAAACTGCGGCGAAGTCCTCTTTTATACGGATGAGCGTTAATCATGGCCATACACGCATATTACGGCGATTACAGCCAGCATAAAAATGAACAGATCATGTTTAACGATCTGCTCTCCCAGCTGAAACTCAATTGGCAGCACGGCGATGACTGGATTTATGTGTTCTACAACACCATGTGGAGCGGGCAGGAAGTTGATGCTATTGCATTTACCCGCCATTCAATTGTCGTCATCGATTTAAAAAATTACTCCGGCAGCTTAACAGGCGCGGAAAATGGCGAATGGCTGATTGATTCCAGCATGCCGGTTTTGGGCGGAAGCCAGATCAACCCATTTGTGCAAATCCGCAAGAATAAATTTGCGGTACTGGAGTGGTTTAAGGCGCAGGGCATTTTCACCAGCCAGAATCTGGGCTTTATTTCGGGATGCATTATTTTCAATGAGCTTCATTCCAAAGACATTGAATTATCGAACAACGTTAAAAAATGGTTCTATGTGACCGATATTCCCCATGCGGCGGACGCGCTGATGAATATCAGCAGTTCCGGGATTTCGCTGGCGGAAGATGATATTGAATACCTGATCGGCAGGCTGAAATTAAAAAAGCATAACTGGGATCAGACGCAAGCCCCGCGCGATATCCGCTACCCGCTTGCAGATGAAGCCAGCGCATTCAGTCCGGGCGCGGTCAATCAAAGCCGGCCGGCCATTGCGCTGAAGCACAGTTTAAGCCGGCAGGCTGAGCTCGAACTGCCCTCTTTCAGCAGCGCATATCTGGCTTTTTTCGTGACCGTCGGCATTGCCTTATTCATTGCATTCAATATTGCATCCGGCATGCAAAGCAGCGGCCAAGGGCCGTTTTATATCCTGAAGCTGTTCTTTGGCTGAGCTGGCTCAGCCGGCGGCCCCAGCAAGCATGCAATCCTCCGGAATTTTCCGGGGGATTTTTTATTTAAGACCTGTCCGCCGGGAACGCAATCACCTGATCCAGGCGCATTTGTTCAGCAGCGACCATCAGCAGGCGGTCAACGCCTAAAGCAATGCCTGAACATTCAGGCATCTGCGGCAAGGCGGCCAATAAGTATTCGTCAACCGGCATCACATGCAGGCCCAGTTTTTCCCGCTCAGCATTATCCGCGGCGAAACGCGAACGCAGCACCTCGGCGTCAATCAGCTCATCATAGGCATTCGCCAGCTCCAAGCCCTCAATGTACAGCTCAAAACGGGCTGCAACCAGCTCGCCGTCTTCATCGCTGCGGGTTTTCGCCAATGACGCCAGTTCAGGCGGAAAATCCGTTAAGAAAACCGGAGCATCAAAGCCCAGGCTCGGCTCGACAACATGCGAGAACAGCAAGTCAATATAGCCAAGGCGGTCATCGCCCAAATCCAGATTCAGGCCCACGCGGCTGCAGCAGTCTTTCAGCTCTTTCAGGCTGGCCTGCAGCGGGTTGAGATCCAGCCGGTCCATAAAGGCATGCTTATAGCTCAAAATAACGGGGCGGACTTGGCCAAAGCGCTGCGCTAAAACCGCATTCAGCAAATCGGTCACTTCATGCATTAAATCTTTCAGGCTGAACCCGGGGCGGTACCATTCCAGCATGCTGAACTCGCTGTTGTGCTTGCGGCCATGCTCATCATCGCGGAACACTTTGCAGATCTGGTAAATCGGCCCGCTGCCGCTGGCCAGCAGGCGCTTCATGGCGAATTCAGGCGAAGTCTGCAGATAGTGGGTTTGGCGCTTGCCCAGCACATGGCGCTGCGCCTGCACCGAGGCCAAATGCACATCGGTCACGCCGGCCTGCGATAAAACCGGGGTTTCCACTTCCAGCACGCCGCGCTCTGCAAAAAACTGGCGGACTTGACTGTACATCTGCGCGCGGGCGCGCAGGGCCTGCAAGTCACAGCTTGGCCGGTATTGAATGCTGTCCTGACTCATGCCTTCGGCCCTCCATGCGCAGCCCATTCACGGCGCAAGGGATAAGTTTTGCGCAAATGGTCAAATGCTTGTTGATCGACTTTGTCGCCTTTCAGGCAGGCGCGCAAGGCTTGGTCATCACGGGCAATCGGATAGATCTCTGCTAAATGCTGCTGGAGTGCAGTTTTTAATTCCTGCCCTTCAAAGAACTGAGAGCACACCGGCAGCTGCGATTCAAAGCTTTTATCTGCTGCAAAATGAAAGGTTTTGCAAAAGGCTTCATAGATCATTTGCGTGCCGCGCGCCTTGCCTTCCAGGCTGTAGCCGGCAATATGCGGCGTCACTAGGCTGACGGCCTTTAACAGCTCTTCAGAAATCACAGGCTCATGCTCAAAGACATCTAAAACCGCTTGGCGCTGGGTCGCTTGAATATCGGCCAGCAGCGCCTGCTCTTCAATTACAGGGCCGCGTGCCGAATTCACCAAGAGCGCTGCCGGCTTCATGGCAGCCAATGCTTCAGCATTGATTAAATGATAGGTTGGATGCGGCCCAGTTTTAGTTAAAGGAACATGCAGTGAAATGGCATCAGCTGTATTCAATAAAGTTTCCAAGTCAACCTGATGAATCGCATCTTGCTCTACAAAGGGATCATGGCCGATGACTTTCCAGCCCAGCAAGCCTGCCATATAGGCTAAGCGCGAGCCGACATTCCCCAAGCCGACAATGCCTAGAGTAAAATGCGCATTGGCATCCATCAGTTCCGGCTTAAGATGCAGCAAGGCCGTAATGACATATTCAGCCACAGCCTGCGCATTGCAGCCGGCGGCATTCGCCCACTGAATATTGCGCTTTTCGATGGCTTCAATGTCCAAATGGTCAGTGCCAATGGTTGCGCTGCCCACATATTCAAGCGAGGTATCGGCCAGCAAAGCTGGATTAACTTGGGTGACTGAACGAACCAACAGTGCCTTTGCCTGAGCAACATCGGCATGCGTCAAAGTGCGCCCTGCCTTATGTTCCACTTCACCAAATTCAGCAAAGAAATAATCGGTAAATGCCAGATTTTCATCTGCGACGATTTTCATAATGCATTCCAAAACGTTAATGCGCTTATGATAGCGCTTTTAGCAGCGGAATCACTATGCGCAGCGTTTTTTACCGCATACTCGCCCAGCTCCAGCAGTGTAATTGGCTTAAGGCAGAATCTTCAGCGCAAGCGCTTTAAAACGCCTGCGCCGCCTTGTTTATTTAGACGAATAGGAAAGCTTCATGCCCACAATATAGCCGGTATTGTCCTGAAACCCGCCGACAAATTGGCGGCTAGACAATTCACCTTCGGCATCGCCAAACCACATGTAACGGCCACCGGCACTAAAAGCCAACTTTTTATTGAAGTTGTATTTCGCTGCCAGGCCAACGCCCCAATAGCCATTCACAGGACCTAAAGTTGGTGCAGGGTCGCCCGCACCTGAGTCCCATAGGCCAGAGACAGAAATGGCCAGATTTGGCGCCAAACGTTTGCCAAGACCAATTTCAACTGAGGTTTGGTCCTCCGAATAATCGACTAAAGGCAAACCTTTACCCAAGGCCGCTGCAGTCGATGCTTTAAGTACTGGAGGAGAGTAAGCAAAATCACTCCACGGCACATAGCGTACTTTTGCATAAAGTGCAGTCGTCATATTCAGACCTGTTTGCAGGTTTAAATTCACCGACTCTGGGATCGTAATTTTGCCTTGGTTACTGTGCGAATAATTCCCCGAAAATACAATATCGGCCAAAGGAACATCTTCCTGAATGGTTGTTTTGTGCTCAATTTCAGAACGGTAGGTTAATGAGGCTAAAATGCCCATTTCAGGTTTGGCATAGCTCATGCCTGCAACCCACCCCACCGCGATGTCATCAAAGGTGTTGTTATAACCACTATTTACAGCATAGGTTAGGCCACGCAAATGCACATCCGCCTCAAGCTCCTGCAGCGCAGGACCGCCATAAATCATGACATTTTTATTGAGGTTATATCCCAAGAGTGCTGTGACGTTTTTCGATTTCACCTCAACACGCGTATTGGCATCTTCGGCTGGACGATTTTTTGCAATAAAGTTATTGTCGCCTTTAAACTTCACTTTGGCGCCAAACGGTTCATCGTAAATGACAGCTAAACGCAGATTCGGCGCCAAATCAGTTTTTACCGCATAGTTGAGCGACTGGAAGTCTTCCGCCATGTCAGAAATATGATTGCCGCTGGCATCCGTACCTTGGACATCAGGCGAAATATGGGTATAACCTGCTTCCGCATACGTTCCCTGTTCAAAGAGCGCATCAATATGCTGCGGGGAGCGTTCAAGCCCCGCAGCATAGCTTTGGCCTGCAAATACAGACAGCATTGCCGCAATGAGGTGCTTTTTCTGATTGAGTTTCATTTCTAATCCTTTAGCTGAATGTTAAACCAGCGAATGCTGTCCGTTCCGATGAAAGGCATTCGCCTTGCGTGATTAAATACTGGATGCTTTAATCTGACTGACTGCCTTAATGTTCAATTAAGGCGCATTTAAACCGGTGTCTTCCGGCGGATATTTTGAAGATTCGGGCTTCAGCTGCGGTGAAGCAGGAATCTTCTCAACGGCGATTTTGTTGTTCTGACTCACCATCATGGCTTTTAATCCTTTATAAGCAGCGCAGTCCGGCAAGAGCAAAATATCGCTGCTATTTCGAATTCATTATTGAGTTTCTATAACCATTCGATGTCACATCGATATTTCTAAAAAAGCTGGATATTTTCAAATGCCGTCATCCATCCGGATAGCGCCCGCTTAAAAATATGCTTTACAGAGTTCATGCAATGATTAAACAATGCATCCGTTTTTTGCAGAGTATCAGCCTGCTATGCTGAAGCAACCATGCAAAAGAATGGTTTTAGAATGGTTTGTTCGGCCCAGTCTTTTTTTCCTTTCCTGAAGCGGATAATCTGAATTTGGTCAGTTAGAACCGGTCATACCAAGAGGATGAGAATAGAAATGGAAACCTTCAATACTGCAATGTTCAAAAATAAAACCGCTGTCGTCACCGGCGGCACATCCGGCATTGGCCAGGCCGTGGCGGTCGCTTTTGCCGAAAAAGGCGCAAAGGTCTGGGCCTTGGGCCTGCGGGCGGATAAGGCGGTTTATCCTGCCGGCTTAGATATTGAAGCCGTTGAAATGGATGTTACAGACACAGCTGCTGTAGATGCATTCTTCGCAAAAGTTGACCGCATTGACACCCTGTTCAATGGCGCAGGCATGGGCTCTGTTTCTGAGCATGAGCTGGAAACTTACAGAAAAGTTTTAGAAGTGAATTTAACTTCCGTATTTTATATCAGCGAGGTTGCTGCCAAGGCTTTGGCGAAATCAGACAATCCGTCCATCATTAATGTGTCTTCGCTGTATGCGCAGTTTGGCTCCGCCATTGCGCCGGCATATTCCTGCTCCAAAGGCGCGGTTGACCAGCTGACTTTCTCGCATGCGCTGAGCTTTGCCCAGGCGAAAATCCGCGTCAATGCCATTGCGCCCGGCTGGATTGATACGCCTTTAATCCAGCCGCTTAAGGACATTCCGGAAGTGTTTAACGGCATTATGCAGCGCTCGCCAATGGGGCGCTTAGGGCAGCCTGAAGAAATTGCCAATGTTGTGCTGTTCCTTGCTTCCGATGCGGCCAGCTTTATTAACGGCAGCGTTATCAAAATTGACGGCGCCTACTCGATTGCCTAGCCGGCAAAATATTTTCCCAGTTTATCCTGCGCTGCTGGATATAGGGCTAAGCGATTAGCCCTATTTTTTTTGCTTCCTTGACCGCTTCCATTCTGGAACGCGCCTGCAACTTATGGTAAATATTGCGCAAATGCCATTTCACGGTATTGACGGACAGAAAGACCGCGGCGGATATTTCGGCATCGGTAAAGCCCTCGCTGACTTTTTCTAAAATCTGAATTTCGCGTTTCGACAGCACTTCAGCCTGCGGCGCATCCGCAGCGGCTTCAGCCTGCGCCTGAACAGACGCGCCTCGGCTTAAGCCGGAAAGCTCCTGCAGCTGCTGGATATATTCCAGCAGCGGGGCTGCATGCCCCGGCTTATTCCGCAGCAGGCGGCGGCTTAACTGGGCCAGCAGCGCCCAAATCAATGGCGGCTCATCCAGCATAATCCGCAGCGCCTGCGTCGGCATTAAGCTTAAAACGGCCTGTTCCAGATAATCAAGCGCAGTGTCCTGCTGCGCCAAATGGCTGTGCGCCATGGCCTGCAGCAGCTGAATCCGTATTTGGCGCAGGGGATAAACCGTGACGCGCTGCGCCTCCTGCTGCAGCCCTGCGATGGCCTGCGCTATGTTTCCGTTAAAAATCCATTCCCGGTATGTCAGCAGGTCAGCGCCGCTCAGCAGGCTGGTGATGCTGAGCGGCCCGGATGGGTTCGGCGCCGCAAGCGGGCCGTCCGGCTGAAGCTCCCGCGCAGCCCCGCTATGGCCTGATGAATTCTGATGCTCATACACCTGCTGCACAGTCTGGGCCAGGCGCGGCATAGACCAGTCATTGGTTCTGATTTGCGACTGGGTCAGGCAGGCCTGCTTTAAGGCGGTGTCCCCGCGCAAATGCGCAAGGCGCAGCTGCAGCACATAACCGATAATCACCATATCCGGAATCACCAGCTGATCTCCGCCATTGAAGCGCTGCAGCGCCTGCTCGGCTAAGGCGATTTTATTCATTTCATAATACAGGTCCGCTTTCAGGCTGCTGGCAATCGCGTCAATTGCGGTTTGATTGCCTTCATCTATCTTCAGTTTCTGATAGTCGGCGCCCTTGCCGATTTGACTGAACTTTTCTTCCGCCAGAGCCAAATTGCCCATTAAGCGTTCGCAGGTTGCGTCAATGCAGTCGGTAAAAGCCAAGCCGTATAAGTTATAGCCCTGTATATAGGTTGCGCGGGTTTGGATCAGCAGCCGGCGCGCTTCGGCGATGTTCCCCAGGCAAATTTGATGCAGCGCGCCAATGCCGATCAGCGGGCCGCGGGAAAAATAGGCGGTTTCCGGCAGCTTGGCCAGATTCTGCTGCGCCAGCACATACGCCTGCGCCAAATTGTCTTCCAGCAAGGCCATCAGCGGCGCCAGGCCCAGCTGATCTTCCCTTAAAATCAGGCTTTGGCTGGCTTCCGCGCTGTGCCAGAGCTGAATGCAGCGGTTGGCTTGCGCATTTTGATGCGTCAGCAGTAATGCCCAGATTGCGTCATAGAGCAAATGCGGATGCCCGGCCAGCGCCTGATCCGGCAGCTGCTTGACCAGTTCCAGCAACGTATAGACACGCCCGTCTAAAACCAGTTCGCGGCTGACATCTGCCAGCAGCTCCAAGACCAGCGCCTGATCATGCGCCTGCTGCGCATGATAAATCGCCTCCATTAAAAAGCGCTGCGCCTGATACCAGTAAGCCGCTTTGGCATGGGCCTGCCTGAATTTTTCCTCATCATGCGCTTTAAAGCGGTTTTCCAGAAAACTGCGGAACAGGTGATGCACGCGGTACCATAGCCCCTGCTCATCCAAGGCCAGAATAAACAGGCCCCTTTGCTTAATTTGCTCCAGCAAATGCCGCGCCTGGGCGTTGCCCGTGACTTCCTGCAGCAAAGCCGGATTGACCTTCCGCAGCACGCTCATCTGCTGCAAAAACAGCTGAATTTCTTCCGGCTGCTGCACAAAGACCTGCTCGCTCAGATAGTCCACCACCTGATTATGCGCGCCGCTTAAGTTCTGAATAATGCTGCCGGCGTCGCGGCCGTGCTTTAAGCACAGGTTGGTAAGCTGGATGCCGGTCATCCAGCCTTCGGTTTTTTCAATCAGCAGCTGCACCAGCTCCGGGTTCAGCTGGACATGCTCAAAATTCTGCTGCTTCAGGAATTCGCTTAATGCCGCCGCATCTTCAGGCTTGACGCTCAGCTGCTCTGCATTCACGACATGCAACCGGCCCTGCAGCAGCTCTTTGGAAAAGTTCCAGCCGGGCTTAATGCGGGACGCAATAACCAGATGGGCATTTTGCGGCAGGCACTGGTACATCCACCACAGCATATCCAGGCAGTCAGCGTTTTCCAGCGCTTCAAATTCATCAATAAACAGGACATGCTGTCCGGAAGACTGCGCCAGCTTTTCCATCAGCTCCAGCACATTGTGCTTTTGAATGCGCCCCTCCGGCACCGAAGAAAGCTGCTGCGCGCCCAGCCAAGACAGGCGCAAATACTGAAAAAGCCGAATCGGATCATTGTCGTCTTCATCCAGGCTCAGCCAATGCACATGGCTGCCCTGCTGCGCCAGCTGCCCGCTGAGCTGATGCATTAATGTTGTTTTGCCGTAGCCTGCAGCAGCATGAATAAAAAGAAGGGACTGCCGGCTGTATTCCAGCAGGCGGCTTAAAAGCGCCGGCCGCTGCAGCGCTGCGGAATTCAACGCCGCCGGCCGGCTGAGTTTCGTTTTTAAAACTTGCATGCTTAGGTTTCATCCAATCTTTTTATTGATGGCCTGCCGCGCCACCTGCGCTTCCATGAAATTAGGCTGAGGCACAAGCTCAATGCCTATCCCGCATTTATGAGCAACAACTTAATACAACAAACCCAATTCCGCAATACAGGCTGCAGCGCTTATACTTTAAATTCGCTGCTCAAAAGCACACAGGCCGCCGGCCGGCCGGATTTTTAAACCACTCCCAATTCCATTCTTTCGAGTGGTTCACAAGCCCCAGAACATTGCTAAGCTTTTTCGAGCGAAAACAAAATCAAGAGAAATCAGCCAGCCTGCTTAAGCGCTAGAACCCTGAATTTCTTGCACACTAAAAGACATACATGGAGTTTGTCATGAGCATTGCACAGTCAATCAATCATCAAGACCGTTTATTAACGATTAATGTTAATGATGGCGAAATCCAAAACGCATTGCCAGGCGTACACGTTACCCCTTGCTTTTTAGATCCAGATAACGGTGTATGGGTAATCCGTGCACGTTTTGATGCAGGTACAGTTCTTCCGCGCCACTTCCACACCGGCGTTGTGCATTTTTATACCACTGCAGGTTCTTGGCATTATGTCGAATACCCTGAAGATGTTCAAACCGCCGGCAGCTATTTATTTGAACCGGCAGGCTCTATCCATACTTTAGCAACCCCAGAAGGCGCTGAAGGCTTCATGGTGATTGAAGGCGCCAATGTCAACTTGAATGATGATGATTCGCTGATGTTCATTATGGATGCCGGCTGGATTGAGCGCACCCTGCATGCGGTCGCCAAGCAGACCGGCCAGAAAATGCCGCGCTATATTAAGCCGGGCGCGGCAGCCGGCTTCAGCGACCAGGCGCAGAACAATCCTGAATAATGCCATAGGGGCCTGCTGCCTGCGCTGCAGGCCCTCTGCTTGACGACAGAATAAATTCCAAGGATGAAAGAAATGATTGGCAAAATGATGCATCAGCCCCTGCTGATCAGCAGCTTAATTGAGCATGCAGCAAAGTACCACGCTGACACCGCGGTTATTTCACGCGAAGTCAGCGGCCAAATTACCGCGACCAATTGGCTGCAAGTCCAGCAGAACAGCAAGCGCTTGGCCAATGCATTCACCTCATTTCATCTTGAACCAGGTGACCGTCTTGCAACCATCGCATGGAACAACCACCGCCATCTGGAATCCTGGTATGCGGTTTCCGGCAGCGGCTATGTCTGCCATACCATTAACCCGCGCCTGTTTCCTGAACAGCTGGTTTTCATCATCAATGATGCGCAAGATAAGGCAATTTTCTTTGATTCGACATTTCTGCCTTTAATCACCGCCATTCAGGATAAAGTGCCAACCGTTGAAAAATTCATCTGTTACGGCGCGCGTGACGAGAAGATTCTGGCAGCGCTGCCGGAAGTTATTTTTTATGATGAACTGATTCAAAATCAATCGGCTGAATTTGACTGGCCGCAGTTCAGCGAAGATACTCCAAGTTCTTTATGCTATACCTCCGGCACCACAGGCAGCCCGAAAGGCGTGCTGTACAGCCACCGTTCCACCCTGCTGCACAGCATGGCCATCTGCTTCCCGGACTCACTCAGCTTGTCTGCGTCAGATATTGTGATGCCGGTTGTGCCCATGTTCCATGTCAATGCATGGGGCATCCCTTATGCGTCTGCAATGGTCGGCAGCACGATTGTGCTTCCGGGGCCGAATCTGGACGGCGACAGCTTAGTCAGCTTAATTGATGATTATAAAGTCACTCTCGCTTTAGGCGTTCCAACCATCTGGCAAGGCTTGCTTGCTGCTGCCAAAAAACGCGGTACAAGCTTAGAAAGCATGAACCGCAATGTCGTAGGCGGCGCTGCCTGCCCGCCATCCATCATCCGCGATTTTAAAGACAGCTATGCTTGCGACACCATCCACGCTTGGGGCATGTCTGAAACCAGCCCGCTTGGTACGGTCAACCAGCCCAAAGCCAAACATGCCGCTTTAAGCGCTGAAGATTTTGAAAAACTGCGCTTAACCCAAGGCCGCCCGCCTTTTGGCGTTGAACTTCGCATTGTGGATGGTGAAAGCCTGACTCCTTTAGCAAACGATGGCCATACCCAAGGCAACCTGCAAATCCGCGGCGCTTGGATTGTTGACCGCTATTTCAACCAGACGCAAAGCGCAGCGACAGCTGACGGCTGGTTTGACACAGGCGACATTGCCACTCTGGATGCAGACGGCTATATGACCATTTGTGACCGCGCCAAAGACCTGATCAAATCCGGCGGTGAATGGATTTCATCGGTTGAAATTGAAAATATTGCTGCAGGGCATCCTGAAATCCGCATGGCTGCAGCCATTGCCGCGCGTCATGCCAAATGGGATGAGCGCCCGGTTTTGATTGCCGTTAAGCAGGAGAATGCCAATCTGACTGAAGAAGATGTACTTGCCTATTTTGAAAATAAAATTGCGCGCTGGCAGATTCCAGATGCCGTGATTTTTGTGGAAGCCCTGCCTGTGAACGGCACGGGGAAAATTGTCAAAGCTGAGCTGCGCCAACAATTTGGCAATATCCTGCTCGGCAATGCGCCGGCCTGAAAATAAAAACTGCCGCTGGCGCCTTTCATTTACGGCAAGGCAGCCGGCTGCCCCCATTCAAAGGAAATGAATATGACTAATAAAGAAAATTTGCCAACTGCATGGGTCACTGGCGGCAGCAGCGGCATTGGCCTGGAGCTGGCCAAGCGCCTGCTTAAAGATAAATACCAAGTCTGCATTTTTGCGCACGCAGGAATAGAACAAGCTATTGCAGACTTGCAAAAACACTCTCCAGCGGTCTGCGGTTTTGAAGTGGATGTGCAGAATGAAAGCAGCATGGACGCGAAATTTTCAGAAGCTGCTGCCATGTTCGGTACGCCAGATTTGCTGATTAATTCCGCCGGGATCAGCATTGCGAAGAACTTTGATGAAATGACTTCTCAGGAATTCGAAAGGCAGATCAATATTAACCTTGTCGGCAGCCGCAACACGGCCCATGCTGCCCTGCCCTTTTTAAAGCAGGCCGTGCAGCAAGGCAAGCGCCCTAAGCTGGTGTTTATTGCCTCGGCGGCCGGCTTAGTCGGCTGCTATGGCTACACCGGCTACTGCGCATCTAAATTTGGCGTAGTCGGCTTGGCTGAAGTGCTGCGCATGGAACTGCGCAGCCAGAAGATTGAAGTCGCTGTGGTTTGCCCGCCGGAAGTGGACACCCCGCTGGTGACTGAAGAGCGCAAACATGGCTCGCCAGTCACGGCTGCCTTAAAGCAGCTGGGCGGCAGCATGCCGGTTGAAAAAGCCTGTAAAGAAATTTATGACGGCATTTTTTCTTCTGAGTTTATGATCATTCCGGGCACGCAGGCGCGAATTTTGGCAAAAATCTCCCGCGTACTGCCAGATGTCTACCGCAGTCAAATCGATAAAAAGCTGGATAAAATCATCCGCCAGCGGATGTAAAAACCGTTTTTCCCTCATGAAAAAGCCTGGATATTTACAGAAATATCCAGGCTTTGCTGTCTGGAGGCTTTATCCTTTAAGGCTTTTCTCCCTGCGCCAGACGCTGTTCAATCGCGTCTAAAACCGCTGGCAAGTCCGCAATGCTGTCAATCACATAATGCGCGCCGGATGCCCGCATTTTTGCATAGGCTTTTTCTTTTAAAGCGTTCTGTTCTGATGCGCCAAGCGCGCACCATTCTGCATGGCTTAAGCCGACTTCATTGCCGCTCACCGCCAAACCGACCGTCCAGCAGCCGGCGTTTAAGCCTTCTGCAATCCCGACCGCGGTATCATCCACTTTCACCGCTGCTTTAATGTCTGAAACCTCCAGTTCCATCAGGTTTTTCCACAGCATTTCAGGATAGGGCCGGCCATGCTTGACATCGCTTGCCGTAATAATGCAGTCCGGCGCATAGCCTTGGCTGGCAGCATCCTGCCGCAGCTGGCCAATCATCATGGCGGCATAGCCGGTATTGCTGCCGATTTTTGCGCCGCGCGCGCGGATATCCGCAAAAGCTTCTGCAGCGCCCGGAATCAATGCTGAGCATTGCGGAATCGCTTTCAGCTGATAGGGAATAAAGTCCTGATACAGGCGGTCAATATCGGCAGCCGCCGCTTCTGCGCCATGCGCTGCTTTCCATGCTGCGGCTACGCGCGGCATTTTCAGCACAGCGGCAATGTGATCGCGCTTTTCCAGCCCCATTGGCGCGCGTGCTTCGGCAATGCTGATCTCAACATTATTGTCTGCAAACAGCGCCATGAAGGCTAAAATCGGCGCGCGCGAACCGAAATCCACCGTAGTGCCCGCCCAGTCAAAAATAACCGCCTGCAATTGAGTATTTAAAGCTGCCATAAGTCGTTTCCTAAAAATTAAAGTGATCAAAAAGCGCTGAGAATTGAATCAGTCAGTTTGGCGGCAGATCCGTACGGCATCTAACAGCCGTTCAATATCATCCAGATAAACTTCGCCAATATTGCCGATGCGGAAGCAGTTCAAGTCGGTGACTTTGCCGGGATAAATCACAAAGCCTGCCTGCTTTAAATTTTCATACAGGGCCTGAAAGCTGAAACCGGCTTCATCTGGATATAAAAATGTGGTGATAATCGGCGACTGCGGCGCCGCCGGGTCCAGCACCCGTTCAAAACCCAGCGCCTGCATGCCGGCAGCCAGACGCTGCTGATTATTGAAATAACGCTGATGGCGGGCTGCCACGCCGCCTTCCTGCTCCAGCTCCAGCAAGGCTTGATAAAAAGCGCGCACCACATGGGTGGGCGAAGTAAAGCGCCATTTTCCATCCTGCTGCTCCATGGTGTTCCACTGGTCATGCAGGTCTAAGCTGACTGAACGCGCCAAGCCTTTGCAGGCCTGCAGCTGTTCACGCTTTGCCACAATAAAGCCAAAGCCCGGAACGCCTTGAATGCATTTATTGGCGCTGGAAATCATAAAATCGATATCCAGTTCAGCAATATCCATCGGCACGCCGCCAAAAGAGCTCATAGCGTCCACAATCCAGACTTTGCCGGCAGCTTTCACTAAGCGGCCGATTTCCTGCACCGGGTTCAGCAGGCCGGTGGTGGTTTCACAGTGCACGCAAGACACATGGGTAATGCTGTCATCCGCCAAAGCAGCTGCAATTTCCTGCAGGTCAGGCGCTTGCGTTTCAGCATAAGCCAGCTCAACAGCTGCAATATTCAGGCAGCGCGCCATTTGCACCATGCGCGCGCCGTATGCGCCATTGTTGATGATTAGAATTTTGCCGCTCTTTGGAATGGCGGAACCCAGCACCGCTTCGACCGAAAAGCTGCCGCTGCCCTGCATCAGCACAGCGCTGTACTTTTCAGGCTGCGCCGTCGCCAGCGCCGTCAAACGGCAGCGGATGTCCTGCACCAGGCCGTTGTATTCTTTGTCCCATGTACACCAGTCGCGCTGCATCACGCGGCGCACCCCTGCCGATGTAGACAGCGGCCCCGGCGTCAGCAGCAGATATTTATTTTCCAGTTCAATATGCGCGTTCATAAAAATAGCAGCCTCATCAGAATTTCAATACAGCATAAATCAATCTGGTTTAAACCAGATTACAGAATATAATTTTCCAGCACTTCCTTCATGAAGCCTGCGCCGGTGGTCATGCCCTTGCCGGCAATCGCGCTGATCAGGTAGATGTGCGGTTCCGCTTCGGTCACGCACGCCAATTCTGCGGGGTGCGCCAGGTAATAGCCGTTCCAGCGCGATTCAATTTCCGGCAGCGCCAAGCCAATGTTTTCTTTGCAGTAGCGCAGAATGAATTGGCTGATTTCTTCACGCTGGCTAAACTGCGGCGCGGCGTCAATTGCGCTGTATTCATGGCTGTCGCCCAGAATGATTTGCCCGGACTGATTCTGCTTCAGCAGAATATGAATGCCGTATTTTTTCACCAAGCCCTGCTGCGACTCATCAATGAGCGCCTGATGGCTGGGGCAGATTTCAAAAGCCGGATAGCGTGAAATTGACAGGCCGGAATAAATGGAGGCCTGCAGCTCATGCGCAAGCGGCCGGGTTAAGGCCATCTGCAGGCTGCAGCGCTGCAGCCCAAGCTGCTGCAGAATTTCCGGATAAAGAATCTGCGTCACTTCGCCGTGGCAAATCAGCACTTTCGCCGCCGCATGCTGCTGCCCTGAGGCCAGCTGAATTTCCGCCAGCCCGTCTTTTGAGCGTGCGCGGACAACACAGGCATTGCAGTGAATTTCCACACCCAGCTGCTGCGCATATTGCAGCAGGCGGCTGCCCGCGAGATGCGGCTCAACGGAATAATCTTCCTGAAAAAGCATGGCCCCGCGGATTTTGGTTTCCGGATTTAAATAGGCGTATTTTTCAAAAAGCTGCTGCCTATTGAGCAGTTCAACGGGAATGCGGTAATCCGGCGCGGCTTGGGCGAATTCATGCAGCACCTGCCACTCCAGCTCAGTATTGGCCAAATACAGGCCATTGCGCTGCTGAAATGAAATATCATGCTGCGCCTGAATGCGCTGATAGAATTTGCGCGTTTCCAGCGCGTATTCACGCCATTTTGCATCCGGGCGGCTCAGCGTCGATGTGCCGACCATGCCGAAATTTCGCCGTGTTGCGCCGGCTGGCGCTGCGTCTTTTTCAAAGAGCTGCACTTTCAAGCCCTGCTCAGCGGCTTGAATGGCTGCCGACAAGCCTAAAATGCCGGCTCCGACAATAATCAAGTCTGAATCTGCTGTATTCATAGCGTCATTCCGTGTTCTGTGAACTTTTTTCAGGATGAAAAATCCCTGGCCTTTTCAGGAAGGCGGTTAAAATTCATTTTAAAATTAAGGTTTAAGATAAATATTTAATGGCGATGCTCACGCCAGCGCTGGCTGGACTTCATCATTTTCCGGGTCAGCAGCCAGTGCAGCAGCTTGACCGCGCATGACGTGGCCAAAATCAAAATGCTCATGGCGACCGCCGCCACGGTATCACCGGCATCATCCATATTCAGCACGGCAACAGAGGCTAAGCTGGTATCCGGCGAATACAGGAAGATTGCGGCGGAAACCGTGGTCATGGCATTCACAAACAGATAGACCGAAACATCGCACAGCGCCGGGAAGGTCAGAGGCAAATAGACTTTGCAGAACATTTTCCAATTCGACGCGCCTAAGCTTTGCGCGGCCTGATCCAGCTGCGCGGGAATCTGCTTAATGGCATTGCTCAGGGTTAAATGCGGCACAGTGTAATAATGGATAACCGTTGAAATCACCAGCAAGGCCATGGTGCCGTACAGCGCCGAAACTGGATTTTCCGGCGCATTGAAAAACAGGATATAGGCAATGCCCAGCACCAGCCCCGGCACGGCCAAAGGCAGCAAAACCAGCATCTGCACATAGCTTTTCAGCGCCGGATGGCCTTTGAAGCGCTCTGTAAAAAGTGCAATCACAAAGATCAGAAGCGTGCCGGCCGCTGCGCTGAACAAAGCCAATTGAATTGAGTTGAAGTAGCTGGCCCAGCCGCCGCCATCCACATAATCAAAGCGGTAATGATTCAGGGTCAGCGACAAGTCATAAGGCCAGTAGCGGATGAATGACGCCAAAACTGCCGTCACCGCAATCAGCAGGATGGCGCCCGCAATTGCGCCGCAGAATAGCGTCAATGCCTTTTCCGCACGCGGGTTCGGCGGCATGCGGTAAGGCTGAATCTGGAAATTTTGATAGCGTTCCTGCCGGCGGCTTTGATAGCGGTCAAAGGCAAAGGCCATGACTGCAGGACACAGCAGCAGCATTGAAATCACGGCGCCCATGTTGACATTCTGCTGGCCGATAATCTGCTTATAGACGTCCAAAGCCATCATATTGAATGACCCGCCAATGACTTTTGGAATGCCGAAATCGGTCATCACATAGGTAAATGCCACCAGGCAGGCGCTGACCAGACCGTAGCGGATGGCCGGCAGCGTGACCGCCATATGGGTTTGCCAAGCGTTTTTGCCCAAACAGCGGGAAGCTTCAATCAGGCGCTGGTCAATATTGCGGAAAGACGCCATCATCAGCATGACCATGGCGGGAAACAGCCAGAAGCAATAGCTGATTAAAATGCCCAACGGCCCGTAAATTTCAACACCGCCCAGCAGGCCTTTCAGCACGCCTTGCTGGCCGAATAAATACACCAGCGCCAGCGAAGGCAAAATAGAAGGCGCCAGTATCGGCAGGAACGCAGCCGCTTTAAAGAACGCTTTGCCGCGGATATTGCTGCAGGTCAGGGCAAATGCATATACAGCCGCTGCTGCCACCGTCAGCAGCATGGCCGCCAGCGCGATCCAGACCGAGTTGAAAATGGATGACCTTAAGGCAGGATTGGAAAAATACGCAGCAAAGTTTTCCAGCCCGGCAAATTGCTGCTTTTCATCTAAAAATGCGCTTTGCAGCAGCATCAGCAAGGGCGCAATCAGGCTTAAGGTCAGCAGCACCGCTGCGGTGAATAAAACCAGACTTGAACGCAGCGAATAGCGCGGGCGCCGATACGCCCTGCTCTTCAGCAGCGCCTCAGCAGCAGATTGATTCAGCATTTTGCCCACCCTTGCAGATCAAAAATATGCAGCGCGCTGAGCGGCACCTGCAGCCACATTTCCTCCGCCAAATGCGGCAGCTGCTGATTTTCAATATCCACCTGCAGCCGGGCCTGCGCTGCGGGCGCCTGATCCTGCAGGTTCAGCGCGCAGAACAGCCGGCGCTTTGCGCCTAAAAACTCCATATTCAGAATCTGCACCGGCAGGTTCAGCTGGCCTGAAGCCAAATCCGCCTGCAGCGCCAGCTTAGCGTTTTCAGGACGGAAAGCGATTTCCAGCTGTTCACCCGCCTGCAGCTTCGGGGCGCCGCAGTCTAGGAGATACCGGCCGGCAATATTCAGGCAGCGTTCAGATACGGCGGCAGCCTGCATGAAGTTCATGCTGCCGATGAATTGCGCCACAAAGCGGGTTTGCGGCCTGTAATAAATATTGTGCGGCGTATCCAGCTGCTCAATCACGCCTTTATTCATCACCGCAACCCGGTCAGAAATGCTCAGCGCCTCTTCCTGATCATGCGTGACCATAATCGCCGGCAAGTTGAGCTGGCGCTGAATGGCGCGGATTTTCTGGCGCAGATTCAGGCGCACCAAAGCGTCCAGCGCAGATAAAGGCTCATCCAGCAGCAGGATGTCGGGCTTCGGCGCAAGCGCCCGGGCCAAGGCAACCCGCTGCTGCTGGCCGCCGGACAGCTGGTTCGGATATTTATCCGCAATCTGCGGCAGCTCAATCAGCTGCAGCAGTTCGGCAACCCGCGCCTGCATCTGCGCCGGCGTCCACTGCTTTTTATGCAGGCCGAATGCGATATTTTCAGCCGCCGTCAGGTTCGGAAATAAAGCATAGTTCTGAAAGACAAGGCCGCATTTGCGCTTGGCTGTACTGAAATTGGTGATATCAGCATCCTGCTTGATGATCCGGCCATAATCCGGCTGTTCCAGCCCTGCAATAATCCGCAGCAGCGTGGTTTTGCCGCAGCCGGACGGCCCTAAAAAGCTGACGAACTCGCCTGCTTTCAAATCTAAATTGATATGCTCCAGCACTTTGGTTTGCGCAAAGGACTTTTGAATATCCAGCGCTTCAAGCACTGTTTTCGGCGCTGCCGCCTGATAGGTTTTTAACGTCGAGAGCAAATGGCCGGCCGGCGTTTCTGCGCCCGGCCTTGCAAGGGTCTGGTTTAAATGGCTTGGAATCTGCATAAGGCGCCTAATTTCTTATTCAATTATTGGGAAATGCTTCGGAATTACTTTTCAAACTGCGCTGACCACTGCTTTAAAATCCGCTCACGCTGTTCGGCAGCCCAGTAAAAATCATTTTTAACCAGGCGCTGCTGCAGGTCTTTAGGAAAATCCGGATTGCTGCTCTGCACCTTTTGATGCGCCACCATGGAAAAATTTTGCGCATAGGCCTGATTGGCCGCTTGGCTGACTGTCCAATCTATGAATTTTTGCGCGCTGCTGAGCTTTTTTGTGCCTTTCAAAATGGCGGAGGCTTCCATTTCCCAGCCCAGCCCTTCTTTGGGATAAACAATTTCCAAAGGCGCGCCGCGCGACTTCAGCTTAAAGCCCGGATAGCCGAAAGAGATGCCAATCACGGTTTCCCCCTGAGCGGCCATCTTGCAGGGCTTAGAGCCGGAATGAACATATTGTGCAATATTCTTATCTAAAGCCTGCATGTAGGACCATGCCTGCTGGCGGCCAAAAATCTGCATCCATGCGGTGACATCCAGATAGCCTGTGCCGCTCGAAGCGGGGTTAGGCATGACAATCAGATTTTTATAGATGGGCTGGGCAAGGTCCTGCCAAGTCTGCGGCATGGGCAAGTTTTTCTTTTTCAGTTCAACGGTGTTGACGCATACGGCGGATTCCCAGGCCGTCATGCCGGTCCACGTGGGCTGGCCTTTCTGGCTGTAAAATTCCGGCTTGAGCTGATCGACATTTTTTGGCCGGTACGGCTGCAGCATGCCGGTTTTTTCCATAACCAGCAGGCTGGTTAAGGCCAGCCCCATCACTGCATCGGCTTGAGGGTTTTTCTGCTCCGCCAGCAGTTTTGCGGTAATCACGCCTGTAGAATCGCGCACCCATTTCACCCGAAGCTCAGGATGCGCCTTGCGCAGCTCCCACTGGTAGCGCTTAAGCTGATCGGCTTCTACCGCCGTATAAACGGTAATTTGCTCTGCATCTTTTGAAGCGGAATTTGTCGTGCATCCCGTCAAAATGCAGGCAGCCAGCGCGCCGGCCGCCAATATTCCCGCCGTTTTTTCATACCGCTTTAAATACTGACTCATATGCCATTCCTAATGAATGCAGCTTTTTGATAGTCAGTATTTCAGCAGAAGTTTATGACAGTTTAATTAATCTGGTTTAAACCAGATTGGAATTATTCATGCGCTTCAAAATGCAGATCCAGCACGTCATGCAGCCAGTACTCCTGATCAACATCGGTAATCATGCCGTTCTGGTCACGGTTGGTGCGGCAGATATACAGCCCCATGCTGCCGGCATTGACATGCAGCGCTTTGGCCTGCTGCTCAGAAAATGCCGTCGGGTACAGATTAATATGCGCCCGGGTCAGCTGGCGCCGGTACTGTTCCGCCATCAGCAGGGTAATTGAAGCTTCTAAATTCTGCTCCAAAAAATGCGGAAAAAGCCGGGCATTGACCCTGAGATGCTCAACCACGGCAGGCCGGCCATTAATGCTGCGCCGGCGCCAAACCGAATAGATCTCATCACCCAAATTAATATTCAAATGCGCCGCATCCCAGCTGGTGGCCTGCACCAGCTCAGCGGAAAGCAGTTCCGTGGCCGGCGCGCCGCCCTGCTCCTGCACATACTGATTAAAGCTTTTGGTTGACTGCGGGCGGTAGGTGATCCGCGGCGCGCGGACAAACCAGCCGCGGCGGTCTAAGCGGTAAATAAGGCCATCCATTTCCAGCGCCAGCAGCGCTTCCCTGACTGCGACCCGCGTCGTTGCAAACTGTTCCGACAGCGCGCGTTCTGAGGAGAGTTTTGCATTGCTGGCCAGCTGTCCTGACTCTATTTCATGGGCGATTGCATCACGGATTGCAATATATTTAGGAATGCGCTGGGAAGCGGCGGCCAAGTCGGACATATAACGGCAGTTTTGTGAAGAATTAACAGCACTATACTAAATTATGATTTCCAAGCGATGAAATTTAACAGAATTTCTAAAGCGTTTTAGGCAATTAAAGGGCCTGCGCTTTAGCGCGAAGGCCGCAACGGCCTTCGCCCTGTTTACCGATGAAATGCAGAGAATCAGTTTTCCTCGTTCATCTTGATGCGCTGCGCAAGCTTTGCAATATTCGACCTGATTTCATCCGGCGCATGGGCAGCGTAACCGAACAGCACCGCGGCTTTGGCAGGGGGGCTTTGGCAATAGCGGGACAAGGGCTGAACCGCCAGATCAGCTTCCACGCACTTTTCAATAAAGCGCTGCTCAGTCCATGCGCCTTTCAGCCAGCAGACAAGATGAATGCCGGAGTCTGTAGGCTGAACGGTTAATACCTCCGGAAGAAGCTGCTGCAGCGCCGCAATTAAAGCCTGCTGGCGTTCGTGGCAGGCTTTGCGGACTTTGCGCACATGCCGCGCATAGTGGCCTTCCCGAATGAACAAAGCCAGAGCTGCCTGTTCCAGATAAGCGCTGCGCGTGTCGGTATGATATTTGGCAAAACTGAACGTTTCGATTAAAGCTTCAGGCACAACCATGAATCCTAAGCGAAATTCCGGAAACATCATTTTGGAAAAAGTGCCGGAATAAATGACCCGCTGCTGCTGATCCAGCCCCTGCAGCGCCTGAATGGGGTGCGTGCCGTAGCGGAACTCACTGTTATAGTCATCTTCAAAAATCCACTTTTGCCGGCTTGCCGCCCAGTCCAGCAGCGCAAATCTGCGGCTCAGGCTCAGCGTGCCGCCTAAAGGAAACTGGTGAGACGGCGCAGTATAAATCAGCCTGCTTTCGGGATAGCGGCTGATCACCTCCGGGATTTTCATCCCCTCATCGTCGCTGCCGGCCGGATGAACCAGCAGACCGAAGCTGCGGAAAATGCTTAAGGCAGCGTCATAGCCCGGTTCATCCAGACAAACCTGATCCTGCGGCTGCAGCAATGCATAGGCAGCCAAGTGGATCGCCTGCTGCGTGCCATTCACAATCAGAATCTGCTGTTCATTGCAGTTCAGCCCCCGCGTGGAGCGCACATAGTCGCAAATGGCCTGACGCAAAGGCAGATAGCCGCGGCAGTCATGCAGCTGCCCTAATTGGCTGCGGGACTGGCGCCAGGCGCGCCCCAATAATTTCCCCCACAGCTGATGCGGAAATAAATCAACACAGCCGACGCCAACATGAAATATTTTTTTCCCCTGCCCTGACATATTCTGCCGCCGCCAGGCCGGCAGCAGGCTGGCGATGTGAGGGTTGATATTCAAGCGCTGAGGCTGGCTTTTTGAGGGCTGCCTTAAGTCCTGCTGAATATGAATCAATTGATCCGGAATGATGTCAGCCACATAGGTGCCGGAACTCGGCTTAGTCACCAGATAGCCCTCATCCAGCAGGCGCTCTACGGCAGCCAGTACGGAATTTCTGGAAATAGACATCATTTCCGCCAAGGCGCGGCTGGACGGCAGCTTGGTGCCGGAACTCAGGCGCCCATCCAGTACAGCATCGCGCAAAGCGCTGTATAAGCCGTCTTTAATCTGCCCTTCAGGCAAAATCAGATGCGGGAAATAAGCAGATGAGGGTGCAGCCATAATCAGAACTGGTACTGTCAAAAATATCAGAAGTGTATCTTATAAAAATACCACAGCAAAAACTACACTCAGTTGCTCCAGCGCAAATCATTGAGAAAAATCCAGTATCCAGCTCAAGCGCTGCGGGCCTCCATTCATAATAAAACCTCTCAGGGACGGGCTTATGCACTCTCCGCAGCATTCTTTGCGCCATTACTCATCTGACCTGATGCATCCGGTCATTGCCGGGCTGATCTCAGTCATTGTGAATTATGGCGGCACTTTCATTCTGATATTTCAGGCTGCCAAAGCCGCAGGGCTCAGCCCTGAACTCACCGCATCATGGGTTTGGTCTATTTCCATCGGCGTCGGCATCACCGGAATACTGTTAAGCTGGCTCAGCCGGGAACCCATAATTACCGCATGGTCTACCCCTGCAGCCGCTTTCCTGATCACAGCGCTGGCAGCGGTTCCCTATGCCGAAGCCATTGGCGCCTACCTGCTTTCCGCGCTGGCCTTTGTCATTTTAGGACTCACGGGATATTTTGAAAAACTGATCCGCCTCATTCCGCCCAGCATCGCTTCCGGTTTGCTGGCGGGCATTCTGCTGCAGTTCGGCATCGCCGCATTTTCCAGCATCAGCATCGATCCATTTTTAGTCATAGCGCTGTTCCTGATTTATCTGCTGGCGAAGCGGTTTTCCGCCAGATATGCCGTGGTCAGCGTGCTGGTTTTCGGCTTTATTTTTCTGCTGCTGCAGGCGCGGATTGATTTTTCCGGTTTTGCGCTGCAGCTGGCCAGCCCGGTTTTTACTGCGCCGGAATTTTCAGTCAATGCGCTGCTCAGCGTCGCCCTGCCGTTATTTTTAATCACCTTGACAGGCCAGTATATGCCTGGCCTGCTGGTGCTGCGCAATGACGGCTATCAAACCAGTCTCAAACCCATTCTTGCCCTGACAGGCCTGGGCTCCTTTGTCATGGCGCCATTCGGCTCGCATGCATTTAATCTGGCGGCTATTACCGCAGCCATCTGCACAGGCCCGGAATCGCATCCTGACCCGTCAAAGCGCTGGATTGCAGGGATTGCTGCCGGAATTTTCTACATTCTGGTCGGCATATTCGGCGTGACGCTGGCGGCCTTATTTGCAGCTTTCCCCGCCGCATTCATCAGCACGCTGGCCGGCCTCGCGCTGCTTGGAAGCATTGCCGGAAGCCTCGCAAATGCCATGAGCGACAGCGCTGCCCGTGAAGCATCGCTGATTACCTTTCTTGCTACCGCAGCCGATATCTCCCTGCTCGGAATTGGCGGCGCCTTTTGGGGACTGATTTTCGGCTTAATTTCCTATGCCATTTTAAATGGCAAATTCAGAACAAATACCTCCCGGTGATCAAGGCCGCTGTTTGGGCCTGATCAGCGGTTCCTTGCAGGGCCTCAGCATTCCTTTTACAGAATGCTGAGGCTGCGCATAGATAAAACTGGTACTGTCAAAAATATCAAAAGTGTGCCTTATCAAGATACCGCAATAGCAACTACACTCATTTCTCCCATTTCCTCATCCCCCCGCATAACGGAGAAGATCAGTGCAAAATTCAGCAATTCAAATTGCCCCGCCAGCGCAGCAGGACTACCCGCAGTGGGCAGAATATTGGCGTGCTTATCAGGACTTTTACAAAGTGGCGCTGTCCAGCGCGGTCACGCAAAGCACATGGCAGCGCTTTTCTGATGACGCAGAGCCGGTGTATTGCGCCGTCGCCAAACAGGACGGGCAGCTTTTAGGCTTTGTGCATTATGTGATTCACCGCTCCACATGGGCCGAGCAGAACTTCTGCTATCTGGAAGACTTATATGTTTCGCCTGAAGCCCGCGGCCAGCAGATCGGCAGGCGCCTGATTGAATACGTGCAGCAGCAGGCGCTCCATCAGCACTGCGCGCGCTTATACTGGCACACGCAGGAAAGCAACCGCACGGCGCAAAGGCTGTATGACTGGATTGCGGAAAAGCCGGGGGTGATTGAATACCGCATGCCTTTAAACTGATGCAGCCAGAACCGGGAGCATTCTGCTTCCGGTTTTTTTATCTCAGGCAGGACAGCTGATCTGCGCCGGCTTCTGCCGTTCAGGACTCATCAGGCAGCAGCGCCTGACGCAGCCTTTGCACCGTCCGGCTGATTTCCGCTTCAGTCAGGGCGGCGAAGCCAAAGCGGATATAAAAGCTGCCGGCTGCCGAATCAGGCGCCGAACCGAAATCATATTCTGAGTCAATCTGCAGCTGCCTTAAAGCTTCGGCATGCTGCGGCTGGTAAGGGAAATTGAATTTAACCCATAAAGCCATGCCGCCGGCAGGGGCAGCAATTTCCGCCCGGCAGTCAAAAATCTGCTGAAACGCCATGAGCGCATAATCCCTGCGCTGCTGGTAAATCTTGCGCATTTTGCGGATATGGCGCTTAACTTCGCCCTGCTGCATCAGTTCAGCCATCGCCAGTTCCGTAATGGCATTGCCCTGCTTATCAATCAGCAGAATATCCTGCTTCATCGCCTGAATAATCTGCAGGCCGGCCACGACATAGCCTATCCTTAAGCTTGGCGCAAATACTTTGGACAGCGAGCCGATATGAATGACTTTATCCGCTGCCGGCAGGCTGATCAGCGGCGGAATTGGCCGGCTGTCATAATGGAATTCATGGTCATAATCATCTTCAATAATATAAAAATCAAAAGCTTTGGAGAGTTCCAGCAGCTTCAGCCTGCGCTCCATCGGCATCGTAACAGTGGTTGGATACTGATGATGCGGCGTGGTGTACACGGCAGCGACCGCATGCGCGGACAAAATTTCAGTCAGGTGCTCCGTATCCAAGCCATGCCGGTCTAAGCGCACCCGGATAACCTGATAATGATTGGACAGGAAGGTTTCCACCGCCGGCGGGTAAGCCCATTGCTCCACAACAATGATATTGCGCTGCGGCTGGTGCCGGGCAAGAACGCGGGCCGCCAGAAAAATCCCCATCTGGCTGCCGCGGACCACGCAGATATTCTCCGCAGAAGTCTGAATAAAGCGCTCCATCGACAGCATATGCAGCAAGGCCTGGCGAAGCTCCGAACTGCCTTGCGGATCGCCATAGCCCATAATTTGATGGCGCGTGACCTGAATCAGCGCATGCCGGTATGCGCGGGAAAACAGCTCATACGGAATCAGCCGGCTGTCAGGAACCCCGTCATTTTTCATCTGCGCCTGGGCTGATGCTGCGGGCGCATCCTGCCGCGGCTGAACAGAAGCGGCAGGCTGAATATTCAAGTCCGGCAAATATTCAGACACAAAAGTGCCCTGCCGCGCCTTTGAAACCAGCCAGCCCTGCGCTTCCAAATCTTCATACACCGACTGCACGGTTTTGCGGTTAATGCCAAGTTCATCCGCCAGCGTCCGTGAACCCGGCAAGCGTGCGCCCGGAGTCAGCCTGCCGGATAGAATCTCCTGAATCACCTGATTGGCCAGCTTTAAGAAAAGCGTTTTCTCATCCCGGCCGGCCAAATGCAGGCGGATTTTCCAAGGCTGGCGCATAAGCTTCTGGCCCATATAAGTTTTAAAAACTGGATATTTTAATTAATCCACAGAATTCTTATTCTGCACTGGCCCTGACGGCAAATCAACTGAATAAGAGGCTTTTATGGAAACAGCATTGCTTGATAAGCAGCAATTGATGCAAAGCGCGCAGCAGAACATGCAGCAGCTTTTTCAAGATTCAATTTATACCGACCGGCAGAAGCTGGCGCTCAGCTGCCGCATTTTATTTGATCATGGGCATGATGCCGGGCTGGCAGGGCAAATTACCTGCCGCACCGCGCAAGGCAATGCTTTTATCACCCAGCGCTTCGGTTTGGGCTTTGATGAAATTACCGCGCAGAACCTGCTGGAAGTGGATGAAGACCTTAAGCCCTTAAATGGCCAAGGCATGGCGAATCCGGCCAACCGTTTCCATACCTGGATTTACAAGCAGCACCCGGAAGTGAACTGCATCATCCATACCCATCCCACGCATGTTGCGGCTTTATCCATGCTGCGCGTGCCCTTGGCGATTGCGCAAATGGATACCTGCGCTTTATATGAAGACTGCTCTTTCGTGGCCGACTGGCCGGGCGTTCCCGTGGGCAACGAGGAAGGCATTTTCATTTCAGAAGCGCTGGGAAAAAACCGCGCGGTTTTACTGTCGCATCATGGCCAGCTGGTGGCCGGCAAAACAATTGAAGAGGCCTGCAATTTAGCCATTTTAATTGAACGCGCCGCCCGCCTGCAGCTGCTGGCGATGGCAGCCGGGCAAATTCAGCCCATTCCGCATGAACTGGCCAAAGAAGCGCATGACTGGGTCTCTGCAGACAAGCGCAATCAAGTCAATTTCGCCTATTACGCGCGCAAGGCTTTAAAAAACCATTCCGACTGCATAGAGGAGCAATGAAAATGAAATTAGCAGGCATTATTGCTTACCCGGTCACGCCATTTAAGCCGGACACTCAAGAGGTGGATTTTGACGCGCTTGCAATCACATTGAATGCTTTGCTGGAGCATCAGTGTGACGCGATTGCGCCGCTCGGCAGTGCAGGAGAAAGCGCTTATTTGTCCTGGCAGGAATGGCAGCAGGTCGCGCAGAAAAGCATTGAAACGGTCAATCACCGTGTGCCGGTCATCCTGGGCATCTCTGAACTGACCACAGCGATGGCGGTGCAGAAAGCGCAAAAAGCTGAGGAGCTTGGCGCAGACATTATTATGGTCATGCCGGTGTCCTACTGGAAACTGAATGATCAGGAAATCTATGACTATTATCAGCAGGTCGCTGCGGCCAGCAAGCTTCCGGTCATGGTCTATAACAACCCGGCAACCAGCGGCATGGATATGGCGCCGGAGCTGATTGTGAAAATGTATCGGGAAATTGAAAATATCTGCATGGTCAAAGACAGCACTGGCGATATTCAGCGCATGCACAAATTTCATGAATTAACTCAGGGGCAATTGCCATTTTACAACGGCTGCAACCCGCTGGCGCTTGAGGCATTTTGCGCCGGCGCCAGCGGCTGGTGCACGGCAGCGCCGAATCTGCTTGGCGAACTGCCCGGCCAGCTGTATCAGGCCGTCAAGCAAGGCGATTTAAGCCATGCCCAGGCGCTGTTTTACCGGCAGTTGCCTTTGCTGCGCTTCATTGTGCAGGGCGGCCTGCCGAAAACCGTGAAAGCCGGGTTAAATGAATTAGGCTTCTGCGCCGGCGAGCCTAGAAAGCCATTGCAGAAAGCCAGCGCAGCAGAAGTTCAGCAGCTGAAGGCCTTAATGCAATCCGCAAGGACAGCCTCAGCTTAAAAGCACCGGATGCTCTGCATAGGCGCGGCATTGTGCCCCGCTTATGCAGCTGTCCAAATGATGAAGGGAGATGAGCAGCAGGCGCCAAATTCTGCTCAATTTATGCGCACCTGCGCCGCGGATGGCTGCCCCGAATCGGCTGGCATTTATTTCCGCAGCATGATGCCGGCCTTATAAATCATAATTTCCACTGAAATATAAACTTTTAATATTAATAAAAAATCTTCATTTAATTATCTTTAATTATTCATTTATAAATTTTTTACAGGAATTACTATTTTATTTTTATACTTCATGCATTAACTATGACAGCTTTAACTGATTTACAGCAGCCGACTCAATTAAAACACCGCCCAAGCCGCGATTCTTTAATTTACCAAGTATGGGGACAAGGCCCATCTGCGCGCTATGATGAATTAGCAGCCCAGTTCCGCCCAGTGTTTGAAAAAATTCAAGCCTCTGCCAATGAGCGGGAAAAAAACCGCATTCTGCCTTTTGAACAGCTGCAGTGGCTGAAAGACGCCGGCTTCACCCGCCTGCGCCTGCCCAAAGCCTATAACGGTTTTGACGCGACGATTCCTGAACTGTTTGCGCTGCTGATTGAGCTGGCGCAGGCAGACGCCAATTTACCGCAAGCTCTGCGTGTGCATTTTGGCTTTACAGAAGACCTGCTGCTCAGCTCTAATGAGGGCTTTAAAGCGCTGTGGCTGGCGCGCATTGGCAATGGCGAGACCGTTGGCAGCGCGTGGTCTGAAGGCGGCAAGGAGTCCATTGACCAGTTCAGCACGCGCCTGTCCAGGCAAAGCGATGGCGCAGCCGTATTGAATGGGAAAAAATACTACACCACAGGCAGCCTGTATGCGGAATGGATTGATGTCGGAATTACAGATCTGGATGGCAATTCAGCGTCCATTTTGATTCCGCGCGGCGCTGCGGGTGTAAGCGTGCTGGATGACTGGAACGGCTTTGGACAGATGCTAACAGCCAGCGGCACAGCAGTTTTTGAAAATGTGCAAATCAACCCTGCAGATGTTCTGCCGGATGACAGCCGCTTTAAATATTCAGCCGCATTCTATCAGCTGATTCAGCTGTCAATTACTGCCGGCTTGACCCGGGCTGCCGCCTATGACCTGTCGGCCTTGGTCGAAAAGCGCAGCCGCAATTATAGCCACGCCAATTCGGCACTAATCCGCCATGATCCGCAAATCCTGCAAGTGGCCGGTAAAATCCGCGGTGCGGCTTATACTTCCGCGGCGATTATTGAAAAAAATGCGCAGGCTTTGCAGCGCGCCTATGAAGCTGCTTTTGCCAGCAGTGAAGCGCTTGAGTCTGATCAAAATGCAATTGCTGAATTGGAAATTGCGCAGTCGCAAACCATTATTACCGATCTCGCCTTAAACGCATCAACCATCATGTTTGACGCATTGGGCGCCTCTGCAACAGATAAAAATTTGGCGCTTGACCGCTACTGGCGCAATATCCGCACGCTCGCATCGCATAATCCGCGCATTTACAAAGACCGCATTGCCGGAGATTTCAGCGTGAACGGCACCCTGCCGCCTTATCAATGGCGCATTGGCCAGGCTTAACCCGCCGGCTCCATATTAAAGCATGGCGGGCCAGTATAATTGATTCTAAACCGGGCTAAGCCATTGGCCCGGTTTTTCTATGTCCCCATTGTTCGGGCGGAGCATCTTTAGCTCAAATGCGGCCTGCTGCGGCTTAATCAGCTGATCCCTGCATCCCCGCAATAAGCTTCCAGCCTGCAAGCTGATTGCAGCGCTGGGCAAAACTGAAAAAATAAAAAGGCATTGAATTCAATGCCTTTTTATTATCCGTTTAGCTTAAAAAGCGGCATAAATCCCCCCTGAAAAGGATGGAAAATTAACAGCCAGAAGCCTCTCAAAACAGATAAAGGCCATGCCCGCACTGCTGCAATTTATTTTACCGCAATGCGCAGCTGAGCCGCATTTAGGCAGCGGTTTCCTGCTGTTTAGCCGCTGGGCTGCTGCCGATTTTCCATACATAGGGCAGCGGCGCCTGATTGACTTCCCAATCTCCAATCACTTTCTGCTTATAGATCAGCGGATTGTGTGAAGATACAACACGGGCGTTGCGCCAGAAGCGGTCCAGCTGCTTTTCAGCTGTGCTGGCGGATGCGCCTAAGGCATTAAACAGCTCGGCTGTGAGGTTCAGCACCAGCTCTGAAATCACCACCTGACCCTGTGAAGATTCCAGCTCAGCACGGTCATTGGCCTGCAAGCCGGAATTTTCATCATTTTGGAAATGGCTGAGGTATGCGCCATCCAGCGCTTCAGCTGCGCGCAGTGCAATTGATTCCGCAGCATAGGCCTGAGCTGACGCCTTGCCGATCACCTGCAGAATTTGCGCATCCTCACGCACCAAATCCGCATTGCCGTGACTGTAAATGCGGGTCCGCTCGCGGACTTCCTGAGTAAACGCTTCTACCGCGCTTTGCGCAATCCCCGCTAAGGTCGCCAAATGCACTGCCTGATAGAATGCGGTTTGGTATTTAAAGCGTTCTTCAAACGGCAGGATATGGTCACGGGCGATGGCCGCATTTTTAATGGTCACTGTGCCGCTGCCTGTGGTTTTCTGGCCAAAACCGTCCCAGTCATCAGCTGCTTGAATGCCGGCAGCCTGCGCAGAAACAGCCGCAATGACATGCTGACCGGTGGTTTCATCCAAGGCGAACAGGTCAATCCAGTCCGCAAAGAGAGTTCCCGTAGCGTAGTATTTCTGGCCATTGACCACCAGCTGGCCCTGCTGATTTTCAGTTACGCGGGTCGCCACATCTCCAATTTCAACTGTGCCGATTTCAGTCCACGCATTCCCTGCAATTTCACCCTGCGCAAAACGCTGGAACCATAAATGCTGCGCTTCAGTTTTATGCGCATTCAAGCGGTCTGCGGCAAAGGCAAAATGCCCGCGCAAAGCCTGCACCACATTGGAATCCGCTTTCGCCAGCTCAATCAGCAGCTGGAACAGCTGTTTCTGCGATACGCCATCACCGCCAAAGGTGGCCGGCACGCGCACTGCGCCAAAACCGGCCTGCTTCAGCCATTGAATTGGCTCATAGGGCAAAGTGCGGGTCTTTTCACGCTCCAGCGCGCCCGCTGCGATACGCTGGAAAATTGGACGGAATTTAGCAGCCACCTGCGGGTAATTGGCGCCTAACGATAAGTTTTCATTGCTTTGAACAGTCATCATCTTTTCCTTTCAGCTCCATGCGTGACGCGGCGGCGGAACATCATTCAAATAATAATTTCCGACAATATTCAGCTTCCAGCGCACAGGGTCATGCAGGGTGTGCGTGCGCGCATTGCGCCAGTGCCGGTCTAAATTGAGTTCTGAAAGCGTTGAACGCGTGCCGGACAGTTCAAACAGCTTATTGGCGGCCAGCAGCGCAATTTCAGTGGTCAAAACCTTGGATTCCGCCGTAATTAAAGTCGCTTCAGATACGGTTTCTTCGGCTGGGCTTTCCAAAGCGCGGTCGATCGCCTCGCCCGCCAAAGCCAGAACGGCTTCCGCTGCGCGCAGCTTGATCTTTAATTCGCCAATGCTGGCAATAGTGTACGGGTCTTGCGATGCCTGCTCCAGCCCGGAGTCAATCCAAGGGCGGGCATGCTGGCGCACATATTGAACCGTTTCATCAATCGCGCCGCGGGCAATGCCGGCATCAACTGCAGACTGAATAAACTGTGAAATCGCGCCGGCGGCTGTAGGCCGCTCAAAAGCCTGATAGATCGGCACAACATATTTCAGGTCAACCTGCACATTATCCAAAAGCACCGAACCGCTGACGGTTGTGCGCTGGCCAAAACCGCTCCAGTCATTCACAATGGTCAAGCCTGGCGTGTGCTGCGGCACAAGCGCGGCAAACGGCTTGCTCTCAGCGCTCACAGCAACCACCGGAATCCAATGCGCCAGCAGCGCGCCTGTCGCAAAGAATTTCTGGCCGCTGATTACCGCATGATCAGCTTTAAATTCAATTTTTGTGGTCAGATCCGCTACGGTTTTGGAGCCTTTTTCTGAAAAGGCATTGCCGAAGCGCTGGCCTTGCAGCGCCTGTTCAAAGAAAAACTCCTGCTGTTCTGGACTGGCATCCAACCGGATATGCTCTAAAAATGCCCAGTGGTTTTGCGCAATCTGCCCTAAAGATGAATCCGCGCTTGAAATGATTTTCACCACTTCGGCAAGGGTTTTATAGCTGACGCCTGCACCGCCAAACTGCTTAGGAATATTAATTCCCCACAAGCCGGAGGCTGAATACTGCTGCACTTCCTGCAGCGGCAGGCGCCGTTCGTGATCCCGGTTTGAGGCTTCTTTGGCGAAAGCGGCGGCCAGCTGCCGGGCTGCTTCAACCGCTTCTTCATCTGAGCGTATTACATGCGCCAATTGATCCTGCTGATAAAAATCTTTGGGAATATGCTGCGCATCTTTCAATTTTATTTCAATTTTTGAGGTCATTATAAAATGCTCTGCTTAGCTGTTTTAAACTTAAGCTAGCATTATTTTTTTGAATTATTTATAAGTTAATAATCGAACCAAATCATTTTAATTAAAATATTATGAATTATTTATGCTTAAATTTTCTTATTTCAATATAAGCAGCGGCAAGCATATAAACTTCAAAAAATATTCAACCCTCAAATTCCTGCTTTAAGCTGAATGCTGATGCAGCGCACTGGAATAACAGGCTGTTATTTCCAATAACTAAATACTTTATTTTCATAAACATTGATTCAGATAAGCATGGCGGTTTTTGTTATTAAAAATCTTGATATTTTTTTATTAAGCTCATTGAAAATTTTGACGTTCCAGCAGAGCAATATGACTAAGCAAATAAGATTTAATGCCTTTGAAATGAATTGCATAGCCCATCAGTCGCCGGGCTTGTGGCGCCATCCGCTAGACCGCTCTACGGAATATAAAGACTTGGAATACTGGACGGATTTGGCGCAGATTTTAGAGCGCGGCAAATTTGACGGGATTTTTATTGCAGACGTGCTGGGCATTTATGATATATATCATCAGTCTGCAGAACATGCGCTGACAGGCGCAGTTCAGGTTCCGGTCAATGACCCGCTGCAAATTATTCCCGCCATGGCTGCCGTAACAAAGCATTTAGGCTTTGGCGTGACCACATCCACTTCTTTTGAGCATCCCTACCCCTTTGCGCGCCGCATGAGCACGCTGGATCACTTGACCAAAGGCCGCGCCGGCTGGAACATTGTGACCTCATATTTAGCCAGCGGTTCAAAAAATCTGGGCTTAAAAACACAGCTTAGCCATGACAGCCGCTACGATATTGCCGATGAATATCTGGACGTGCTGTACAAGCTGTGGGAAGGCTCATGGGAGCAGGATGCTGTCCTGCGGGATAAAGAAAAAGGCATCTTCGCCGATCACAGCAAAGTTCATCCGATTAACCATAAGGGGCAGTATTTCAATGTGCCCGGCATTCATATTTGCGAACCGTCTCCTCAGCGCACGCCTGTGCTATACCAAGCCGGCGCTTCCAGCCGCGGCCAAGCCTTTGCCAGCCAAAATGCAGAATGCGTATTCATTTCAGCGCCGACCAAAGCCGCTGTAAAAAAATTGGCGCAGGGCATCCGCAGCAGGCTGGCGGAAGAAGGCCGCGACCCGCACTCAATTTTAATCTACACCATGCTTTCTATTGTCGTTGATGAAACTGACGGGAAAGCGCAGGCGAAATTCAAAGAGTATCAGCAATATGGCAGCTATCACGGCGGCTTGACCCTCGCCTCCGGCTGGTCTGGCGTAGACTTTTCACAGTTTAATGCGCAAGATCAAGTCGAATATATTCATACCGACGCGATTCAGTCCATGCTTGATTCCTATGCTAAAGCCGATCCGGAACGGGTTTGGACAATTGCGGAAATTGCCAAGTTCATCAGCGTCGGCGGCAATGGCCCTGTGCTGGTCGGCTCCGCTGCGGCTGTGGCAGACCGCCTGCAGGAATGGGCGGAAGACACGGATATTGACGGCTTCAACTTAGCCTATATCTTGGCGCATAAAACCTTTGAAGATGTCGTTGAGTTTGTGGTGCCGGAATTGCAGCGCCGGGGCGCATATCAAACTGAATACGCTCAGGGAACTTTGCGTGAAAAGCTCTTTGGCCAAGGCCCATTGCTTCCAGAAACGCATAGAGGCGCCAGCTTCCGCCATCATTCAAAGCAAATTAAACTGGAGGCCGCTTTGGAAACAGCTTAGCGCCTTGATGATAATGCAGGCGCGGCGAATGTTCTAAAAGCAATACGATAGAGAATATCAGCCGGCTCTTTCAGGCTGATGCTGCGCTTTAGCAATGGAATGCATTCAAAGGCTTTGTTGATTCTCCGCATAGCCTTTCATCCTGTCCGCCGCGGCCTGCCGGCTGACAGTATTTTCTCCAAGGAAATTCCCGCCCGATCAATATACTTTTTGATAAAAACTCAGTAGGCTATAGCAAATCACTATATTCTATATAACAACACAATATATGAAATTTTCCATTTGCGCTCTGGTGACTTGCGCCTTTGTCAGCGCTTCTGCGCTTATCTACGCGGCGAATAAGGATTCGGCTCAATTCAGCGTGAGCATCAATATTAAAGAAACCTGCAATATCGCGGCGGCCTATATTGCAGACCTGGACTTCGGCAGCATTAACCGCGCATCGCAAAGCTTAAATAAAAATAACCACTTGGCGGTAACCTGCTCTCAGGGCACGCCGTACCGCATTGCGCTGCAAAGCCAAAGGGAAATGGTCAATCCGGCCGCAGATCATGCCAAAATTCCCTATACGCTGTATCAGGATGCCAGCCGCACCACCCTCTGGGGCACAGACAGCCAAAATGCCTACAGCGGCACAGGCACCGGGAGCACCCAGAAAGTTCCGGTCTGGGGACAGGTCGAACAGGCGGACACCAATGTTCCTGCCGGCCAATACAGCGACAAAGTGACCGCGGTCATTACCTATTAATAGGTTAAGGTCACTGTGACGGTATCCCGGTACTCCCCTGCGGGCACAGCCGCCGGGCTTGGCCCAGCCTTTCCATAAATGCGGATGCTTTGCGCGCCGTTATTGCCCGCGCCCTGCGATGCGCCGCTATTGTTCCACAGCTGGCTGTGCTGCGCATCCCGGTATAATTCATAGGCGATGTAGTCCGCGCCTTTGCGCATGCGCCGTGTCGCGCCGTCATAATTCATGCCCTGATCCAGGCTCACTTTCCAGGAGGTGTTCAATGGGCAGGACAGCGCCACAGCTGCTGCGCCGGTCACAGCCTGGGACAAATCATTAATTTGGCCAAAATTCAGATCAGATGCAGAAATCAGATTACAGCTGTTTTCGTAATTTGCAGTCACATTTAAGCTGTTGCTGCTCGGCTTGGACTGCGCTGCCAGCACATCTTCCGCACTCGGCTGCCTGTCCTGACTGAAGGCATACAGCAGATTGACTTGCGTATCATTATTATTTCTATAATCCGCAGCCCGGACATTTTGCCCTGCATATACATAGCCATAAATCGGCAGATCGAAAACTTTCTCGTTTTCATTCACGCTGAAGGTTTTATAGGTGCATTTTAAGGTCGATAAACTGGCCTGCGTATCCATCCGCTGGGTCAAAGCCGGATCATAAAACAAGTCATAAGTCAGGTAAGAATGTGTTGCTCCGTAAGCAACCATTTGCCGGCGGTTATTGGACAAGCCTAAGCCGCCCGCAGTCGCATAGGGGCACAAAGCGACATTGACGGTTTTGGCATGGCCATATTGATTGCAGGTGACTTGCCAATTGGCATAGCTGGTTTTGCCTTTGCCTGATACCGAACCGAAATTCAACGCCGGGCCTGACAGCCAGCATGAGCCGGAAGCCTGCGCCGCTGGGCTGGCCGCCAGCAGGGCAAAAGGCAGCATCAGGGAAAAACCGCAGGAAGCCAGCAGCGCTGAACGCCGCACACGGTGAATACTCATCATTATTGGCACGTTAAATTCCCCAAATCCAGAAAGCCATATTGCGCTGAAAAATCAGGCAAGTCCATACGGCAGATTTTCCCCTCATGCTCCGCAAAAACCGCGGCTGCTGCCGGATTTTCCAAATAAATCATGCCGTCGCGCCCGACAATTGTCTGTTCCGGATCATCCGGATGAGGCGCTGAAGGCTGCGCCCAGACCCGGCTTCCCATTTTTAAAGGCTGATTCTGCGCATCGACCGCCGCCCACTGCACCGCGCGCATTTTATAGATCGGAAAATTCAGATACAGGCCGCTGCCGCTGTAGGGAACCGCATCCAGCTGCGTCGACTCAATTTTATATTCCAGCGGCAAATCCAGCGCATCAATCGAAACCGCATTATGCTGATACGGATTGAGCGAGTCGATTAACAGCAGGCCTTTGCGGTTGGTTTTGCCCACAAGGCGGTTTTCCAGCCGCACCGGAATATCCGCCACGCCTGCGGTAGACACCACAGCAAAGGAATTCAGCGACTGGCGCATGGCAAAAAGGCTGCGGTTCATCAGCACCAGGCTGCCGCGCGCCGACCCAACGGCCGTACTGTAGTCTTCGCCGTTAATTCTGGCATTCTGCACCCCCACATCCCATTGCCCCACGGAAGTTTCCCGCTGCAGCTGCCCCTGCAGGCTGTAATTGTCCGGATTGCTGTATTCCACATTGCCTTGCCAGCCCCAATCCGCCTGATTCTGCAAAGCCGTTCTGCGCACGCTGGCCGACACTTTATTATAATCCGGATTTTTTTGGCCATTGACGGCGGCATTGGTCTGGCGGTCCAGCGGAATATTCAATGACATGAAAAATGCGTGGTCTTTTTCATTCAGATTGCGGGTCATATTCAAGGTTAAATAGCTTTTCGAAGGGAAATAATAAGACCAGTTAAAAATCAGGTATTTATTGTCAATTCCTTGATACTGCTGCGCTGCATAGCTGCTGCCGAATTGGCCGAAGCGCGTATTCAGTCCGAAGAATGCATGATCAGAGCGGTCTATATAGGCATAGCCCAGACCGCTCGCCAAATCGCCGAAGTTGCCGTCGCTTTGCTGATGGCGCATGGAAAAGCTGATCAGGCGGTTATTCCATTCATACCCTGCCGAATACGCCTGCCCTGCCTGCCCATTCAGCTCGCTGCGGCTGTAAGAGCCGTTCAGCATCCCCCAGGCGTCCGGCAGGCGGTGTACAATGCCAAGCCCGGCCAGCGCCGCCGCATTGGAATATTCCGCATGGCTTTCCAGCGTGGTGTCGCTGCTGAGGCCATGGCGGAAAGTGGCATTCATTAACAGCTCATGCCCGTAGCTGAAAGACTTGACCGCATAATTCAGCTTGTTCACCCCCAGATTGACTTCCCAGTCGGACAGGCCGCGCTGCAGCAGCCGCGATGTGCCGAATAGGGAAAAATTGACCGCCCGCCGCTGGCCGTTGAGATCGGTAATCAGCAGCTGCGCCGTGCCCGCGCCGGTGATTGACGGCGCGGTCTGAATATTGAACTGCCCCGGAAGCACCTCGCTGCTGCTCTGCTGAATGCCGTTAATCAGCAGATCTACGGTTGACGGCAGCAGCACTGAATCTTTAAATGAGGCTAAAGGCGAAGTCACCTGATACGGCTGCAGGCTGTAGTTTTTCGCCAGCTTAATGCCTGAAATCCGGGCCGAACGGCTCCAGTCCAAGGCGCGGGTCTGGCTGTCGCCCAAAGTTAAGGTCAGCGCGCGGCCGGCGAAATCCTTTTGCCAATAAGTGTCTAAAATCTGGCTCTTCAGCTCCGCTGATGCGGCTGACTGAGTATAGGCATGGTTGGCGGAAATGCTCAGCACATTGCCTTCTCCAAAGCCGAAAAAGCGCAGCTCATTCCAGCCGCTTAACGACCAGGCGTCTTCCGCCGCTTGAGCATAAAAATCGTAATTGAAAAGCGCGCCCGGCCTAATCTGCTGGGCATTGACCTTGGCTGCGTCAACAGGAGTAAACCCCGCCACGGTATTGGCCTGCAGAAAAGAGGCCGAAACATTCAGCTGAATGCTTTGCGCCAGGGCATTGTAATCGTAGCTTAGCCCCGGAATCTGAGCCAGGCTGATAAAGCCGGCATGCTGCGGCGCATCCGGCGCATTGATTTTTAACTGCAGTTCCTGCAGGGTTTCACGCGAAATCAGCAGATCCTGCGGCGTTTGAATGAAATGGCCAAAAGCTGAACTGGATGCCTGATTCAGCACCACGCTTAAATACAGCTCCTGCTGCTCAAGGCTGTCTAAGCTGAGCGGTTCGCTGGCCAGCGCCAGACTGCCGGATAACCCGGACGCGCAAAGCAGCGCCTGAAATAAGGCGCTGCGGCGGGCGGACTGTTTTATCATTGCTGCTTATTGCATAGGGAGCGTTTGCGCCAAACCGTCACTGTTGATTCTGGCTTCAAACTTGCCGTTTGGAAGCATCTGCTTAAGCTGCGGCACATCCCAGCGCATGCTCTGGCCAGCCAGCGCATAGCCAACCAAGCCGTTAATGAGCGGTATTTTTTCGCCGTTTGGATTGATATAGCTTAATTCACTGATCCGGATATGGCTTTTAGCATTGTTCGTTACCGCCAGCTGACTGTTGCGGTATTGAAAAGCCACCTGATTGAGCTGCGTTAAGCCATTGCGCGCCGCAATGCCTTCAGCCGGCTGCATGAACACAGGAAGCGAATACTGCAGCAGCAGCTGCAGGCCGGTCTGCGCATCAGCCTGTCCTGAACTTGGCAGCTCATCAATCAGCAGGCGGTACGTCTGTTCCGCAGCGGTGTTTTGCGGGGCAATGCGGATGATCCGGATCAGCTGCTGCTCGCCCGCTTTAATTTCGGTAATGGATGGGCTGGCCACCAAGTCCCGTGTAGGACTTACCTGATCCTGCCCTGCAGCCTGCGACCAGGCCAGCACGCGGGTTTGCGCGCGGATTGGCCGTTCACTGGTATTGGTCAGCCATATTTCTTTGGCTTTTTCCTGCGGGGAAAATGAAACAGAAATTGGCGCAACCTGCAGGCTGGCAGCCAAACTGCTCAGCGGATAAAGCGCAGCCAGAGCAACGCAAGCCAATTGCTTCAATTTGTTCATATACTGCATTGCTTGATCCGCTACAGCTTCAGCAGCTTAGTAAGTTACTGTTGCAACGACTGTGTCGGCATAGCTGCCGGCTTCGACATTGGTATCGCCGGCTAATTTGGCGTAGACAGGAATTGCCTGATCTTTACCGTTGCCTGTTTTGGATAATAAGTTTGCAGCATCCCACTCCGCTGTGCGGGCAGAATCTTGATACAGCTTATAAGGAACTTTGCTGGTTGAAGCGGTATTGGTTTTATTGCTCATTGCGCCGCTGCCTGCCAGCGCAATTTTATAAGGGGTATTTAAAGTGCAGGTAACGTTTAACTGGCCTTTCGCATTGCTGGCAGATTTAGTCGAGCGGTCAATCGGTGCAAATTCCACATCTTGAGCTGCAGTAAACTTGCATGATTCATTGACTGTAAGCTTAACCTCAAATTGAGTAGAATCAGTGCCTGCTGCATGCGCTGCAGTGAACAGAGAAGAAAAACCGAAAACTGCTGAAACAATGACTTTTTTCATAAAAGGCCCCTGATAGTGTGAAAAACAACACACTAAGTTGAAATATGCCGTGAATTATAGGCTTTTTTTTGAGCTTGTAAAGTCGCTGAATAGAAAAAAATTAAGCTTTTTTGCCATTTCACAAATTATATAATTCAGGCAGATGATGGGATTTCCCGCCGCAGACCGCAGCGGAATTTACTCCTGCTGCCGCACGCCCAGCAGTGCGGATTTACCGAACAGTGCTCAAGAGGCTGCGCTCATATATCAAGATTCATCCCTGTTCAATGGCCTTGCTGCAAATGCCGGATTGCATAGCGCGCCCGGCTTAAAGCGGAGAAAATGCCAGCCTGATCCGGGACTGGACTGGCATGATCAGAGCGCCGGATTTTTTCTGAGGCATTCAGCTCCTGTAAGGATCAGCCGCAATTCCAAGGCATACATTATGCAGGCTTTTGGTTATACTCCAGCCTGCCCCATTTATTCATTTTTCACATCCGCTATGCTTAAAAACATTTTACTCGTGTTCATGATTCTGCTGCCGGCTGCCTTGTACCTCTACATGGTCAGCCGCAGCGATGACGCCAAACCGCCGGCAAAAACCGCGCAAACCCAGCCGCAGCAGGCATCCGGCCGCTGACTGCAGCGGCCCGGATATCTATTTTCCTAATTAACTACTGAAAAATATAAGAAAAAAAACGATTCATGTGGTTTTTCACATGCTGCAACTATAAAATATCTTTTTCAAACTTAACCTTTCAGCTATGCAATCTCGCTCTCAGCCTTCGCAGCGCCCCTCTGCAGACGGCAGCACGCCGTCTTTAAAACGTGCGATGACCACGCGTCATTTGATTATGCTTTCACTTGGCGGTGCAATCGGCACAGGCCTGTTCATGGGTTCAGGTGAAGTGATTTCACAGGCCGGCCCTTTAGGCGCGGTGCTGGCCTACATTATCGGCGGCCTGATTGCTTACATGGTGATGCTGTGCCTGGGCGAGCTGGCGGTTCATTTGCCGGTTTCCGGCTCTTTTGGCGCATTCGCCGCCAACTATATTGGCCCCGGCACCGGCTATATGGTGTCATGGATGTACTGGCTGGGCTGGTCTGCCACCTTAGGCACAGAGTTTACCGCAGCCGCGATTTTAATGCAGGAATGGTTCCCGCAAACGTCGGTCTGGCTCTGGACTTTAGTCTTCGCAGCCGGCGTGCTGCTGTCCAACCTCAGCTCCACCCGCACCTTTGCAGAGTCCGAGTTCTGGCTGTCCTTTATTAAAGTCGCCACCGTACTGCTGTTCATTGTGCTGGGCTTTGCCTGCATTTTCGGCTTTATTCCCTTCCAAGGCTATGAATCTGCGCCGCTGTTCAGCAACCTGACCAGCCATGGCTGGCTGCCGAATGGCCTGATCCCGCTGTTTACCACCCTGCTGATTGTGAACTTTGCTTTTAACGGCACAGAAATGATCGGCATCGCTGCCGGCGAAACTGAAAACCCGGAAAAGAACGTGCCGAAAGCCATTCATGCCGCCGTCTGGCGCCTGATTATTTTCTTTGTCGGCACCATTGTGGTCATCAGCTCGCTGCTGCCGTACAGCGATGCCGGCCTGAACGCCGGCGGCCACGGCGGCCTCAGCAGCAGCCCATTCGTGACGGTATTCAACCTGATGGGCATTCCTTATGCGGAAGACTTCATCCGCTTTGTGATTATCACCGCGCTGCTGTCTACAGCCAATTCAGGCCTTTACGCCGCTTCACGCATGATGTGGGCGCTCTCCGCGCAGAATCAGCTGCCGCGCGTTTTCGCCAAAGTCAGCAAATCCGGCGTGCCGGTTGTGGCCGTCTGGGTCACCATGATTGGCGGCCTGCCGGGCCTGCTGTCGGAACAGTTTGGCGCAGATGTGATCTTTAAAAACCTGATGGGCGTGGCGGCCTTTACCATGGTGATTGTCTGGATGAGCATTTGCTGGAGCCAGTTCAATTTCCGCCGCCAGTGGCTGAGGCAGGGCCGCAGCGCCAGCGAGCTGAAATTCCGCACTCCGTGGTTCCCGCTGGTGCCGATTTTAGGCTTCATCTGCTGCACCGCAACCGGCTTAAGCATGGCCGCTGACCCGGAAATGCTGTCCGGCTTTATCGGCTGCCTGCTGTTCATGGCCACCTGCTATGCAAGCTATTACTGGCTGTACCACAATAAAACCTAAGCTGCGGCATGCAGCGGCGATCTTAAAAGCACAGCCTGAAACGTTGTGCTTTTCAATTAAAGCCACTTTTTATACAAACAATTCAATATTTTAAAAATAACCCCCGATCCAATTTGACAGGCAATTCAAATATCCATAATATAGCCGTCACCTCGCAGCGTCCCTATCGTCTAGAGGCCTAGGACATCGCCCTTTCACGGCGGTAACCGGGG
>NZ_JAVXCI010000008.1:49581-52020 GCF_036659555.1 Acinetobacter sp.
CGGGACTGGCCTATTTTTAGGATCGGGTGAAGTCATTGCACAAACGGGGCCTGTCGGTGCAATTCTGGCGTATTTCCTTGGCGGCGTTATCGCCTACATGGTCATGCTCTGCTTGGGTGAACTGGCTGTTCATATGCCTGAATCCGGCTCTTTTGGCACCTACGCCGCCAAATATATTGGCCCGGGCACAGGCTATACAGTGACTTGGCTGTACTGGCTGACCTGGTCGGCCACTTTAGGCACAGAATTCACCGCAGCAGCCCTGCTGATGCAGGAATGGTTCCCGCAGGTTTCGGTCTGGCTGTGGACGCTGATTTTCGCGGCCTTTGTATTCATTATGAATATGAGCTCCACCCGCTGGTTTGCAGAGTCTGAATTCTGGCTGGCGCTGGTCAAAGTCATCACCGTCATTGCATTCATCCTGCTGGGCTTGATGGCGATTTTCGGCATCATCAGCTATCAGGGTGTTGAATCCGCGCCGCTGTTCAGCAACCTGACCGCGCAGGGCTGGTTCCCGCAAGGCCTCTTCCCTATTTTCACCACCATGCTGATTGTGAACTTCGCATTCTCCGGCACAGAGCTGATTGGCGTCGCCGCCGGCGAAACACAGGACCCGGCCAAAAATGTGCCGAAAGCCATCAATACAGCCATTTGGCGCCTGCTGATTTTCTTTGTCGGCACAATCGTCGTAATCAGCGCGCTGCTGCCGCACCAAATGGCCGGCCTGAATGCCGAAGGCGTCAGCAGCAGCCCATTCGTGACGGTATTCGAGCATATCGGCATTCCGTATGCGGAAGACATCATCCGCTTTGTGATCATCACCGCATTGCTCTCCGCCGCCAACTCCGGCTTATTCGCCGCTTCGCGCATGATGTGGTCGCTGTCGTATAAAAAAATGCTGCCGGCGGCTTTTTCACGCCTCACCAGCCACGGCGTACCCTATGTGGCGATTATTGTCACCATGTTCGGCGCTTTGCCGGGCCTGCTGTCTGAACAGTTCGCGCCGGAAACCATCTTCAAGAATCTGCTGGGCATCGCCGCCTTTACCATGGTTGTGGTGTGGATGAGCATCTGCCTAAGCCAGTTCAATTTCCGCCGCCAATGGTATAAGCAGGGCCGAAGCGCCAAAGAGCTGGGCTTCGCCGCGCCGCTGTTCCCGATTGTACCGGTTCTCGGCTTTTCCTTCTGCCTCATCACCTGCGTGAGCATGGTCTTTGATCCGGAAATGCTGCCGGGCTTTATCGGCTGCATGATTTTTATCGCCTGCTGCTATATCAGCTACTACACGCTTTACCATAAAAAAGCATAATTACGAATTGCTGCAAATCAGAGCGGCTCAGGCCGCTCTTTTTTATGTATATAAGAAGATATAGGCACAATAAATGGCTGCATTCTATGAAAATTATTTTCATTCATGGCATGAATCAGCAGCATTACAGCGCGGAAACACTGCGCCAGCACTGGCTGCAGATTTTCCAGCAGGGCCTGCGCTGCAGCGGCCATCCCGATTTCAACCTTGGCGCAGCGCAGATTGAACAGCCATTCTATGGCGATTTGCTGACGCTGCATCATCAGGAAAATGTTTTAGACCTGAATACTTTTTTGCCCAAAGCATGGCTGAACTTTCCTCTTCATCTGCAGCAGACTGCGCAAAAGGCCATAGAGCACAGCGACTTTATTCCATTCCTGCCGCATGACAGCGTCAGCCAAAACCTGCCTATTTCAGCCAGGCTGAACCTCTACACCGCGCTTGCCAAAGATATCATGCTGAAGGAACTCTCAATTCTGCTGAATCATTTCCCTCAGCTGCATGAAAAGCTGATTCACCAGTTTTTAATTGAAGCCTATCTGTATTTATCCAATGAATGCTTTCTGCGCGAAGTCCACGCCCGGATTCTGGCCTGCCTGTCTGCGCATCAAAAGCATATTATCGTTGCGCACTCCCTGGGGACAGTTATTGCCTACAACCTGCTGCAGATGCACCCTGAGTTTAAAGTCAGCCGCTTCATCACCCTCGGTTCGCCTTTAGCATTCCGGATCATTCAGGATAAAATCCTGCATCCGATTATCCGGCCCAAAAGCATTCATGGCGACTGGATGAATTTTTATTCTAACGATGATTTTCTAACCGCCTTCCCGCTGAGCAATGCGCCCTTCTGCTTCAAGCCGGCAATTATTAACCAAATGATTTCCACTTTTGCCAATAAGCCGCACGAAATTACCGGCTATCTGCAGCATCCGGATGTGGTGAAATCCATTGTAGAACCCCTGCAAAAACGTTAATTTTCGCCTTTTATTTAGGCAGAACATTTAATTATGCCGATAATTTACGCACTCGGCGAATTTCCGCCAATTTATTGCAGAAAAGCGTTTGACACACCCAGTTTTTCACCCTAATATACGCCCACCTCTGAAACGTCCCTATCGTCTAGAGGCCTA
>NZ_JAVXCI010000009.1:0-50092 GCF_036659555.1 Acinetobacter sp.
TCTGGGTCTATTCCAATACAGAACCTATGAGCAACATCTTTGACTACCTGCCTTGGTACATAGAAACCAAAGCGGGTTGGCAAACAGCAGATGTAAAACGCTGGAAACCGCATGGCAAAGGCCTGGTTGTTTCGCTGAAAGGTGTGGCTGACCGCACGGCAGCGGATAATCTGGTTGGCGCAAATGTCTGGATATCAAAATCGCAGCTGCCTCAGGCGGGTGTGGACGAGTATTACTGGTCAGATTTGAAAGGCTTAACCGTGTTGGGCCTGGACGAAGAAGAGCAGGAAGTCAATCTCGGTCAAATCCACGAACTGTTTGAAACAGGCGCTAACGACGTGATGGTGGTTCGCGCAACACCTGACAGCGTTGACGGCGAAGAGCGCATGATTCCATGGCATAAAGATGTGGTGCAGCGGGTTGATCTCGAAGCTGGTCGCATCTACGTGAATTGGGGCGTAGATTATTAATCCTTTAAGGATTGGCGCAGCAGGAAAATAGAGGAGTCTGCGGTGTTTTTTGCAGTCATAACGCTTTTTCCTGAAATGTTTGAAGCGATTACAGCCTACGGTATCAGCGGGCGCGCAGCGAAGCGTGAGATTGTGCAAGTTCATTGCATTAATCCGCGGGAATTTGCTGAGGGCAACTACAAGCGGGTGGATGAACGTCCATTTGGCGGCGGCCCGGGCATGGTGATGATGGCTGAGCCTTTGGCGAAAGCAATCCAGCGTGCCAAACAGCTTGCAGAGCAGGCGGGAGCGGTTCATGTTCCTGTGGTGTATATGTCGCCGCAAGGAAAAACCTTAAATGAGCCTGCAGTGCAGCAATTTGCCGAATATGACGGATTGATTGTGCTGTGCGGACGCTATGAAGGTGTCGATGAGCGTTTGATCCAGAAATATGTTGATCAGGAATGGTCAATTGGAGACTACGTTTTATCGGGTGGAGAGCTTCCTGCGATGGTTTTATTGGACAGCATTATCCGGAGGCTTCCGGGTGCAATGTCTGATGAGCAGTCTCATGTGCAAGACTCATTTGTGGATGGTCTTTTGGACTGCCCGCAATATACCAAGCCAGACCATTTTGAAGGTTTAGATGTCCCGGAAGTCTTAAAGTCGGGACACCATGCCAATATTGAGAAATGGCGGTTTTTGCAGCGTTATCAGCGAACCAAAGAACGCCGGCCTGAGCTGGTGGAAAATGTAGCGTTGACGAAGCAGCAAAAGAAATGGCTAAAAGATTTGGATACTTAATAAAAGTATCCTTTTAATAGGCTCTTTATGCATTGAAGTGGTCAGGCATAAAGGGAAAGATAATCGGGTCTATGCGCTTTAGCCTCTATACCCAGCGGATCTCAGACCTCTTCTGACCCGCACATATTGGAGATACCCACATGAGCGGTAAGCATCCTTTAGTACAAGCTGTTGAAAATGCACAGTTAAAATCAAATATCCCTGCTTTTGCGCCAGGTGACACAGTCATCGTTCAAGTAAAAGTAAAAGAAGGTGAGCGTGAGCGTCTTCAGGCATTTGAAGGCGTTGTAATCGCTAAGAAAAACCGTGGCTTGAACTCTGCGTTCACAGTGCGCAAAATCTCTAGCGGTGTTGGTGTTGAGCGTGTATTCCAAACTCACTCGCCAATCGTTGCCGGCATCGAAGTGAAACGCCGCGGTGATGTTCGCCGCGCTAAGCTTTATTACCTGCGCGAATTGTCTGGTAAAGCTGCACGTATCCGTGAAAAATTGCCAGCTCGCAAAGTTAAAGCTTAATTCTAAGTTTTACACGAGTTTAAAAAATGCGCCTTTTGGCGCATTTTTTATATCTGCGATTTAGGGCCTGCTGACATTGCATAAGGCGAATTGTCAGCAGGCTCTGGTTTTACAGCCCCTGCAGCTTCAAGCGGCTGGCATGCTGGCGGTAAACATCTACCGGGTCGGGCGCAAACAGCGCTTTTAATCCCAGCACTTGGTTGACTTCATCCAAGTGGTTCCAGTTATAGTCATCGCGGACGGTTTTGCCGAATTTAGCGCTGCATCTGGAGACTAAGCCGTCGTTATCTTTGCCGCCGTCAATCAGCAGGCTGGTGAGCTTGAGCGCGGAGTCCGGGTCCAGCAGGTTGGTTACGGTGCCGGCGCCTGCAAATGAGTAGCTGTAAATGCCCTGATCCAGCAGTTTGCCGTCAGCGCAGGCGGATGCCGGCATGCCTAAGGGGAATTTGGCATTAAACTGGGCTGCGCCGGCAAGCGTCAGGCTTTTGCCTCCGGCTAAGGCGTCATGCGGATAGCTGTCCGGGTTTAAGCCTTGCGCCCAAGGTAATGGCTTTGGAGAACAGGTTCACCGCGCCGGCTAAAGGCGCTTCAGCAGCCGTGCCTTCGGCTTTCAGCACCAGGTCTGCAACCGGCGAGCCCTGGTGCGGGCCAGCAATGCTGGTCAGGGAAGCGACCACATCAGGGCGCACGCCGGCCACATAGCGGATGGTTGGCCCGCCATGCGAATGGCCGATCAGATTGACTTTGGGCGCGCCGGTAATGGCGCGGATTTCCAGCACCTGCTGCAGCAGCTGTTCGCCGCGCACTTCTGTGGAGTTGAAAGGCGAGACGCGGGTTGCCCAGGCGCTGGCGCCGTTGCGCGCCAGATCAGGCAGAATCTGATACCAGTAATCCACACCGAGCGGATCTGCTCCCACGCTAATGAAACCGGCCATGCCGTGGCTGAACACCAGCGGATACTTGGTCTTGGCATAGCTTGAGCTGACTTGGCTTGCCGTGACCTGCACAGCCTGCGACGCGGTTGCCGCATTTATGCAGGCTGCGGACAGCAGGCCTGCAAGCAGAAATCCATGTTTCATGAACAATCCTCAATTTCTTATTTTAAGTTTCCGGCAATTCATAGTGCCGATTTTGCCAAGGCGGCGCAGATGTCCTATTGGCTTGCGCCTGAAAGTCCTGCATTCCTTGATCCGCTGTTATTGTTATCGCCGATTTTTCGTCCAGTGAAGCGGGCGCCAGGCTATTTTTTCATGATATTGAATTAATTCCATGTCAATTCAGGTCAGGAAATGTGCGCAGATGTCATATTTTTTAAGACGCCGGCGCGCTTCAGCGGCGTGCAGGCTGTTGATTGCAGTTTGACGCAGAGAGGAGATAAGGGGATTTTAGATGGTGCTGCCGGAAAAAGTAAAGGGCGCTGCTGCGCCCTTTACTGGCTTTATGCTTCTTAGAGGCCCTGCAGGCGGAGCCGGTTGGCGTGCTGGCGGTACAGGGCCACCGGATCCGGCGAGAAAATGCTGCGCAGGCCGAATACCATATTCACTTCGTCCAGATGATTGTGCCTGTAGTTGTCGCGGATGACTTGGCCCAGATGCGTGCTGCAGCGCCCGACCAGCCCGTCATTGTCGGTATTGCCGTAAGCCAGAGGCGCCAGCTGGCTGATTGCCGTGTCCAGCACATCCAGCAGATTGGTGGTTTGCGCTGTGCCGGTCCATGAATAATAGCGGACGCCTTTTTCAAGCGCAGCGCCGGAGCTGCTGCAGCTGGATGCCAAGGCTGCGGTTGGAAATTTCTGATTAAAGGCCGCCGCGCCTTTTTCACTGATTGACGCCAGCGAGGCATTCATATTGACCGGAAGCCTGGAGTTGCCTTCAGCCCAAGTGATAATCGGCCCCAGCAGCTGTCCGCCCAGTACCCCGAAGAGGGAATTCAGCCCTTTGCTTTCCTGGATTTTATCTGCAACCAGCGAGCCGCGGAAGGTTCCCGCCACGCCAGTGACGGATGCAACATACTGCGGCTTGACCGCAGCCACGTAGCGGACGGTCGGGCCGCCATGCGAGTGGCCGATTAAATTGACTTTGTCCAGCCCGGTAATGGCGCGGACTTCTTCGACCTGGCTCAGCAGCTGTTCGCCGCGCACTTCTGTCGACTCCAGCGGAGAGACTTGGGCGGCGAAGGCATTGGCGCCGTTGCGGGCCAAATCCGGCAGAACCTGATAAAAGTAGTCCATGCCGAAACTGTCAAAGCCGACGCGGGTAAAGCCGAACATGCCGTGGGTAAACAGAATCGGGTATTTGGTTTTGGCATAGTCCGATGCTGCGCTGGCGGTGACATGCTGCAGGCCTTCAGCTGCCTGCGCGGACTGCAGGCCGATTAAACCGGCGCCGGCAAGCAGGGCTGCGGTGAGCAGGGTATTTTTATTCTTCATTGATTTCATCCTGAATCAAAATTATTTGAAATATTTTTTAATGGGTGTTTATTCGCTGTACGGCAGTTTTCCTCCCTGATCATGAACGGATTCAAAAGTGCTGGCCCGCAGCTGCTCCTCCTGGTTCGGAAAATGCTGATTGCGCAGCTGCTGCACGGCTTTCTGCTTGGCGTCATCGCTCATGCCGCTTTGCAGGATGCTGTCGCGTTCCGCCAGATAGCCATTGACATTGCTTTTCCAGTCAGCGCGCTGCGTGTCTAGAGCTTCCAGGCGCTGCGCGGCTTCCGGGCCGACTAGGCTGGTGCGCATTTGCTGGATTTCCGCGGCCGAACCGCCGCGCGCTTTAATATCCGCGGTCAGCTTGCGCAGGTCTTCCAGTTTGTTCAGCTGTTCCAGATTTTCTTTCCAGTCTTGCGGCAGCTCATCAAACAGCGCCTTCAGTTTTCCGGCTTTTTCGCCTTCACTGAGTTTTTTGTCATTCATCACCTCCATGCGCTTGAGGGTGTATTCATGGTAGGTATTTTCGGCGCCGAACAGGCCTTCAATTTCATAATCAGAGAAAAACTGCCTGCGCAGGTTCTGCATGCTGTCATAAATGGCGCGGTAATACTGCGGATCGTCCTGGCTGATATTCGGCGCCTGCAGGCCGCCCAGGCGCTCACGGTAATCCATATAGCGCGACCACAGCGCTAAAATCTGCGACAGTGACGGCTCCTTATAGCTTTGCCGGATATAGGCGCTGAAATCTTTTTTAATCTGATCAATGGATTTTTCGCCGTACTGGGTAATGAAATATTCGAAACAGTTGCGGGTCTGCTCATTCACAAGCAGGCGCTGCGCGCCGTCGAGCCTCATCTGGCAGTTGATTTCAGTATCCTGCTGGCTGGGGCTGAAAAAGGGCGCGCCAGCCGGATTGCGCGCCTGCGCCTGCATGGCATGGCTGCTTGCGGCAGCTGCGGGCTGGCCTGAGTTTTGCGCGGCGGCCTGCCTATCCTGCGGCGTCAGCCAAAAAATCAATGCGCCAATCGCCAGAACCGCGGCGGTTATCCATAACTTCTGTTTCGGCATATCCTCATGCACCTTTTTTCTGTTTTATTGGTTTTATAATTCATGCAATGGGTCTGAATATGCCATAAATGAAGCACAAAATCACAGAAATGTTGTAAATATTCAGTTACCATTGCGCTGTTTCCTCTCGCCTATTTTCTGCCATGAAATCATCCTCTCCTAAAATTCAGCGTCGTCATATCAGCGGTGTTTTTCTGCTCAATAAGCCGCTGGGCATCAGCTCCAATGCGGCCCTGCAGCGGGTCCGCTGGCTGTACCGCGCGCAAAAAGCGGGGCATACCGGCGCATTAGACCCGCTGGCTTCCGGCCTGCTTCCCATCTGCCTGGGCGAGGCGACCAAGTTCTCACATTACCTGCTGGATTCGGTCAAGCGCTATCAGACCACAGTGTTTTTAGGCCGCAGCACCACCACCGGAGATACCGAAGGCGAAGCGCTGCTGGAGCAGGCTGTGCCTGAATTGACTGAGGAAAAAATCCTGCAGGCGCTGCAGCAGTTCACCGGCGGGATTATGCAAGTGCCGCCGATGTATTCGGCGCTGAAAAAACAAGGCCGTCCGCTGTATGAGCTGGCGCGCCAAGGCATTGAAATTGAGCGTGAAGCGCGGCCGGTGACGATTGAGGCTATTCAGCTGCTTTCGTTTACCGCAAACAGCATCACTTTGGATGTCACCTGCTCCAAAGGCACTTATATCCGCGTATTGGGTGAGGATATCGCCAAGGCGCTGGGCACGCAGGGCCATTTGACCTATCTGCACCGCATTCAGACCGGGCATTTTGCATTGATTCCAAGCTATACCATTGAATATCTGGAAAGCCTGAGCGAAGCAGAGCGTGAAGCGCTGCTGCTGCCGGCCTATGCGCCGGTTGATCATTTGCCGAAAGTGCAGGCGCCTGAAGGCCGCGCGGAATACTTCAGCCGCGGCATGGAGAGCAATATCGAACATGAGGCAGCGCCTGAAGTGCTGGTATTTGACGGCGGCAAATGCCTAGGGCTTGCGGAAATTACTGAGCGCAAGCGCCTTGTGCCGAAACGGGTGTTGAACCTGTAATCTTCAGCCCGCAAGACCTGCTTATTTATCTTTAAGGCTGAAACTGTGGAAATTGAAATAATCTTAAGCCTGCTGTTTTTTGCATTTTTTGCCGGGGCAATTGACGCTGCGGTAGGCGGCGGGGGGCTGATTCAAATTCCAGCGATTATGAATGCCATGCCGCAGCTGGCGCCTGCAACCGTATTCGGCACCAATAAGCTGTCATCTATTTGCGGCACGGCCTCGGCAGCCTATTCATTCCTGCGCAAAGTCAGGCTGCGCTGGAAACTGCTGGCGGTGATTGCCGGCTGCGCATTTGTCAGCTCCTTTGCCGGCGCGGCCTGCGTTTCCATGATTCCGAAAGAAGTGCTGCGCCCTTTTGTGCTGCTGATGCTGATTGTCATTGCCATCTATACCTTTATGAAAAAGCAGTTCGGGCAGGTGCATACCTATCAGGAGCTGACGCCTCAAATCCTGCTGCTGGCCGCCGCCGGCAGTCTGGCGATTGGCTTTTATGACGGGATTTTCGGCCCAGGCACCGGCAGTTTTTTTATTTTCTTTTTCATCCGCTATTTAAAGGCTGATTTTCTGCATGCATCGGCGCTGTCTAAAATTGCCAATTTAACCACCAATATCGCAGCGCTGAGCTTCTTTGCGCCAACCGGGCATGTGCTGTTTGCTGTTGGCGGCATGATGGCGGCGGCAAATGTCCTAGGCTCAATTGTTGGTGTACGGGCGGCGCTGAAATACGGCAGCGGCTTTATCCGCATTCTGTTTCTGGTTTTGGTCAGCGTGCTGATTATGCGCTTGGGCTATCAGATGCTGACCGGCCAAGCCTGAACCGCATTTGACAGGCGGATGCTGCCGGGGCGAAGGCATCAAAGCGGGCATTCGGCCTGAAACATGCGCTGCCCGCGCATGCGGCTGGGCTGCAGTGCTTTTATGGGGATTCAGCGGCCTTGCTGGAGGATGACCTGAGTGTCACGCCCACAGAGGCGGCCATGACGCACAGCAGCGCCAGCCACTGCAGTGCGCCGATTTTTTCACCCAGCAGCAGCAGCCCGGCTAAGGCGGCTAAGGCCGGGGAGAGGCTGGAAAGCGTGCCGTAGCTGAGCTTATTCAGCTGCTTCAAGGCTTTTAAATCCAGAGCGTAGGGAATGGCTGTGGCCAATACCGCAATCGCCAGGGCTTTGCCCCAGTACTGGGTTTCCAGCAGGGCGGGCGCATTGAGGTATAAGCCAATCGGCAGCAGAATCAGGGCGGAGAGGCAGATGGCGATGGTCAGGGCATGCATGCCGATATTTTGATGCACGACTTTCTGGCCGAAGTAAATGTAAAACGCCCAGCACAGCCCCGCGCCCAAGGCGCAGGCCGCGCCAAAAATAGAAAAATCTGCGCTTGCCGCCTGCCCCCACGGCACCATTAAGGCAATGCCGGCAATCGCCAGCAGCACCCAGACATAGTCGCTGCGGCGCTGAATGGACAGCAGCGCCAAGCCTAAGGGGCCAATAAACTCCAGTCCTACTGCAATGCCTTGCGGCAGCTTGCCCAGCGACATATAGAACAGCACATTCATCACGCACAGCGCAGCGCTGTAGCACAGCAGATCGCGCCATTTTAAAAACGGCAGGCGCTTGAAAATCTGCCATGAACGGAACATCACGCAGACAATGACCGCTGCGAAGCACAATCTTAAAATCGTGACGCTCAGCGGGTCCAGCACGCTAAACAGCTGCTTGGCGAAAGATGCGCTGATTTGATAGGAAATCATCGACAGCACCATGTACAGCACGGCTATAAGTTGAGCATTTGGCATAGGACGGTCGGCCGTTCAGGCTGGGCAAAGGGATTGCTGGATTATAGCAGCAATTGCGGAATAAAAAGATCATCTGCGCTGCCTGACGCCGCTATGAATTTGCGTGAAAAGCGCTGCTGAATTGAAAAAACCTTTTTCGCTTACCAAGCCCCAAACCATTCTATAAATTTTAATTTCGGTTTAAAAAGCAGAGATTGTACGCTCTTAAGCTTTAGCGCTTGCACTGCCTCATTTTTGCTTCTTAAATGCCTTTGCGCAGGCAAGTCCCTGCTTTGGAAAGCTCCGCTGCGCATCAAAAACAGGCAAAAGCTTTTTGCTGCCTATGCGCAGCATCCCTGCCGCGTGCGCGTATCCGAAGTTTTTTATTTAACTATGGAACAGCCGCGGTTCCAGAGATTGAGTTTAAAAGCGGTAAGACTCCGCCGTGAATGGCTAAAGGTTTAAGGAATTTATTGCAAGTTCTTTGAACTGATCAGCATTTTTACTGGCGCAGCTTTTCTTCCGTCAGTTTCTTGGCCCGCTGCGTGGTAAAGGTGCAGCCGATGGATGCGCCGATAATGACCGCCAAAGCCAGCCATTGCGTCCAAAGCAATTGCTCATTCAGGAAGACAAAGCCTGAAAGCGCGGCAATCGCCGGCTCCAGGCTGGTCAAGGTGCCGAAAATCAAAGGCGACAGGCTGCGCAGCGCGATCATTTCCAAAGAAAAAGGCAGGGCGCTGGCAATAATTGCCAGCGCCAGGAAGTAGGCTAAATTTTCAGGCTCAAAAACCGCCGCGGTCATGCCGGAAAACAGCGCAACCGGCATCAGGCACAGCATGCCGACAAACATGCCCAGGCATACCGTATGATTGCCGGAAACGCCGGAAGGCTTCTGCCCGGAAACAATATACAGCGCCCAGCAGGCGCCTGCGCTCAGCGCAAACAGAATGCCCAGCGGGTCGAGCTGCTGGGCTGCCTGATCAAAAGGAAACAGCAGCGCCAGGCCTGCAACCGCCAGCCCAACCCAAATAAAATCGAACTTTTGCCGCGCATGGTACAGCGCAACGCTTAAGGGGCCGATAAATTCAAAAGAAACCGCAATGCCCAGCGGCAGGCGTTCAAGCGACAGGTAAAACAGCGCATTCATGCCGGCCAAGGCGCCGCCGTAGCTGATGATGGCTTTCCAGTTCACCTGGCTGAAATTAATCCGCCAAATTTTAAACAGCAGCGCCAGAATCAGCGCGCCTAACATCAGGCGCATGACGGATACGGTCATTACCGAAAACTGGCCGAACAGGATTTTGGCCAGCGAGCCGCTGCCCTGCATGCTGATCATGGCGATAAACAGCAGAATCAGCGCCTGCGCATGCGGCCTATTGTTAAAATTTGGCATAGTCTAAATTTGGTTTTGATTTCTCAGTGAGCGGAAGGGGAGAAATAAAAGCTTTAAAATAAAAAAGCCACAGTCCAAAGACTGTGGCTTTCAATACGGAATGAATTAGAACAATACGCGGACGCGGATTGTGCCTTCAACTTCGTTTAAGGTATCCAGCGCTTCTTTAGAGGCGGTCGCATCAACGTCCATCACTAAATAGCCGACATCGCCTTTAGTCATGAGCGACTGGCCGGAGATGTTGATGCCGTGTTCAGCAAACAGGTTGTTGATTTTAGACAGGACGCCCGGCACGTTGCGGTGAATGTGCAGCAGGCGGTGCTTGCCTTCGGTCAATGGCAGCGCGATTTCCGGGAAGTTCACCGCAGACAGGGTCATGCCTTTGTCTGAGTAAGCCACGAATTTTTCCGCCACTTCAAGGCCGATGTTGGCTTGCGCTTCCATGGTTGAACCGCCGACGTGCGGGGTCAAAATCACGTTTGGCAGGTTGCGCAGCGGAGAAACGAATTCTTCGCCATTGGCTTTCGGCTCTTTCGGGAAGACGTCAACCGCAGCGCCGGCAATTTGGCCAGACTTGATTGCGCCTGCAAGGTCTTCAATGATAACGCAAGTGCCGCGGGCCGCGTTGATGAAGATTGAACCTTCTTTCATCTGCGCGAACTGCTCTTTGGTCATAAAGTTGCGCGTAGACGGGACATCCGGCACGTGCAAAGACACCACATCGGCGTTGGCCAGCAATTCGCCTAAGCTGCCGACTTGACGCGCGTTGCCTAAAGGCAATTTGGTCACTGTATCAAAATAGATCACTTTCATGCCCATGCTTTCAGCCAGAACTGAAAGCTGGGAACCGATTGAGCCGTAACCCACGATGCCTAAAGTTTTGCCGCGTGTTTCAAATGAACCCGCTGCAGATTTGTTCCAGCCGCCTGCATGCGTATCTGTCGATTTCTCAGGCACGCGGCGCAGCAGCAGAATCGCTTCCGCCAAGACCAGTTCAGCCACTGAACGGGTATTGGAATACGGCGCGTTAAATACTGGAATGCCGCGGATCATGGCGGCATTTAAGTTCACCTGGTTGGTGCCGATGCAGAAACAGCCCACAGCAATCAGTTTATTCGCCGCTTCAAAAACTTCTTCAGTCAATTGAGTGCGCGAACGAATGCCGATGAAATGCGCATCTTTAACCGCTTCTTTCAGCGCTTCGCCTTCAAGCGCAGTTTTGCGGTAATCGATGTTGGTGTATCCGGCAGCATTTAAAGTGTCGATGGCGTTTTGATGAACGCCTTCTAACAGCAAGAAACGAATTTTATCTTTAGGCAGGGAAAGATGTTGGCTCATTACGGCTCCGCTACAAAGGCCAAATTTAGTGGCGGTATAATAGCATAGGACAATGTCCGATATACATTTCCTTTATGGCGGGCGCGCCGGGTATTTTGCCGGAATATGTGTCAAAACTTGTCGCGTGCGGTCTAATTAAGCCTGTAATTTCAAAGGCGACATTGCAAAAGCCGCAATTTCTGCGGGATTTTCTGAAAAATGCCTTATAATGCGCATTCGTGAAAAAAGGTTTCCAGCCCAGCGCGCCTTTGATCCTCACGGCTGTCTAAGGCTTGTTCAGTGGTCATGCTTGCACAACTGAATGATTTATAGACCATTTACAACTTGTTTACTTCTTGCAAGGTCTGAAAACGATGAACGCTCCAGTCGCTTTAACCCCAGAGTTATTGACCCAATTGACCGCTATTGTAGGTGAAAACCGCATTAAAACCGATGCGGACAGCCTCGAAAATTGGGGCCGTGACCATACCAAGCACTTCGACCCGAACCCGTCAGTCATCGTTTTTCCTTCCTCAACAGAACAAGTGCAGGCGATTGTCAAGCTGGCGAACCAGTTCAACACGGCCATTACCCCAAGCGGCGGCCGCACAGGCCTGTCTGCCGGCGCTGTAGCGGCCAATGGCGAAATCGTGGTCAGCATGGACAAAATGAACCAGATTCTGGAATTTTTCCCGGCTGACCGCATGGTGCGCGTGCAGGCTGGCGTGGTGACGGAACAGCTGCAGAATTATGCCGAAGAGCAGGGCATGTATTACCCGGTGGATTTCGCCTCTGCGGGTTCATCGCAAATCGGCGGCAACATCGGCACCAATGCCGGCGGCATTAAAGTGATTAAATACGGCATGACCCGCAACTGGGTGCTGGGCCTGACTGTAGTGACAGGCAAGGGCGATGTGCTGCGCCTGAACAAAGGCATGATTAAAAATGCCACCGGCTATGCGCTGCAGCATTTATTCATTGGCGGCGAAGGCACTTTGGGCCTGGTGACTGAAGCTGAAATCAAGCTGGAGCGCCAGCCGCAGGATCTGCAGGTGATGGTGCTGGGCGTGCCGGATTTTGAGGCGGTGATGCCGGTGCTGCATGCCTTCCAGGCCAAAATTGACCTGACCGCATTTGAATTCTTTGGCGAACTGGCGATGCAGAAAGTGCTGGCCAATGGCCATGTGCAGCGCCCGTTTGAAACGGAATGTCCATTCTATGTCCTGCTGGAATTTGAAGCGCCGTTTGAGCCGATTATGGACAAGGCGATGGAAATTTTTGAGCATTGCATGGAGCAGGGCTGGGTGCTGGATGGCGTGCTGAGCCAAAGCCTGGATCAGGTTGAAAGCTTATGGCGCCTGCGTGAAGACATTTCCGAGTCGATTGCGCCGTTTACGCCGTACAAAAACGATATTTCTGTGCTGATTACCCATGTGCCTGCCTTCATTAAAGAAATTGATGAAATTGTGGCATCCAATTACCCGGACTTTGAAATCTGCTGGTTCGGCCATATCGGCGACGGCAACCTGCATTTGAATATTTTGAAGCCTGCGGACTTAAGCAAAGACGAATTCTTTGCCAAATGCCAAGTGGTGAATAAATATGTATTTGATACGGTTAAAAAATATGACGGTTCAATTTCTGCAGAACATGGCGTGGGCATGACCAAAAAGCCTTATTTGGACTACTCGCGTTCAGCGGAAGAAATTGAATACATGAAGGCCTTGAAGCAAGTATTCGACCCGAAGGGCATTATGAATCCGGGCAAATTATTTGATCTTTAATTTTTAAGGTTGAACCAAGGGCGCATCGGAAGATGCGCTTTTTTATGCCATAAAAACAGGCTTACATTTGGCTTATAGTGTAATGCGGATTAAGACGGCATGATGAGCCGGGAAAATGTAAATTGGGGAAAAAGATGATGTTGCGACTATTGGCGGTTTCTGCGCTGTGCCTGAGTGTTTTGTCTGGCTGCGCGGCCGCGCAGAAAATTGCGCATAAAGACGGCAGTTCGGATACGCCACTTGCGCAAGTGCTGAAAGAGCGCCCGGATTTGCGCAAGGAATTGGCGACGGTGGAAATCCGCCAGTATTTCAACCGCGTGGAGTCGCCGACGGCTGCCGAAGTGAAAGTGACTGAAACAGGCTTGATGGATGATTCTGTGCGTTCAGTCCGCACCATTTACCGCTTTAAGAATGTAGCGGGTGACTGGGAGCGCACCAGCATGCAGAAGGAATATCAGTGCCAGCGCGGAAAAAATACCAAGGCTTTCCAAACTGCTGTTTGTCCTTAATAAAACTTTGAATTATTGTTGAAAATTAAGCTTTAAGGCCTCATCAAAAGCGTATCGGTGGATGTAATGCCAGTCACTTAAGAAATTGACTGGCATTTTATTTTTAAATTCTAAATTTTCTTTGATACGCGGAAGCGTCATCCGCAACCTGAGCAAGAATAAAAGCACTGCTTTTATTTGAAGCGCAAGGCGGAGCGGTGATCTTTGAAATGGACTGTTTTTGCGACGAAAGCTGTTTAAGTGCAGAAAGTGAACAGGTTTCGCGGATGACAAATGCTTTTGGTTCTTTTGGCGAAACAAAAGAACAAAACGAGCTCCAAATATTGAATTTAAAAACGGTAAGACTCCGCCGTGAATGGCCAAAAAGTTAAGGAATTTATTGTAAAACCCCTTAACTGATTAGCATTATATCGGTGGATGTGCTTTTTTAATTTGGGTAATAACAGCAATGAATATTTTAATTATGGGGAATGGCGTTGATTAGCTTGCGAAGTATGCAATAGAAAACTGGAGTAAATCTGAATGAGGGGGAATAGCTTGAATTTAAAGAAAATCCAAAAAATATAATGAAAAATGCTATAAATTCAGATGATTTATAAAAGACATGAATACAATAAATATCCAACAAGAAATCCAGAACTTATTTAAAGACCGTGACGATCATCCGCTTTTTTATATTGAAAGTGGCAGCCGTCTATGGGGGATGGCAAGCCCAGACAGCGATTATGACGTGCGGGGTTTCCACCTGCCATCCAAAGCGCAATATTACGACTACCGCCAGCATCGTGATTTGATTGAAGTCATGGATGGGGATTTTGACTTTGTATCATTTGATCTGAATAAAATGTTTAGCCTGTTTGCCAAAAGCAACCCGACTGTTCTGGAATGGGTACGCGCGCATATTGTTTATTCTAATCAGTTCCCTGAATGGGAAAAATTCAGAGATGGACTGCTGAAACGGATAGATTATAAAGCCCTGTATTATCATTACTTATCACTTGCCAAAGGCGGCATGAATGTCATGCAAACGGCTGATAATTTTACATATAAAAAAGTATTTTATTCGATCCGCGGCTTAATGTCCGCAGAGTTGGCAACACAGCAGATTATGCCTGAACTGCTGATTACTGAATTATTTGAACAAGCTGATGCCAATGATCCATTGCGGCAGTGGGCGGAAAATTATTTAGAAATTAAAAAACAGCAGAAAGAAAAAGCGCAGTTGCCCGCAGTGGAACAAACTCAAATTTTGAAATTATTGAATGATAAAATTGAAGCCTTAAACCTGAAAGCCATTGAGCCGACTAATGATTTAGAAAAATTACAGCAATATTTAACTGAGTATAGCTTTAGTTTAAAAAAACATTTTTATGGTTAATTGAGCCAGCGGCTTTGCACCATCAATCCCGGCATTTTCCATTAATCAGGAAATGCCGTTTTACCATATTTATTGCTCAATCACATCGGCCCGAATATTTAAAATCCACTGCGCTGCCTAAAATTGCCGGCGGGCATCCGCACCGCAGCTTGAAGCGCTTCGCTTGCCTAAGCTTAAATCATTGCAGAATAACGCATCAAAAATCAGCAACACAATTGCGCCAAACACTGCTAGAATGAACCTGCTTAACCCTGCGGGTGTACAGGCTTAAGCGCATTTAACTCACCCAAAACATTTATTGTCTTTATAAGCGCCCTGTGAATACGGCGTAAAACTGCGCGAATTTCTCGCGATTTCCTGAAAATTTTAATTATTTTTTACAGTGCTTGTCATTGGGCTGACGCGTCTCTCCCCGAAACTAGACCGTGCCCAATCCTGTACGCAATCATATATGTAGATAACAATGCAAAACGTACAAACTGCGGTTCTCAGCCGCGCCACGCTGATGTTTCCATTGGCGCTGGTGTTATTTGAATTCTCCGTCTATATCGGCAACGATCTAGTGCAGCCGGCCATGCTGGCCATCACCAAAGACTTTGGCGTCAGCAGCGCGTGGGCGCCATCATCCATGTCCTTCTATCTGCTGGGCGGCGCCTGCGTGGCTTGGCTGCTGGGGCCATTGTCAGACCGTCTGGGCCGCAAAAAAGTGCTGCTCGGCGGCGTGGCGTTTTTCACTATCTGCTGCCTGCTGATTTTACTGACCCATAATATTGAAAGCTTTCTGGCCCTGCGCTTTCTGCAGGGCTTCGGGCTGTCGGTGATTTCCGCTGTGGGCTATGCGGCCGTTCAGGAAACCTTTGAAGAGCGCGATGCCATTAAAGTCATGGCGCTGATGGCGAATATTTCCCTGCTTGCGCCACTGCTTGGCCCTGTGCTGGGCGCGTTTTTAATTGATCATGTCTCTTGGCATTGGGGCTTTATCGGCATTGCGCTGTTGTCCTTTCTCAGCTGGTTCGGCTTGAAAGCCAAAATGCCGAAACAGCAGGCCAGCCTGCCGAAACAGCCTTTCAGCCATATTTTTGATGATTTTAAGCGGGTGTTTAAAAATAAGCGCTTTCTTGGATTAACCATTGGCTTGCCGATGGTGGCGATGCCGCTGATGCTGTGGATTGCGCTGTCGCCCGTGATGCTGGTGGAAGAGCTGGGCCTCAGCAGCCTGCAGTATGGCTTGGCGCAGTTCCCGGTGCTGGGCGGCCTGATTCTGGGCAATATCGTGCTGATTAAAATCATCGACAAGCTGCCTTTAGGCAAAACCGTGCTGATTGGCCTGCCGCTGATGCTTGCCGGTACTGCGGTTGTCGTCGCCGGCCTGCTCTTCCCGCAATATTTCCTGCACTGCGTTATTTTAGGCATGACGCTGGTCAGTTTTGGCGAAGGCATCAGCTTTTCGGTGCTGTACCGCTTTGCCCTGATGTCTTCTGATGTGTCTAAAGGTACGGTGGCGGCTTCGGTTTCGGTGCTGATGATGTTCAGCTTTTTCTTTGTGATTGAGCTGGTGCGCGTACTGTATGAACACTTGCATATTTGGGCTTATGGCGTGTCCTGCTTTGCCTTAATCGCGTTGTGGTTCAGTTTCCCGCGTGCCATGCTGAACAAGGTGCTGCAGCAGCGGAAGGCGGAAGGGCAGTTTTAAGGCTAGGCAACTGCCCCTGTGAATGGGGCATGCCAGTCAGTTAAGCATTTTAATCTTCCCCCTTGCGCAGCAATGCTGCTCACCTTTGAAAAGAAGGATTGGGGAGGATTAAAAATGCTGAACGGCCCGGGAGCATTTTAAAGGCTTTAAGCTTCGGCTTCCGGCTGCTCTAAATGCTTAATTTTGCGGTCAAACACAAATGGCCCGAAAGGCAGGATGGAAGCGATTAAACCCAGTATAAAAACCTTCAGCGACCATTTCTGCTTTTCACATACCGCAAACAGCACTATTAAAAACACAATAAACAATACGCCATGCCCCATGCCGACATATTTCACTAAAATGGGATTGCCCATCATGTATTTCATCGGCATGGCGATAAACAGGAGAAGCAGGAAGGAAATGCCTTCCAAAAATCCGACAGCGCGTAGAGTTTGAATATTCATGGTCACGTATTAAATTAATGAGAATGAATCTTGAGTGTACTGAAGATTGCGCTGAAAATGAACTGAAAGATGGATTATAAAATGACAGGAATCCTGTATGAGCAGCCCCGCCGCGCAGCAGGGCATGCTGTGGCCTGAATGCGTGGCTATTTAATTTCCTGACGCAGCAGCTCCGTTCTCAGTTGCAGTAGCTCGGGCAAGATTTCCAGCAGCAGGCTGATCTGCTTCAGCACCAGCTGCAGATGGCTGGACAGATACGCCTGCACGTTCAGCATTTTAATTTCCTGCTGCTTCTGCTGAATTTTCAGTTCTGGCAGCGCCTGCTGCTTCAATACAACATTCGCCAAAGTGTCCCTGCACCACAGCATGAAATCCAGCACTTGCGCATCTGGCTGCCCAGCGCTGAAATATAGCTCAGCTGGCTGTGGCTGTAGAGCAAATAACGGCAAGCGCAATCAATCAGCTGCCGGTTGGGGCTTGGCTCCGTGCTCAGGCGGTCAATTCAGGCTGCAAAAAATACCCCGCAGATTGCGCGCATTTAAAAGCAGAACAGCGGATGATCAATCCGCTGTTTTTAATTTCTGCAGGGCTGCGCATAACTCGGAACTTATCCTCAGTTCTGCTTGAAAATGGCCTGCTGCCGGATTATTTAATCACGCCGCAGGCAATCCGCTCACCGCCGCCGCCCAGAGGTTTCGGGCTGTCTGAATAGTTGTCGCCGCCCGCATGCACCATGATGGCCAGGTTTTGAATATCCGCTGCTTTAAGGCGCGGCGCCAGCATGGTGGCTTTGGCTGTGCCGTCGGCTGCTGCGTTCAGCAGTGGCAAGTCGCCCAGATGCCCAGTCAGCGGGCCGCTGTGGCCGGGCGCCTGAGTGGGGTTGTAGTGGCTGCCGGCGGCTAAGGCTGCGCCCATTTTGCCGTCTTTTTCAGCCGGAGCGCAGGAGCCTTTTTCATGAATATGGAAGCCGTGCGGGCCGGGCGGCAGCTGGCTTAAATCGGCAGCAATCACCAGTCCGGCGGCGCTGTCGCGCAGCGCCACCGTGCCGATTTTCTCGCCGATGCCTTGCGCGCTGACCGCGTTGATGGCCACAGTCTGCTGGCTGCCTGCAGCCGGAAGCTGCGCTGTTGTGGCGCAGCCTGAAGCTAGAACCGCAGTCATTGCGCTGGCGGTGCTGAGCCTAAACAGCTTAAATAATGGGGACATAAGGGCATCCTGTCGGTTTTTATGGTTCTGAACCATTGAAGCAGACCGAAAATAGCAATGCCATGAAAATTCAGTGTTTGATTGTAAAGCCTGCCGCGCCCGCCAGCTTTATTTCGGGGCGCTGCCGTCCGGCTCATCCAGATCATGCGCCAAGGTGGCTTTAGGCATCATCAGCGGTTCAATGCTGGCTTCATGCAGCCATTCGCGCCAGATCGCCAGCAGCACCGCCAGAATCACCGGGCCGATAAACAGGCCCACCAGCCCAAAGCTGGCAATGCCGCCGAGCACGCCGAACATGATCAGCAGGAAAGGAATCTGCGTCGCGCCGGAAATCACCAGAGGGCGGATCACGTTGTCTGCGGTGCTGACAATGCAGACGCCCCAAGCCATTACGCCAATCGCTTCAATGGTCTGGCCTTGTGAAAACAGCCACAGCGCAACGGAGGTATAGGCGACTGGCGGGCCAAAAGGAATCAGCGCCAGCAGGAAGGTGATAATGGTCAGCACCATCGGGTTCGGCACGCCCGCGACAAAATAGCTGATGCCGGCCAGAATAGCCTGCGCTATCGCAGTCAGGCCGATGCCGTAGACCACCGCGCGGGTGGTGTCTGAAATGGTGGCTAAATAATGATGCACGCGCGGGCCAATCACCATTTCCAGCGCTTTGCTGACTTGGCCTAAAATCATTGGGCCGTCGCGGTAGAAGAAAAACAGCGACATGATGGCAAAGCACAGCTTGAAGATATTTTTGCTGACTTCATTCAGCAGCACTTTGCCGTAGTTTAAATGGCCCTGAATCCACAGCTGCACCGACAGGATCATGCTGTTCGGGTCATTGTTCAGCTCGCGCAGGGTGCGTGAAACCTCTTTGCCGATAAACGGCAGCTGGCGGATAAACTCCGGCACATTCAGGTGGCCGGAAAACACCTGCTTCTGCAGTTCATAGTATAAATTGCGCCCTTCATGCTGCAGCAGGAAAATCGCGAAAATCACCGGCAGGCCCACCACCAGCATCACCAGCAGGATCATCAGCGTGGCGCTCAGGGTCGGGCGGCTGCCGCAGAAGCGCTGCACGGACTGATACAGCGGCCAGGTCATGTAGGCAATGATGGCGGCCCACACCACAGGGACAATAAAGTACTTAAGCACACTGAAGCTCAGGAAGATCAGGGCGAAAAACAGCCCGAACAATAAGACTTTCTGTAAGGTAGGCGCGTACTGTTGCACTGAATTCATGATCACTGGCGAGGGTTGGAAACCCATATTAACTGAAAAACCGGCGCGCGAGAACGCGCGCCCGCCAAGTATTGGGCAATTATTGCCGCTTAATGCTTAAACATCTGATTTTGAATTAAAACCAATTGCTTGGATCATCGATAACCGCATTCAGCAGCGGCTGCCACTGCGCTTGCATGCTCAAATAGTTTTTCTGGCTTTTATCAAAAATGCTCAGGCCCTGCATCGCCAGCTGGCCGTAGGCGGCGCGCTCTGAAATCCAGACGGCGGGCTCCTGCTCAATTTTATCGAAAAAGTCCTGAATATCCCTGGAGCTGGCGGCGTTCGGCTTGACCCGGTTCGCCAGCAGCAGAATCTGCACTTTGCCTTTGCGGATGCGCTTGATGTCCTGCAGATGCTTGAGGAAGCGCCGGGTGGAATCAATATCAAAAAATGAAGGCTGCAATGGGGTAATGATGGCATGCGCTTCGCTGACCAGCTGTTCGGCATGCTCGCCGGACAGCGCGCCCGGCGCATCAATAATCAGGTATTCGGTGCTTTTCGGGGCATCGCCAATCGATTTTTCATGGCGCCAGTCCAGGCTCTGAATCGGGGCTGCATGCTCAGGGCGCTGCTTCAGCCACTGCAGTGCGGATTTCTGATTGTCGGCATCGGCCAGCGCGACTTTATAGCCTTTCTGCGCTAAGGCTGACGCAAGGCTGATGGCTGTAATGGTTTTTCCGCATCCGCCTTTCTGATTGGCAACTAAGATTGTTTTCATGACCCTATAAATGATTTTATTCTGCTCAGCGCTAGCATATCATTCTTTTCTGCGCTGGATAGCGCGCATGACAAAAGTCGCAGCGCGAATGCAGCTTAAGCTGGGTTTAAAATAGGAAAATAAGATGCCGGTATGGATGGCAATGCTGATTGGCGCCTGCATCGGTGTGGCGCTGGCCACGCTGATTTTAAGCAATACCCGCAATGGGCGCATCCGGGCGGAATATGAAAAATACATTGCGGAACTGGAGCTGGAGCATCAGCAGGCGCTGGCGCAGGCGCAGAAGCGCAGCGTCAATACCAGCCGCGCCGTGCTGAAAGGCAAAATGGCCGAGCAGCTGGCGCCGATGCTGCCGGAATTTCAGTACCTGCCCAGCGACGCCAAGTTTTTAGGCGATCCGGTCGATTATATAGTCTTTGACGGCTATACCGACCTGCGTGACGGTGACGGATCTCCCGAGGACATAGAAGTGGTGCTGATTGATATTAAAAGCGGCGGGGCGCGCCTGAGCAAAGGCCAGCAGGCGATTTCCAAAGCCATCGCCGCCGGGCGCATCCGCTTTGAAACGGTGCGGATAGACTTTAACGATTAGCGGATGAGGAGCGGGGGAGAAGGCAATGAAGCAGCTGCTTGGCGCATTTGCCGCGCTGGCCGCCATGATCTGGATTTGGGCGGAATATTTCCGCGAAATTCCGCATCTGGAGCAGGCCGGCGTGGTGAAAAACTTTCAGGTTGAAGAACAGGAGGATTTTTCCGGCGAGTTCAGGGTGCTGGGCAAGCGCTATTACGGGCCTCCGCGCACAGCTTTATACGCCACTTCGCCTTGGGTCGGAAAATTCAATGATCTTGCTTATGTCAGCAGCATTGACCTGCTGCTGGGGCAGGGGCAGCTGAAGAATCCGTACTTGGCCGGGAAAATTAATTTTGATCAGAAAGGCCGCTGCTACCAGTTCACAGCAGAATCCGGCGCCGGACTGACGGATGAAGCCATCCGCGCAGACAGCTTAAGCATCAGCGCCATTGCCGGAAGCGCCCAGGCCGCCGGCCAGCTGCGCAGGCTGAAAGCTGGGCAAACTGTCCGGATTCAGGGCAAATATGCTGCGGTAAAGCAGCGAAAATCGCAGCAGCCTTTTATTGTCGGCATGAGCATTCCGCGCCCTAGGCCGAGCTGTTCAATTGTGAAAGTGGCGGCAGTTCAGGCGCTGAATTAAGGCCGCACCGCGCGCGCCAGCAGCATGCGCTGCGCAATTTTTGGAATGCCTTCCGCATCAAAATACCGGCACTCCGCCAGCTCCAGCCCGGCATCTTTTAAGGCGCGCTCAATATTGCGGTTTAAATGGCAGCCATCCGCAATGCGTTTTTGAATCGGGGTCAGCGCCTGCTGCAGGCGCTGAATATTGCGGTTTTCACTGTGCAGCACATGTTCAACTAAATGCAGTGCGCCGCCTGGCTGCAGCACGCGGTAAATTTCACCCAACGCCTGTTCAAGATTGGCGATGCTGCACAGCGCCCATGTGCTGACAATATGATTCAGGCTGGCGCCGGCAAAGGGCAGCTTTTCCGCGCTGGCTTGAATATGCTGCACTTCAAAGGGCGTTTCATGCACCCGCCGCGCGGCCAGGCGGTAAATAGCGGGGTTCGGCTCCAAGGCATACAGCGTATCGACCTGCTGATAAAACGGCAGATTCAGGCCGGTGCCGAAGCCGATCTCTAGCACTTCGCCGGCAACCGGCAGCAGCAGTTCACGGCGCTTGTCCATCAGGCTGGCGGTCTGCATGGCTTGATTGAGCAGATGCGGAAAAATGTGCTGCCGGTAAAATTTATAGATCATCGCTGCCCTGTTGCTATCGCGGTTTGCTCCAGCTTAGCCGAACTTTGGCCTGAGTTTAAGTGCAGGCTTGCCGCAGAATTCGGTATTGTTACCAAGTTGCTAAAGTTTCTTCAGGCTTCTTGCGTAATATAGGCTTACAGTTTAAGCATCAAACCGTGAATTTAAGCTGCATTTCAGCCTGCCGGGCGAAACTGATGAACAGCCTTTTATCAAGGCTTAAGTTCAGCCGGCATGCGCCAAAGCGCAGCGCAAGTGAATGCAGGACAACAGCAAAGGGGCAAAACCGATGATCAAGCGTATTTTATTCAGTGCAGCTGCAGCCATGCTGCTGAATGCAGGAGTGCATGCATCGGCAGATTACAATATTGCCAAAGGCCTGGCGCCGGCTTCGAAAGGGCAGTCGGTTGCGGTGCTGCAGCCGTTCAACGGCGACTTCCGCATTTTGGGTTCAAAAATTTATACCGATGATGAACAGGCAAAATTTTCGCCAATCGACTATGCTGTAAGCTGGGGCCTGTTCGCGGAGCCTGAAATCGCCCGCCATATTAGCGTCAATCAATATGACCGCTATTTGAACTGGAAAATGGATAAAGTACCGGTGCCGGCAAAGCAGGCGATGATGATGGTGTCGAATATGCACATCATTCCTTCCAGCCCTGAAATTGCCAAAAAGATTAAAACGGTGAAGCGCGGCGATTTGGTGCGCCTAAAAGGCGAGCTGGTTGAAATTAAAGATAAAGATTTGGTATGGACGTCTTCGCTGACTCCGGCAGACAGCGGTGACGGCGCCTGCGAGGTGTTCCGCGTCAGCTCAATCCAGTGGATTGAGCGGGTGAAAAGCTGACGGCTGCGCGCGGCGATAGAGTAAAAACAGAGAAAAGGCATAAAGAATGAAGATAAAAGCGTTTGGGCTGGCGGCAATGTTAAGCCTGGGTTTCAGCGGATGCGCCAGCATGAGCTCAACAGTTGACGGCAAAATCCTTGTATTCAGCGGCCAGCAGTCCTGTCCGGCCTTGCTGGAAATGGACAGCGGCCAAACGCTGCAAGTGGTGCTGGATGAGAATCCAAGCACAGGCTATGCATGGTCACTGGCGGAAAATCCGCAGCTGTTTAAGGTGAAAGAAACGTATCAGAGTGACCGGCAGCCGTCTGATGTGCCGATAGTAGGCGCAGGCGGCAAAAAAATTTACCGCTTTACCGCGCTTCAGGCTGGTGAAGCCGTGCTGCATTTGAAGCATGCGCGGGCTTGGGAAAAGCAGCCGATTGATGAGTGGGTGTGCAGGGTGCGGATTTCCTGAATGGGCATGCTTTTGCTGCACTGATTGCACAGCCCCGCTTTGCATTGAGGGTTCATTTTGCTTTGCGCAGGCGCTTTTTACTTTTGACTGGGCCAAAAGTAACAAAAGCCCTGTGTTTTTCTGATGCTGCATCCCTGCAGCACAGAAAAACGGCCGGCATCCCTGCCGGCGTCACGTGATTTGATGCAGGCTATTAAATGCATCATTTAACGGAATGAAGCGCTGCAGTTTATTTTGCAGCTAAAGCTTGGCCTGTAAACTGCACGCCATCCCAGCCATTTTGCATAAACTGGCGGATATTCTGATGGTCTGCGCCTTCAGGCGTGGCCAGCACGGCAGCGTAATGCTCGGCAAACAGGCTTAAGGTTTGCGCCTGATCCAGGCCATTTAATTGCGCGAAGGAAAAAACTTTGGCGCTGCCTTGATTTTCATTGGCGCCATTGGCCTGCTGGCCGTTTTGAAAGGCGGTTGGCGTGTGCGCATAGCGCGCTTCAATGAAAGCGATGACATCGGAAAATTCCGCTTCGCCGGCCTGCAGCCGGGCTAATAATTGTTGAGCCATAAGATCCTCAATGCATAAAAAATAAATGAAAACTGGGCCAATATAGCAAGTTTCAGCGCCCCGGTTCATTAGAATTCCTATGAATTTATGCGCTATAGTGAACCCGCTGCCTGCGCCATGCAGGTGGATTTTTTGAAATTTTAAACTTTGGAATCAAGATGAATTGGCTTTTGGTCGCCTTAGGTGGCGCAATAGGGGCAAGCTTGCGCTACAGCGCCAGCATTTGGCTGGTGAAGCCGGGCGGCCTGTTTCCGTGGACAACCTGGTCGGTCAATCTGCTGGGCTGTTTTCTCGCCGGCGCATTCTTTGCCTTCAGCCAGAAATATCCCGCGCTGCAGCAGGAAGCGCGCCTGCTGTTAATGGTGGGCATTCTAGGCGGCTTCACCACATTTTCCAGTTTTGGGCTGGAAACGTTTCAGCTGCTGAAGCAGGGCCACAGCGGCCTGGCATGCGGCTACGCTTTTTCCAGCTTGATTATGGGCGTGGCGGTCTTAGCTGTGGGCTTTTATCTGTTCCAAGCCCTGCTGAAGCATTAATCAGCCGAAGCGCGCAGGCTGAAAACAGCAGGCAAAAAAAAGAAGCCTAAGCTGGAGGATAGGGGCTTAGGCTTCTGAATAGTTATACTTTAAAAGTCAAAGCTTAACTGAATATGAACTTATTGTGAGCGTTTGAAACGCGCGAAGCGCTTATTGAAGCTTGCGACACGGCCTTCATTGCTGGCCTGACGCTGTTCGCCAGTATAGAACGGGTGTGACGCGCTGGAAATATCCAGGCTTACATAGGGATACGTCTTGCCTTGATATTCGCGGGTCTGCGCGGTATTTAAGGTGCTGCCGATGACAAAAAATGCGTCTGCATTGGTGTCATGAAACAGCACTTCACGGTATTCGGGGTGGATGTTGGCGCGCATGGTTTTTCTCCGCATCAATTTAAATTAAAAGAAATGTTATAACATAACAATTAAAAATGCAAATACGGCCAATCAAACAGCGCAAAATAAATCCTACCCGGCCGGAACTGCAGGCCGGGCATTCCGAAGCTCATGCGCTGCGGGGCGGCACCAGCTCCTCAAACACATCGGACAGGTCATCATGCACTTTCAAATGAATCATGTTCCAGTAATGGCCTGAAACGGTGCGGTTGACCATCAGCGTGTCCGGAGAGGGCTTGAAGACATCCCAGTATTTCAATGAGGCTTTCACCAGCTCTACGCCGTCATGATGCGCTGAGTTTTCGGCAAAATCGTAATGGGTCGTCAATGGGCGCATCAGAACTTCCAGCCACTGCTGATACAGTCCGGCAGGGAATTTGCCTTTTTCCGCCATCGCATGCAGGGCATCCAGCTGATCTTCAATTTCAGTCACATTGCGCTCGCGCGAGGCATGAATCAGCTGCTTGAAATGATGCACAATTTCGCTGGACAGGGTTTTCACCCCGCCAAAGTCATAAATAATCACGGTGCCGTCCTCGCGGAAGGCGAAGTTGCCGGGATGCGGGTCGCAGTGAAAGCGCTTCAGATAGAAAATTTCCTGCCCCATGGCGCGGAACAGCCGGCGCCCCAATGCATTGCGCACTTCTAAAGGCCAGGCGCTGGCGGTTTCAATGCTTTCGCCCGGCTCTAAGCTCAGGGTCAGCACATGGCGCGAAGAATATTCGGGAAAGACTTTGGGAATAACAATTTTGCTGTCGAGCTTTTCATGAAAGGCGCGGGCCACTGCCAAATTCTGCGCTTCGATCTGATAGTTCAGCTCATTGTCCAGGCTTTCCTGAATTTCTTTAAACAGGCGTTCCTGCAGCTTGCGGTCAACTTTCAGCACGCCCATCAGGCGCAGCGCCAGGCGCACCTGCTTCAGGTCACTTTCACAGGCTTCATCGATCCCGGGATACTGCACTTTCACCACCACCTGCTGGCCATCCGGCAAGACCGCTTTATGCACCTGCCCGATAGAGGCGGCGGCGAAAGGCGTTTCATCAAAGCTTTTAAAAATGCTTAGAATCGGTTTGCCGAGTTCTTTTTCAACCTGCGCTTTGATTTCTGAAAAGGGCATAGCGGGCGCCTGGCGCTGCAGCTTGCTGATGGCTCTGGCGACTTCGGGCGGAAAAATATCTTTGTACTGCGAGGCAATCTGTCCGACTTTCATCACCGCGCCTTTCATTTCGCCCAGCGTGTCCGCAATCTGCAGGCCAATATCCTGAAATAATTTGCTGCGGGAGGCATTTTTCTGCTCTTCATCGGCAGTTAAATTTTTAATTGAATTGGAAACTGTTTTGCTTGCAATACTTGCGGTCATGCCGGCAAGTTTCATAAAGCGGCGGCCTGGCGTGCTTGCCGTTTTTGCCGTTTTTGCCATGTGATATGCCTCAAGTTCGTTTTTTAAATATGCTTCTGATCATAGGCGCTTATTGCAGCACTGCCTACTTTAAAATGTTAAATCTTTGTTTCTGTTTGATTCTTTTGCATAAAGTCAGTTTTCCGGCTTGATCCTGCCGTTACATTTTTCCCGAACCAGCTTAAGATAAGCTGAAGAGCAGCATTAAAGCGGATTTTTCATGAAAATTTACAGATATTTAACCGGCAAAGATGATGTGAATTTCTGCGCCCGCGTGACCAAGGCATTGAATGAGGGCTATGAGCTGTATGGCGCGCCGACCATGACCTTTAACGGCGCAGAGGTGATAGTCGGGCAGGTGGTCATCAAAGAGGCAGCGGATGAGTCAGAAATGCCGGAAGGCCTGAAAAAAGCCATCGGCAATTTGCAGTAGGCCCAGTTTGATCCATTCGGACAGAGCGCCTTTTGGGATAAAAAGCCTGTCAAAAGCAGCATAGTCCTGCATTATGGGTATAACAACCTCAGCAGGGCTTAAATCGCTATTTAAAATGATTGTATGGATTTTTTTGGCGCAAAAAAGGCAGGCGGTTTATGCGTTCTTAAGCGTTAGCGCTTGCATCGCCTCATTTCGCTTTAAAAGTTTAAATGCCTTTGCGCAGGCAAGATACTGCTTGGGTCTTTCCAAAGCTGCTGTTCCATGAATGCATTGTTTAACCGTATGGAGAACTGCAATTTTAAAGCTTGGTCTGCAAACGGAATGCCGTCCCAGCCGTTTTGCATAAACTGGCGGATATATTCTGATAGTCTGCGTCTTCAGGCGTGGCCAGAACGGCAGCGTAATGGCTGCATTGATTGCACAGCCCCGCTTTGCATTGTGAATTCATTTCGTTTTGTGCAGGCGATTTTTACTTTTGACTGGGCCAAAAGTAACAAAAGCCCTGTGTTTTTCTGATGCTGCATCCCTGCAGCACAGAAAAACGGCCGGCATCCCTGCCGGCACCATGCGATTTGCTGTAAGCAGCCAAAAGCCTTTCCTTGCCCATCCGAAGCTGATTTTACTCAACGATGGGACAGCAATGCTTTCAAAATCAATTTGAAAGGCTTTTTACTGGCTTCAGCTGCCTGCCTTGCATTCCGCCTGAATTGGGCTCAGACACAGCTGCTTCAGGATGCAGTTCCATGGCGCAGGCGCTGATTATTCATGTATAAACGCGTCAGCAGCAGGACGCAGGCGACCGTAAGTCCAACAATCAGCCCGACCCAGACGCCGGCAGCGCCCATTGCGGTAAAGCGCGCAAGGTAAATGCCGACCGGAAAAGCGATAATCCAGTAGGCAATCATGGTAATCCACATCGGGCCTTTGGTGTCCTGCATGCCGCGCAGGCAGCCGGCGGCGCTGACCTGCCATGCATCCATCAGCTGGTAAGCAATCGCAAACAGCACCAGATACACGGCCACCACCGCGACATCATAGTCGCTGGTGTACAGCGCGACGATTTCAAAACGCAGCAGCCAAAGCAGCGCCATGGAAATGAAAGCCAGAACCGTTGCCGTCATCAGCCCGATAAACTGCACTTTGCGCATGGCCGGCAGATTCTTTTCGCCGTAATAGGTGCCGACGCGGATGGTCAGGGCAATCGCCAGGGACATGGGAATCATAAACAGCTGCGAGGTAATGGAAATCGCAATCTGATGGGCGGCTACGGTAATTTCGCCCAGCGGGCTGAGGATAATGGCCGCGGTGCTGAAAATGCTGACTTCAAAGAAAATCGCCAGGCCAATCGGCAGGCCGAGCTTTAAGATGCGCTTGACCCAGTAGCCGTCAATTTTTTCAAACACGGCAAAAGGCTGGGTCTTCTGATAGGCGCTGCCTTTAAAGATATAGCTGGCCAAGGCGAAGAACATCAGCCACTGCAGAATCGCCGTGGCGAAGCCGCAGCCGGCGGAACCCAGCTCAGGAATTGGCCCTAGGCCGTACATGAAAACAAAGTTCAGCGGAATCAGCAGCAGCAGGGCAATCAGGCTGATTGCGGTCACAGGGCGCGGAAAGCCCAGCGCTTCGGAATAGCCGCGCAAAGCTGCATACATGGTGACGGCCGGCATGCCGAAGCCAATAGCATGCAGGAACAGGCTGGCTTTCGGCAGCAGGGCTTCAGGCACGCCTAAAACCGGCAGCAGGAAAGGAGCAATCTGCAGAATCAGGCAGGCAATGATGCCTAAAATCAGCGCAACCCACAGTGACTGGCGCGCAATTACGGCAATTTTTTCCGGCGTGCGTGCGCCGTTGGCTTCGGCCACCAGCGGAGTGGCGGCGATCATGATGCCGCTGAACAGCAGCATGATGGGAATCCACAGCCCGACCCCGACCGCAATGGCGGCCAAGTCATTGGCGGATAAATGCCCGGCCATCACCGTGTCAATCAAGCCAAAGCCGGCTTGGGCAAACTGAGTGACCAGAATCGGCAGCATCAGGTGAAGCAGTTTTTTTATTTCATAACGGTTGGTTGTTGCATACGCAGCATTCTGCACAAAAATACCTATTTTATCCGGTGCTTCGGAAAACGGTTTAGCGCTGTAAGGTGAGAAGCACACCGGTAAAAATCACCACGCCGCCTAAAAGGCGCTGCCAGTTTATCGGGGTTTTTTCAGTGCCCAGAAAGCCGTACTGATCAACAATCATCGAGGTCACAATCTGTCCAAAAATGATCAGTCCGGACAAAGTCAGAAAGCCCAGTTTCGGCGCCGTATAGATGCTGACGCTGATGGCATAGCCTCCAAGGCATCCGCCCAGCCATAAAAACCAGGGAATTTGCCGGAGTGTATCCAAGTTCGGCTTTTCTGCAGGCTGAAAAAACACCATGGCAGCCAGCGCTATTGTACCAACCAAAAAGGATAAAAGGGCGGCTTGCAGCGGCGAATACAGATATTCACGCAGCTGGCTGTTGATTGCGGTCTGAAAAGTCATGGCAATGCCGATGCCCATGGCCAGCGGCATCAGCATCAGGAGCTGAGAACTTATTTTCATTCTGTCTGCGTCTCAATCCGGTCTGATTTTATTGAGTTTAGCGGATTGCCGCGCAGAATGCATAAGCGTCTTGATGCACTCATGTTAAAATGCGCCGGTCCTCCTCCTTTTTTATTTTGAGCATCTTCCTTGGCTGAATTAAATCCTGCACTGGTTCCTTTGTCTTTATACATTCACATGCCGTGGTGCGTGCGCAAATGCCCGTACTGCGACTTCAATTCGCATGCCGTTCCGGACGGCAAGCTGTCTTTGGATTTGGAGCGGGAATACCTGCAGGCTTTGGTGGAAGACTTTAAAACCCAGATTGATTTTTCCCAAGGCCGCGCCATTCACAGCGTATTTATCGGCGGCGGCACGCCCTCTTTAATTTCCGCCCAGGGCTATCAATGGCTGTTTGCGCAGCTGAAAGCGTTGCTTCCTTTTGCTGAAAACTGTGAAATCACTTTGGAAGCCAACCCAGGAACGGTGGAGCACGACCCTTTTGCCGGCTATTTAGAGGCGGGCATTAACCGCTTATCAATTGGCGTGCAGAGCTTCAATACCGGGCATCTGCAAAAGCTGGGACGCATTCATTCCAATGCCGACGCCGTATCTGCCATTCAGCTGGCCAAAGAAGCCGGCTTTGAGCGGATTAATGTGGACTTGATGCATGGCCTGCCGGAGCAGACTTTAGCGCAGGCGCTGCTGGATTTAAGGCTGGCGGTGGAAAATGGCGCAACCCATGTGTCGTGGTATCAGCTAACCATTGAGCCGAATACGGTGTTTTTCCGCACTCAGCCGGTCTTGCCGCTGGACGAGGTTTTGGAAGACATTCAGGAGCAGGGCGAAGCCTATTTAAAAGCCAGCGGTTTTGTGAATTATGAAGTGTCCGCCTGGCGCAAGGAACGGCCGTCCGCGCATAATTTAAATTACTGGCAGTTCGGCGATTATTTGGCCATCGGCGCGGGCGCGCACGGCAAAGTCACCCGGCCGGATGGCGTGTACCGCTTTCAGAAAACCCGCCTGCCGAAGGATTATTTAGCCAAAGTGCCGGCAGAGCACCTGCAGCTGAAGCGCATTGATGATGCAGATCTGCCTTTTGAATTTATGATGAATGCCCTGCGTTTAAATGAGGGCGCAGATGCCGGGCTTTATGCCGAGCGCACCGGCCTGAGTCTGGATAGTTTGGAGGAGCTGCTGACCTCACTGCGCGCGCGCAAATTGATGGTGGATGATCACAGCCGTTTAGCCTGCACGGAGCAGGGGCATGTGTTTTTAAATTCGGTGCTGGAAGAGTTTCTGTGATGCTGAAGGGTTTTGCCTTTAGGCATTTTATGAATGCGGCATGATTTTAAGATATTGATTTTAGATAAATTGATTGATTATTTTCTTTCCGGAAGAAGATCGCTGTCTTTTCCTCTAACTATTGATGGCCCTCACTAAAACCAGGCTAATATTGTCTCCAGCAGCAGGCTTTAACATTTCAACGAAATTTTTGAGCCATTCTGTTACTGATTGGCTCATTGCAATTAATGGCCACTCTTCATGCGGAATGGCATCAAAGACGCCGTCTGTACACACCATGAATGCATCATTAGGCTCAGCTTTGTAAATCAGGGTTTGTTTCTCATTTACTTCATGCATTGCGTTAACACAAAAAAAGCCTGTTAGCACATCATAAATTGAAGCCAATTCTTGTTCTTGATCCCATGTAGAAAGCTCCATTTCATTTAAGAAATTGTCATCTTCAGTCAGGATCTTCCATTTCTGGAGTCTATATGAGAAATGGTAGGCCCGGCTGTCTCCAAGAGACTGGATTCTTACCAGATCTTGATCATCTTCTGCAGCGTGCCGGATTAAGGCCATTGTTGTACCCGCATTCAGCGCTGATTCAGCCTTCAGCTTTAAGCAAAGCGCTTCCTGTATATAGCTTAAATGAATATCCGGTGTATTATTTTGATAATATTCATTGATAATTTCTAATACAGCAATAGCGGCCTGATCTGAATTTGGCTGGCTGCCAATGCCGTCTGCAACAGCAGCATGCCATGGAATATTGCCGGCAACTTGATCTAAACGGCTATATCGCCCTTTTTCATAGATCACCTTATTTTTAAATAAAATAGCATCTTGCTGGTTTTTCTTTCTCGCTTGCCAAGTTAAACCCTGCATTTCATAAGCTAATTTCTGCATCACTATTCTCATTTAATAATTAAAAGGAAAATTGCGCGAATACAAACAAGTTTTCATTAGACAGCTAAGCTTTTCTGTATCGAGTTGCCCGAGAAAAAATGCTGCTGCGAGCTTCAGGGATTTTTACATTATTTTGATCAATCTTATAGCCATGCTCTTCCATAATTACTTTAACCATATGCCCCATAGTTTGCTTTAAACGGCCATAATCAATATTTTCGGGGTTGTTTGGGTTATCTGAATTATCAGGCTTCTTTGGGTTATTTTTAATCAGCTCTAATTGCGCTCCAAACCTTTCCTCCAAAGCAGGAATTAAGGCTTCAATAGCAGGACGATTAAGGTATGTAGCGGTTGTCATCATTACAAGCGTTTTTTCTTCCCGTAAAAACGCTAAAAATTCCTGCCCAAATTGAGTTTCAATTATTGCTTTGAATTGCGGATAAAAATTGCTCACAATCAACTCCTGCAGCGATCCTGCTCACCGCTGTCTTCGACTTAAAATAATATATGTTTAATTCCATATGTGTCATATTGGACTTGTATTGATTGTTTGTCAATGCTATACCTATAGCGCTTAATCCAACTTAATAAAAAGAGGTTCTTATGCTGCAAAATAATGTTGTTTGGGGACGTGGACTCTACACGCTTGGGACGGTTTTTTTAAATAACGTGCTGCAAAATATCGAAAGATATAACTCTTCAGCCATTCAATTTGGTGAAACAGGAACAGGAAAACAGCCTAACTACCAATTGGAAACTGACAAGAAAAAAATCGGCTTCCGCGGCAATAACCATGAGGAATACGGCTCTGAGCCATTTAATGAGGAAAAAATATCTATTTATTTCAGCAAGTCAGATGTTTTGGAAGCCATTGATTTAGCGAAAATATTAGAAAAAAACAGCTAATTTCTTCTGTAATGAAAGACACTTTTCGGGGTGTCTTTTGCATTTAGCGCAAAATTTCTTATGCGCGCTAAAGCTTGCTGGAAGCTACTTAAAGAGTCTGCATTTGAACTAATCAAAATTTCTGGTCTGCGATTGTTTTTATCATTATGGCTTCAGATGAATTTTCTATTGTTCCTGTATGGCCTCGCCCGCGGCTGCGTGCGCTTAAAGCAGAAGCTGATGCTTTTACTTTGCAGAATTAAGCAGATGCTGCGCAGTTTTAAATGCTTTTGGAGGCGGTTTGAAAGGGCGTTTTCTGCTCAATGGATTAGAGTTTTACAGCCTTATAGTTCAAGAACCTTCTATGCCGGTGCAGGCATTTTAGCCTCTGCAGAAAATACTCCGCGCTTTGCAGGCTGCGGGCGGGAGAATGCAGGAAGGGCGGCATCCGGCGTTGCGCTTAAAATCAAGCAAGATATTTTTTAAAGCTGGCGCGGAGGGGATTTCAATCCTGTAAAATTCAGCAAAAGTTTATCTTCAGGAATCAAATGCAGCGAAATATTTCGATTGATCTGCTTAAACTGCTGCTGGCGGTATCTGTAGTATTCTTGCATACGCATATTTTCTATGATTTTTCAGCGCTATTGGGGCACAGCCTGGTTCAAGGCGTATTCCGCCTCGCGGTTCCGGTCTTTCTGGTTATCACCGGGTATTATTTTTTCTATATTGATACGCTTGAAAAATTCAAACGCTGGCTGAAGCGGATTTTTATTTTATATGCAGTCTGGATGGTATTTTACCTGCCGGTCTGGTGGGCTGCGGACGCGTCTTATAAGCTTTCGGTGATCTATAACGGGTATTTTGTGCTCTGGTACATCATCGGCGTGCTGCTGGGCGGCTCCCTGCTCTACCTGCTGAGGAATATTGGTGAAAAAAAGCTCTTCGCCATTGCAGCTGTTTTATTTGCCCTCGGCACGCTGATTCAGCAGATTGGAAATCTGCACCTGCTGGACGGCTATCTGGACTGGAAATTCAACCGCTATACCACGCACCGCAATTTTCTGCTGGTCAGCTTTCCATTTTTGACGCTGGGTTTTTTATTGAACAAGCTGGACGGCGCTGTTTTCAGAAATATGGAAATCAAGCCGCGCCATATTTGCCTGCTGACCGGCCTGGTGCTGGCCGAATCCCTGCTGAATTATTTTTTTGTCAGCAAAACCGAAAGCCTGGATCAAATGTTTTCGCTGTTTTTCGCGGCCCCTGTCATTTTCTGGTACGCCTTGAATCGGAAAATCAGCGGAGAAAGCAAGAATATTGCGAGCCTGTCCACGGCGATATTTTTAATTCATCCTGTGTTCATTCATCATCTGAAAAATTATTTTCCGGGCCAGCAGACATTATTCAGCATTGCTGTCTTGCTGTGCTCTATTCTGGCTGGGCTGCTTCTGGTGCAGCTGAATAAAAAAGTGAAGTATCTGCTGTAAAAAAAGAGCGCCGGAGCGCTCTTTTTATTTAAAAATTAGAACTCAATAATCGAAGCTGAAATGCTCAGCAGCCAAAGATGTCATGGTCTTCGACGGATTCACCATCGCTTCGGCATGGCCCTGCGTGCGCGGCAGCATGCGCTCAAAGTAGAAGTCCGCCACTTTGATTTTGGCTTTATAGAACTCAGGAACTTCCTGGCCTTCGCCGGACGCCAGTTTGGCAGAAGCCACAGCGGCCTGCTGCGCCCAGAAATACGCCATCATCACGTAGCCGGAGAACATCAGGAAATCCACCGAAGCGGAAGACACGATGTCGCGGTCTTTGCGGGCTGCCAGCATAATGCGGACGGTTAAAGCATTCCATTGCGCGCAAAGCTTGGTTAAGTCCCAGGCGAAACGGCGCATGTATTTGTTGCGCGCATGCTGGCCGCAGAACTTCAGGATTTCAGCGGTATAGTCGCGGATCACTTTGCCTTTGGAGGTCAGCAGCACTTTGCGGCCGATTAAGTCCAGCGCCTGCACGCCGGTTGTGCCTTCGTACAGGGTGGAGATGCGCGAGTCGCGGACAATCTGCTCCATGCCCCATTCTTTAATATAGCCGTGGCCGCCGTACACCTGCATGCCGTGGTTGGCTGCTTCATAGCCCAGTTCGGTCAGGAAGCCTTTCAGGATTGGGGTGTAGAAGCCCAAGTGGTCGTCATGCGCTTCAAAGGCTGCAGTATCGCCGCGGGTCAGGGCATCGGCCATTTTGTCCGCCAGCTGGGCAGCGTAATAAATCATGGCGCGGCCGCCTTCGGCGACGGCTTTCTGGGTCAGCAGCATGCGGCGCACGTCTGCATGGTGAATGATGGCGTCAGCGGCTTTTTCAGGGTCTTTTTTGCCGGACAGCGCGCGCATGGACATGCGCTCTTTGGCATACGGCAGGGCGCCCTGGAATGCCAGTTCAGCATGCGCAATGCCCTGAATGGCCGTGCCGATGCGCGCGGTGTTCATAAAGGTGAACATGGCATGCAGGCCTTTGTTCGGCTCGCCAATCAGGTAGCCCACGGCATTATCAAAGTTCAGCACCGCTGTTGCTGATGCGCGGATGCCCATCTTGTGCTCAATGGAGCCGCAAGTCACCGGGTTGCGTTCGCCGGCAGTACCGTCCGCATTCACCAGGAATTTAGGCACAATAAACAGTGAAATGCCTTTGGTGCCTGCAGGCGCATCCGGCAGGCGCGCCAGCACAATGTGCACAATGTTGTCAGTTAAATCGTGCTCGCCGGCAGAGATGAAGATTTTCGTGCCGGAAATGGCGTAAGCGCCGTCAGCCAGCGGCTCCGCTTTAGACTTGACTTGGCCCAAGTCGGTGCCGCACTGCGGCTCAGTCAGGCACATGGTGCCCGACCAGGTGCCGGCAACCAGATGCGGCAGGTAGATATTTTTCTGCTCATCTGTGCCGAACTGCATGATGGTGTTGATGCAGCCTACGCTCAGGCCCGGATACATCTGGAATGACCAGTTGGCTGTGCCCATCATTTCCGACTTAATCAGGTTCAGCGACTGAGGCAGGTTCTGGCCGCCGAATTCTTCCGGGAACGACAGGCCTTGCCAGCCGCCCTGCACGAACTGGTCGTAGGCTTCTTTAAAGCCTTTCGGCGTTTTTACTTCGCCGTTCTCAAAATGGCAGCCTTCAGCGTCGCCGGACTGGTTCAGCGGAGACAGCACGTTTTCACAGAAATCGGCTGCGCCTTCAAGAATCATGTCTACCGTGTCGGCATCGGCGATTTCGCCATTGGACAGGGTTTGGTAGTGTGCAGGGTAGTCAAGCACTTCATTCATCAAAAAGCGGATGTCGTGCAAAGGAGCTTTATAGGCAGGCATGGCGTTAATCCTAATTTGAAAATAGTTTTAAATCTGAATGGATGATTTTATTATTCACAATAATGATGAAATTGCATTGATGCCGCAGACTGGCAAAATTGTCAGAAATGCGAATTTGGCAATTAAGGCAATCTGAATTTGGCGCTGTTTATGCTAAAGTAAGCGCTGATCTTTTGGTCATTCTTTACAACTAAAGTATAAATAAACTGGGTATTAAAAAGAATTTTATGCGTTTGAAACATTTAACTCTCTGCGTCCTGAGCCTCAGCCTGGGCGCCTGCGCGCAGCATGTCACTAAGTCCACTGCCGGCCAGCAGCAGCCTTTAGGCGAGCGCGCTGCCAGCGCCCTCAATACAATGTTTGACACCTCAAGCTATGATCTGCAGGGGCAGTTTTCCATTCAGGCGCAGCCGGGCAGCAAGGCAGCAGCCGGCGCATCTGATGCAGCCGGCCAGCAGCCGGCGCTGGATCCTGACGTGAAAAAGCAGCTGGATCAGGCGATTAAGGCGCAGAAAATTCAGCTCAGCGCTAAAGAAAAAAGCCAGCTGTATGCAGCCATTGCCCGGCAGCAGGACCCTTATGCCGCGATGCTGGGCCGCGAGGGCGCCAGAGCCGGCATGGCGGAAAGCATGATCAACCTGCTGAATGACCTGCAGTTCAGCTATGACGCCTCGGTGCATTACCGCCAGAAAATGGCTGCCTTGAATTTAAACCTGAAATATCAGAAGCCGACCCTGCTGGTGCAGGCGCAGCTGCCGATGGTGGTGGATTTTAATAATTTCAGGCTGTATGCCAATTATTTCGCCTTTATGCCGTTCATGGTGAACCGCGACAGTCAGGCGTCTTTCGCCTATATTGATTTTTCCAAATACAAAGATGACTTCAATAAGGTGGATTTCAAGCTGCTGGCGAATTACCTGAAGCAGATGAATGCCTTGCCGTATGCACTGGCCGCCCCAGACCAGGTGACCGCGGCTGCTTTAACCGAACAGGACAAGCAGCTGGGCGTGCACAGCAAAATCCGCTATCAGGGCACGCTGGAAAGCCTGCTGCTGCAGATGAGTTTATTTGAACTGGTGAATACGCCGTATTACAGCGCGCACATTATCGGGCAGGCGCAGCAGGCTGAAGAGGCCGCTGCGCCGGCAGCTGAAGCTGAGGCTGCCGATATTGCCGAAGCTGAAGACGCTTCGGCTGAGGGCGGGCTGGAGACCGCCGCTTACGAGTCTTCAGAGCGGGTCAGCGAGCTGGTGCAGGCTCAGGCGTATGGAGCTGCGGATCATGGCGGTGAGCATGAGCATGAAGCTGCCGATGCTGCGCAGGAAGGGGATGCGGATGAAGCGGAAATAGCTGCGGATGAAGCCTGCGCCTCCAGCGCTGCCTGCGATGCCGCTTCCGCTGCGGAAACGGCATCCTCCTCAGGCGAGCCGGAATCCGGCGCCGAAAGCGAAGATGAAAGCGCTTATGCCCTGTCTGAAGAAGCCTGCGAAGCCCTGATTAACACTGCCAAAGTGCCGGCTGGCCAGTTTACCCTGTGCCGCGAATGGTATGGCCTGAATCTGTTTGAGCCGGCCGCGGCGCAGGAGCAGGATGGCGGCGAATCTGCAGGGCAGGCGGAGCAGTCGGCGCTGCAGAAATTGACGCCGGTGTTCATTGAATACCAGTCTGAGCAGCTGACCGATGTGCAAAGCTTTAAGCAGCTGTGGCAGAAGCATGATGCTGAAATTCAGCAGGCTTTAAAAGCGGAGCAGTCCAGCCCAATGCCAATCATCATGGATATCGGCTTGGACAAGGCCGGGCGCCTGCAGACGTTTGATTATGACGTGCTGAAAAAAGATGAGAAGCTTGGCCAGTTCCGCTTCATCAGCACCAACCAGATTTCAAATTACGGCAAGGCTAAGCCGATTGACCGCAAGCTGTTGAAAGACGCTAAATCCATTGAAGAAGTGACTAAAGGCTCGCTGATGGAAAAATTCTCCAAAGGCTTGCTGAGCGCTTTGGGGCCGGATGCCGCCGCTGCTGCAGAAGCCGGAGATGCCAAGAGCATGGATGACTATCTGCATAAAATCGCGCTGGACACTTACAAGCGCACAGGCTCCTGGCTGAAAGCCTATCAGGCGGTCTTTGCAGTGTACGCGCCAATCAGCCAGTCCGATTTGAGCCGGCATTACGCCGCCGCCGAGCTGAATGAAATTGCGGAGGTGTACGCCTATCATTTTAATGAGGACTTGCCTAAGCCGCAGGGCGCTGCGCTGGCCCGCCTGAACAAGCTTGCTGCCAAGCATCAATTGAAGCATTCAGACAGCTTTGATGACATTGGCTATACAGTCAGCCGCACGGTCAATGAAGCGGTCAAGGAATATCAGGAGCAGCAGCAGTGGGCCAAGCGGATCAAGCAGCACAAAACCCGGCAGGCGGTTTTCGCCCAGTACTATGCGGAAAGCTTTGCGCAGGAATATTCACTCAGCGATGAGCAGAAGCGCCTGCTGCCGAAGCCTGCACAGGTGTTTGCGCAGGCCTTTGCCGATGATTTGCAAGGCCGGCTTTCAGAAAAGTCGCTGCAGAACCTGCCGGAAGATGGCGCGGACTTATTTGATGATGCCATTTACCGCATAGCCTACAAAGATGTGGTCAAGCATATGCCGAAATAACGGCGGCCTGAAATGAAAAAGAACCTCATCTGAGGTTCTTTTTTTGCCTACAGGAAATCTTTCAGGTTGGGCTTAACGCCATTCCAGATGCGGAAGGACTCAATGGCTTGCCCGACCAGCATGCCAAAGCCTTCAGATGCCGGCACGCCGCGCGCTTTGGCCTGCTCTAAAAAGCTCGATGGCTTGCCGTAAGCCATTTCATAGGCTTGCTTGAACTGCAGCGCTTGCGGCAAAAGCAGGGCATCGCCGCTGAGGCTGGCCGAGGTGGCATTAATGGCGATATCGAAGCTTCCTGCCAGATTATCCAGGCTGACTGCGGACAGTTCCGCCTGCGGCACCGCCTGCTTGAGATCGGCAATCAGCTGCTCTGCGCGGGCCAAGGTGCGGTTGGCGATGACGATTTTTTTCGCGCCGGCCTGCAGCAGCGGATAAATCACGCCGCGGGTGGCGCCGCCGGCGCCGATGATCAGCAGATCGGCATTTTCCAGATTCCAGCCCAGCGCTTTAATCGCTTCGACCAGGCCTTGGCCATCGGTATTGTCGCCATGCAGCTGACCATCCTGCATCCACAGCGTGTTGACGGCTTTGGCGATTTTGGCGCGCTCGGTCAGCACGGCGCATTCGGCAAACGCCTGCTCCTTAAACGGCACAGTGACATTCATGCCGGCGCCGCCCTGGCTGAAGAAATCATGCATGCTGGCGCTGAAGCCGTCCAGAGGCGCCAGGCGCTTGGCGTAGTTCAGCTGCACGCCGGTTTTGGCGGCAAAGGCATGGTGCAGTTCCGGCGAGCGGGACTGTTCAATCGGGTTGCCGATCACGGCAAATTGCTTGCTCATCGCACAGGATCCATGTGGAGAAATGTGCATCAATATACGGTAAATTTTCCGCGCTCTAAAGCGCTAACTGCAATTTCCCCTGCGCTGAAAGCGCCCGTTTAAGGGCTGCAGGCAGCTAAAACCGCATCGAGCATTAAGAAAGCCGCGCTGACAATCATGCCGGCCAGCGCAATGGCCATCACGGCTAATGCAAAATTGTCGTGAAAAGCGCTTTCAGAAAAAACCGCAGTGCTGACTGAGCTGAAAAGCGCCAGCATAAAGCCCCGGAAGCGCAAGGCATTTGAGCTGACGGCTGGCTGCATCTGAATGAAAAAAGCCTTCAGCAGCTGAAGGCTTTTGCAGTTCATCGGTAAAAATTCAGCCGGACAGCTTCAGCCAGTCCTGCGGCTTTAAATAGTAATCGGTGAGTTTTTTCTCCGCCGAATCAGCCTCCCATTCCGGGCGGTACGACCAGCCGGCAAGCGGAGGCATGCTGACCAAAATCGATTCAATCCGCCCGCCGGTTTGCAGGCCGAACAGCGTGCCGCGGTCATACACCAGGTTGTATTCCACATAGCGCCCGCGGCGGTAGAGCTGGAATTCACGCTGTGTTTCAGTATAAGGCTTGTGCTGATTGCGCTGGAAAATCGGCAGAATGGCGTCCAGATAGCCATTGCCGACCGCCTGCATGTATTTAAAGCAGGTTTCAAAATCCCACTGATTCAAATCATCAAAAAACAGGCCGCCGACGCCGCGCTGTTCATCGCGGTGCTTTAAGTAAAAATACTCATCGCACCATTTTTTGTGCTCGGCATACACTTCAGCGCCGAATGGCGCGCACAGGTCATGCGCGCTTTGGTGCCACGCCAGCACATCTTCATCATTGGGATAAAACGGCGTAAGGTCAAAACCGCCGCCAAACCACCAAACCGGGTCTTGGCCTTCCGGCTCTGCGACAAATAAGCGCACGTTGGCATGCGAGGTTGGCACATTCGGGTTTTTCGGATGAATCACCAGAGATACGCCCATCGCCTGCGCTTTGGCGCCGGCAATGCCGGGATGGCGCGCTGTAGCGGAGGCCGGCAGCTGGGAAATATTGATATGCGAGAACATGACCCCGCCTTTTTCAATCACCGCGCCATTCTGCAGCACGCGCGAGCGCCCGCCGCCGCCTTCAGGGCGCTGCCAGTCATCAATAATAAATTCCGCCGTACCGCCGCCAGCGCGTTCCTGCTGCTCTAAGGCAGCGCAAATGCGGGCCTGCAGGCCGGTGAGAAAGTCGCGGACACGCTGGATGTCTGCTGAAGTTGGATGCTGCATCAGGGCCCTCATGGGGAAAATCAAAACTGCCTACATCAAAGCATAAAACGCTGAAAAGATTAAGGGCTTTTTCCGCAGGCGCGGGATTGCCAAAGGCGGATGCGGCGCCGGCTTATTCCGACTAAAAGCCTGGGTTGAAATCCTGGCCCAAGCTCAGCAGAATAGGCCTTCAGTGAATATGATCAGTTCAAGCGGGGGACAGCATTGATAAAGCAGGCGGATTCTTTAATTCAGAAATACAATGTGCCGGGGCCGCGCTATACCAGCTATCCTACCGTGCCGTATTGGGATGAGCAGTCGTTTTCGCCGGAGGCGTGGAAGCGGACTTTAAAGCGCGCTTTTGATGAGTCAAACCGCAGCGAAGGCATCAGCCTGTATATCCATTTGCCGTTCTGCGAAAGCCTGTGCACCTTCTGCGGCTGCCATAAAAAGGTGACCAAGCGCCATGACGTGGAACAGCCTTATATTCAGGCCGTGCTGAAGGAATGGGACTTGTACTGCCAGCTGCTTGAAGATAAGCCGGTTATTAAGGAAATCCATTTGGGCGGCGGCACGCCGACTTTTTTCTCACCGGAGCATTTAACCCAGCTGATTCAAGGCATTCTTGATCAAGCGGAAGTGGCGCCGCAGCATGAATTCAGTTTTGAAGGCCATCCGAACAACACCACGCGCGGACATCTGCAGGCGCTGCATGATCTCGGCTTCCGCCGGGTCAGCTATGGCGTGCAGGACTATAATGAAACCGTGCAGAAAGCCATTCACCGCATTCAGCCTTATGAACATGTTGAGCGCGCAACCCTGTGGGCGCGTGAAATCGGCTATACCTCCATTTCGCATGATCTGGTGTTTGGCCTGCCGTTTCAAAGCCTGGACGATGTGCTGCATACCATTCAGCAGACCTGCCGCCTGATGCCCGACCGCCTGGCGTTTTACAGCTATGCGCATGTGCCGTGGATTAAAGGCAATGGCCAGCGCGGCTTTAAAGATGCCGATGTGCCGAAAGATGAAATGAAGCGCCGCTGCTATGAAGAAGGCAAAAAGCAGCTGCTGGCGCAGGGCTATCATGAAATCGGCATGGATCATTTCGCCTTGCCGTCTGACGGCATGCATCAGGCCTTTCAGCAGGGCGCGCTGCACCGCAATTTCATGGGCTATACCGCCTCTAAAACCCAGCTGATGATCGGCTTGGGCCTGTCTTCCATCAGTGACAGCTGGTACAGCTTTGCGCAGAATGAAAAGAAGCTGGAAGATTACTATGCGCGTCTGGAGCAGGATGAAATTCCGGTGTACCGCGGCCATGTGCTGTCGCAGGAAGACCTGATTATCCGCAGGCATATTTTAAATTTAATGTGCAGCTTTGAGGCATCGTGGGAAAACCCGGCGCAGTATTTTCCGGAACTGCCGCAGGTATTGGCGCAGCTGCAGGAAATGCAGCAGGACGGCCTGCTGCTGCTGCATGATCACGGCATCCGCGTGACCGAGCGGGGCAAGCCCTTTGTGCGCAATATCTGCATGGCCTTTGACCTGCACTTGAAGCGCAAAATGCCGGAAAGCCGGATTTTTTCCATGACGATTTGACGGCTTTGAAAAAGGCGGATGATTGATGCGTGCTTAAGCTTCAGCGCCTGTACTGCCTCGTTTTTACCTTAAAGCTTTTAAGGCCTTTGCGCAATGAGCAGCCTGCGGCATCCCTGCCGCATGCGCTATCCGAAATTTATGTTACTCGGCTATGGGCTAGCAATCAGTGCATCGGCTGCCTTACTGCAGCCTCATATGCTGCACCAGCGCCTCAGCCGCCTTGGACTGGGTGCGGCCGGGGTGCCAGACCATGCCCAGCTGGCGGTTCATTTCCAGCTGAATATCCAGCTGCTTCAAGTCCTGATTCAGCAGGGTTTTGGGCAGGACTGACCAGCCTAAGCCAATCGACACCAGCATGCGGATGGATTCCAGCGGATTGTTGCTCATGGTGATTTTAGGCTTGACGCCCTGCTTTTCAAACTCGGCCAGCGTGATTTGGCTGGTATAGGTTTGCGAAGCCGGCAGCAGGCTTGGGTACTCAATTAAGTCTTCCAGGCTGAGATTGCGCTTTTGCGCCAAAGGATGGAACGGCGCCGCCACAAAGACTAAAGGGTCATCCCAGATTGTGACATAGTTGAGGCGGCTGTCGCCTTGCGGCGGCAAGGTTAAAAACGCCAGCTCCAGATCGCCGGCCAGCACCTGTTCATGCGCCTGCTCGGAATCGACAAAATGCACGTCTAAAGTCACTTCGGGAAAATTCTGCACATAATGGCGCAAATGATTCGGCAAATGATGCAGGCCAATGTGATGGCTGGTGCCGATTTTCAGCTTGCCCTGCACCTGGCCCTGCTCATGGCTCAGGGTATTGTGAATATCGCCCAGCTCATTCAGCCAGTTTTTGACTTTGGGCAGCAGCGAATGGGCGGCATGGGTCGCCTGAATGCCGCGCCCTGCAGATTCAAACAGCTTGACGCCAAAATAGTCTTCCAGGCTGTGAATGCGCTTGGTGACTGCGGGCTGGGTAATGAAAAGCTGATCGGCGGCCAGAGAAATCGATCCAGTTTCCATGACTTTGACAAAGGCTTCAAAGGCTGCGAGATTCATCTTAAATTACCTATAAAGATTTTTTATGGTAATTTTATTATTTAGAAATTTTAAGAATTAATCAAAGCAATTTTCAATTTTTTTAAAGTTATGTGTTAAAAGGCGATTTGTCTGCCAATTTTAGAAAAATTTTCATACAAGTTTTTGTTATACATTGTTGATTATCATAGTTTATAGTGCGCATATAAAAACAACAAAAGGAAAATATTTGAATCAAACAACATCTGCATCCATCTGTTATTTTCAAGAACTCAGTCGAAATACTTTTTCTAAACCTTGGCTAAGATTTTCCGTGATTGCTTCCATTTTTTGCGGTATTGAGTTATTTTTTTAATCATTATTTCCTCAGCGCTATTCTGTTTATCATTACTCTTCTATGGGGGCATGCAAGGGTAAAGCATCTGCAGCGAACTAAGCTTTTAGCTGAATTTAAAATCCCTGCCAATATTTGGGCTGCTTTTAAACAAAGGCATCCTAATATAAGCTCATCATCGTATCCATGTATTGAAGAAGGTTTTAAAGACTATTTAGCAATTCATATGCAGCATAGAAATTCCTATGCAATGCCTTCTTATTCGGTTGATGCTTTGTTTCATCTTCTGATTCTGCTCATTCTCATCATGGTGCAGATTCAGGTTCAGACTCATCATGTAATAGTTGCAGCAGCGGTGGCGGTGATTAGCACACTTTTACAGCTGATTTTTAAAACGTAAATTTGATAAAGATTATTTAGGCTTTAACAATTTGAGTTTGAGCTGCTTTCTGATCTTTTTTGTTCCATGCTTTTTCATGGAAGAAAAATGCAATCGCTTGTACAGTAGGTTCGACTAAGCTTAACGTCACTGCCATCCATAAATTACCTATAATCACATAACCTACAAGCATTGCTACAGTAATATGCATGATGTAGTAGCTTAAAGTTTTTTTGAAAATACGTTGATTGCTTTGTACGAAGTTTTGAATACGAGCCATGAGAATCACCACAATTAAATAAATTTCGAGATAAAATAAATGATAATCATTATCAAGTAAAATGTAAAAAGGATTTTTTGATTGATGGTGACTGAATTTTTAGATGATAAGTTTAACTTGTTAAATTTCTATGGAATTTCAAGTTTTAGAAGTTTCTGAAACTGCTTTTACCTCGTATTGCACGAGGTAAATTCAGTAACGAAGCGCAACGATTATTTAGCTAAAGCTGATTTAAGAAGCCAGCTGTTTCAGTTGACGCAGCAAAACATCTATTTCATTTAGGCTATCTTCTTCAGCCGCATCTTGACGATTTTGTGTGAACTTTTCTTCTAAAGTTTGACCTTCAGCTACACTAAAGAGTTGTTTCATCAGCAGCATAGATTGCTGCAGCTCAAGCTCAGCCTCATCGTTCGTTAAGCCTTGTTTGGCCATTTCTGCTTTGCTTTGTGCTAAAATCTCATCCATATTTGGAGCTGGTTCATGCTTATCTGCATCAATATCCTCAGCATATTCCAGCTCAAGTTTTTCGATAATGGTTTTTATATCTGATTTTAAATCAATATCTTGTTCTGTTAAGTATACTAAAATAGGTAAAATCTCTTCAATTGCAAGATCACTGTACTCCATATCATCCATAAAATTATTGAGCGCATTTTTAATTGTTGACTCAAATTGTTTTAGTTTTTGTTTACTTAGTGCTTGTAGCAGATTAAAAAATTGAAGACTGCCACTAAAATTAGGATTAAATCCTCCTTCAAATAAGCCATAGTGGATGAGTTTATCAACGAGTATGCCAGGAAAATCATTAATATTTTTTATTGCTGCTGGCAGAGCAGCATAGGCGGTGTAATGATGCCTTTCATAAGGATGATCAAGAAAATAGCTAATGTCATCGGAGTATGCTTTGGCATCATAATGGGCAAAAAAATAAATCAGTGATGTGCCCCAAAAACTTCCTTCATCTTCACGCTCTTGCGCTAAAGCTTGCATCGCAAAATCAATCACAAATGCAGGGAAGAACCCAGCACTCAGACAAAGGCTAGCAAAAGCGTGTAATAGCTGAGGTGTTTTTTCAACAGAAGGGCAGCGTTGATAAAAATCGATTAATGATGTCAAAATTTGTGTGGCGCTGTGTTGCGGTGCATATTCTACAACATCCAAATAGCGGTCTAAAATTTCAATATCTCTATTTTTTTCAATAGAATAAAAATATAACCATTGTTCTATGCGCGCTGGTGTATTGATATGTTGTGCAAATTTTTGAAAGCTGCTTGTTTCGTAAGAATTTCTAAATTCCTCTAAACAAGCATGATAAGTTGCATCAGTAATCTGTGGCATTTGAGATAATGTGCGTTTGACTAGGTCAGCAATGCTAGAATCTAAAATTGGGAAAGTATCTACCAATTGTTGCTGCAAATGCTCTAGTTCATGCGTCAAGCTGGCAATAAAGTAAATGGGTTTAAATGATTGGCTAAGCCAGTCGATTTGAAGTTTTTCACTATCTTCATCCAATGGGAAGAGCTTTTCGAAATCATGTTTACGCCAGCTTTCACAGGCAGCACGATCGATGCATGCTTGATAAAAATCATTGATAGAGCGGCTAGACGCAGCTTTATATTTTGCTTCTAAATTTGCAACATGTGACCAAAATGATAAAATTGCAGTTAAATAAAGAGTTTTTTGTTCACCTAATTCTAATAACCATTCTTTGAGCTGTTGTTTGGCTTCAATCGAGAGATCATTGTCATAACTATAGTATTCAGAACATACAGTTGCTGCGTGTTGGCGCTGTTGCCATGTTGGAGCAAGAAGCTGTTGAAATATATTCTGCATTATATTGTTCCATGAAGTAAGGTTCTTTAGGATTTATGCACTGAGTATTGAGCGTGTGGCATAAAATGTTGAGCATTGTAAAAATAATTTTTTGAAAATGATTGTTTTTTATAAGGAATAAATTGTGATGTATATTTCAACAATCGGCCATTATTTTATATAGCCGCTTTCAAAAATGGAACAGAGTCGAATGAGTTTTTTAAATGATCAGAGCGTTATTGTTTAGATCGTCATCTAATTTTTTAAGCTCTCTGTTTTTGTAATAGCCTATATGTTAATTGATTCAAAAAAGTTTTAAAACTAATAAAAATGATAAATTAGATTTATGTAAAATCGTGGCTATAATCAATTTAATGACAGAATTACCCAGTCCAGTGGAGCAAATCGACATGGCAGGCGAAATCCAAAAAGCAAAAAATGACAGCAGCGCAAATGCAAAAACCTTGTATGACAAATTGTGGGATGACCATTTGGTTAAGCAGCGCGATGACGGCTCCGCCTTGCTGTATATCGACCGCCATTTATTGCATGAAGTGACTTCCCCGCAGGCCTTTGAAGGCTTGCAGCTGGCTGGGCGCAAGCCTTGGCGCTTAAGCGCGAATATTGCCACGCCTGACCATAACGTGCCGACCTCAGCCAAAGAGCGCTCTGAAGGGATCGCGGGCATTGAAGATGATACGTCGCGCATTCAGGTGCAGACTTTGGATGACAACTGCAAAGCCTTTAATGTGGTGCAGTTTGACATCAATGACATCCGCCAGGGCATTGCGCATGTGGTCGGGCCGGAACAGGGCCTGACTTTGCCGGGCATGACCGTGGTCTGCGGCGATTCGCACACCGCAACGCATGGCGCATTCGGCTGCCTGGCGCACGGCATCGGCACCTCTGAAGTTGAACATGTATTGGCAACGCAATGCTTAGTTCAAAAGAAAATGAAGAACATGCTGATCCGTGTAGATGGTGTATTGGGCCAAGGCGTGACCTCTAAAGACGTGGTATTGGCGATTATCGGCAAAATAGGCACCGCCGGCGGCACAGGCCATGCCATTGAATTCGGCGGCCAGGTGTTCCGCGACATGTCGATTGAAGGGCGCATGACCGTCTGCAACATGGCGATTGAAGCCGGCGCGCGCGTGGGCATGGTGGCGGTGGATGACAAAACTATTGAATACGTCAAAGGCCGCAGCTATGCGCCTAAAGCCGAGCAGTGGGATGCTGCAGTAGCCTACTGGAATACTTTGCATTCTGATGCTGATGCATATTTCGATACCGTTGTGGTATTGCAGGGCGAAGAGATTGAGCCGCAAGTATCGTGGGGTACTTCGCCGGAAATGGTGATCCCGGTTTCCCAAGCCGTTCCGACTTTGGAACAGGCCAAGGATGATGTGCAGCGCAGCGACTGGAGCCGCGCTTATCAGTACATGGGCTTAAATGCCGGCCAAGCTTTGGCGGACATTCAGCTGGACCGCGTGTTTATCGGTTCCTGCACCAACTCGCGCATTGAAGACATCCGCGCGGCTGCGGAAGTCGTCAAAGGCCGTAAAGTCGCGCCAAGCATTAAGCAGGCGATGGTGGTGCCGGGTTCGGGCCTGGTGAAGCAGCAGGCGGAAGCCGAAGGCCTGGACAAAATCCTGGTTGAAGCCGGTTTTGAATGGCGCGAGCCGGGCTGCTCCATGTGCCTGGCGATGAATGCGGATAAGCTGCAGCCGGGCGAGCATTGCGCATCGACCTCCAACCGCAACTTTGAAGGCCGTCAGGGCAACGGCGGCCGGACGCATCTGGTGAGCCCAGCGATGGCTGCTGCGGCTGCGATTGCCGGCCACTTTGTTGATGTTCGTTCATTTTAATCGGTTAGCCGGGAGCAAAATATGAAAGCTTATACCGTAGAACAGGGTATCGTTGCGCCATTAGACCGTGCCAATGTCGATACCGATTTGATCATTCCAAAACAGTTCTTGAAATCCATCAAGCGCACCGGTTTTGGCGAAAACTTATTTGATGAGTTGCGCTATCTGGATGAAGGCTACCCGGGGCAGGACAATGCCAAGCGCCCGAAAAATCCGGATTTCGTCCTGAATCAGCCGCGCTATCAAGGCGCATCGGTATTGATCGCCCGCGCCAATTTCGGCTGCGGTTCAAGCCGCGAGCATGCGCCGTGGGCCTTGGAAGAATACGGCTTCCGCACCGTGATTGCGCCAAGCTATGCCGACATTTTCTTCAACAACAGCTTTAAAAACGGCATGCTGCCGGTCATTCTGCCTGAAGAAACTGTTGATCAGCTGTTCAAGGAATGCGCCGCTGCCGAAGGCTATCAGCTGACGGTTGATTTGGCAGCGCAGGAAGTGCGCACGCCAAGCGGCGAGGCATTCAAATTTGAAGTTGACCCGTTCCGCAAGCATTGCCTGCTGCACGGCCTGGATGACATTGGCTTGACTTTGCAGGCGGCGGACGATATCCGCGCTTATGAAGCGCAGGCTAAAGCGGCGCGCCCTTGGGTATTTACTGACTTAAAAGCCTAAGTAAATTCGCGCATTAAGCTATAGTCACTATGCAGAAGACTTGCTAATATCGGGGCATAATTATAGTCAGATATTGCCAGATTTTGTCAGGTTGGGTTTGGGTCATGGATAAGCTGTTTGCACGATTTGCTTTACTCGGAGCTTTAGCAGCGTCATTGGCGGCATGCCAGAGCATGGATGCTGCGCGCCTTAAATATATGCATGAAGGCGCCGGCGCGAAGCGCAATGCCTTGATTTACTGCGCTGGAACCGAAGACTGCGAATTTGAGCGCCTGGATAAGATCCGCATTCTGGGCGCTGAAAGCCAGCAGCTGGAAAAGTCAGCGCTGCATGCCGGAATTCTGCGCCTGCAGGCTAAATCACTCCGTGAGCCGAATGCCGTGTATCTTTCCGTGCCTGCCGGCCAGCATGAAGTGGTGATCCGCTTTTATCCGATTTCCCGGGATAAAGCCGAACGCCTGCATGTGATTCACCAGTTTAATGCCCATCAGCGCTATACCTTTAAGATGTACCGCAACCGCAGCAAGCAGCAGGGCAGCCTGCTGAATGTTTCTGCGCCGGATCCGCTCTGTGTGGACCTGATGCAGGAGCAGAAAACTATTCGGCGTTTCTGCAAGCCGTACAATGTCCTGAATGGGCTGGGCGAGTTTGCGGAAAAAAAATTGTAAAAATCCTGTTGGCTCAACAACTGACTTCATAAAATGGAAACCTTCATGTCAAAACAAATCTTGATTTTAGCTGGCGACGGCATTGGCCCGGAAATTGTAAAAGCGGCCGAACAGGTGCTGGCGCGCGTAAATGAAAAATTCAATTTGGGTTTGACATGGGAACAGGGCTTGCTGGGCGGCGCGGCCATTGATGCGCATGGCGAACCGTATCCGGCCGTCACCGCTGCGCAGGCGGAAAAAGCCGATGCCATTTTGCTCGGCGCTGTCGGTGGCCCGAAATGGGATGCGATTGAGCGCGCCATCCGCCCGGAACGCGGCTTATTGAAAATCCGCTCTGAGCTGAACCTGTTTGCCAACCTGCGTCCGGCGATCCTTTATCCGCAATTGGCGGATGCGTCCAGCTTAAAGCCGGAAATTGTCGCCGGCCTGGATATTCTGATTGTACGCGAATTGACCGGCGGGATTTATTTCGGCCAGCCGCGCGGCATCCGTGAGCTGGAAAACGGCGAAAAGCAGGGCTACAACACAGACGTTTATTCGGAATCCGAAATCAAGCGCATTGCCAAAGTGGCGTTTGAGCTGGCTGGCCTGCGCGGCGGCAAGGTCTGCTCGGTAGACAAAGCCAACGTGCTGGAAGTGACTGAGCTGTGGAAGCAGACTGTAACCGCGCTGAAAGAAGCGCAGTATCCAGGGATCAACTTATCGCATATGTATGTCGACAACGCCGCCATGCAGCTGGTGCGCGCGCCTAAGCAGTTTGATGTGATTGTCACCGGCAACCTGTTCGGCGATATCCTTTCTGATGAAGCCGCCATGCTGACCGGCTCCATCGGCATGCTGCCGTCGGCGTCTTTGGATGAAAACGGCAAAGGCATGTATGAGCCTTGCCACGGTTCTGCGCCTGATATCGCCGGCCAGAACATCGCCAACCCATTGGCGACGGTTCTGTCTGTGGCCATGATGCTGCGCTATACCTTCCGTGAGGAAGCGGCGGCTCAGGCTATTGAAGATGCGGTCGGCAATGTGCTGGATCAGGGCCTGCGCACAGCGGACATCATGTCTGCCGGCATGCAGAAAGTCGGCACAGCGGAAATGGGCCAGGCGGTTGTCGCTGCATTGGGCTGATTGCCGCCCGAATAAAAAAACCGGGTGTTAAAGCGCCTAATGCCAGTCAGTTAAGAGATTGACTGGCTTTTTCTTTTTTTAACTTGCGATATTATTTGATACGCGGAAGCGTCATCCGCAACCTGAGCAAGAATAAAAGCACTGCTTTTATTCGAAGCGCAAGGCGAAGCAGTAAAAACAAAGCACTGCTTTTATTCGAAGCGCAAGGCGAAGCGGCGGTCTTTGAAATGGATTGTTTTTGCAATAAAATTATTTAAGTGCAGAAAGTGAACAGGTTTCGCGGTGAGGCGCACTGCGCCGCAAGA
>NZ_JAVXCI010000010.1:0-48483 GCF_036659555.1 Acinetobacter sp.
AAAGAACCAAAAGCATTTGTCATCCGCGAAACCTGTTCACTTTCTGCACTTAAACGGCTTTCGTTGCAAAAACAGTCCATTTCAAAGATCCGGCAGGTTGCGGATGACGCTTCCGCGTATCAAATAAAATTTAGAGTTTAAAAATAAAATGCCAGTCAGTTTCTTAACTGACTGGCATTAAATCCGGAGATTGGCTTTGCATGAGGGCAGAGGAAACTTCAGAACAGATAAATCAGCCCGGCTGCGAGTCCGGTTAGCGCAGTAATGGCCGCGATTTTTTTAATCTTAGTTTCTAAATAGCTCAGGCACAGTCCCGTAAATAAAGCGGCAAAAGTCAGCGCGCCCAGCCAGTAGCTGATCATGTTGCTGACTGAACCGGATAAGATGCAGATCAGTAGGGCAATCAGCAGCAGGATCCAGCCGCAGGCTGCAGCGGCCCGGGTTTTTCCGGCGTCCAGCTCATGTCCAAAAATCTGCTTCTGATGCTTGGACATAGAACTGGCCAAGGCGAAAAATCCTAAAGCGCTGAGCGACCAGATCAACAGGAAGAACATCATGCTTCAGACTCCTTGGCCGCGGCTTTAGGCGCTCTGGCTTTTTTCACCGGCAGGCCTTTGTGCTTTTTCACTTTATAGAATGAGCAGGCGAACAGCGCCGCAAATACCCACATGGCCAAGTCCACGCTGGCAATCATCCATTGTCCATGCGCAATGCTGTTCCACAGCGCCTGACCGCCGGTCATAAAGTTGATGACGGGCAGCAGGGCAAAGGCCACCGTGGCCAGGGCTAAAAGTTCCAGCCAGGCTTGGCGGTGGGTGCGCAGCAGGGCGTAGACTAAAGTCAGCAGCCAGACAATAAAGAAACTGCGGATTTCCCATTCCAGGCGGTTTTCCAAATTCACGGAAATGAAGCGGTTGGCGTAGAAATAGGCTGCGCAGGCAATCGGCAGGCCAATGATGGCGGCCACATTCAGCACCTCAACGGTGCGGTAGCCGAAAGACTTATAGCCTTGTTTCTGCTGTTGCGGAGCGCGCTTCACGCACCAGAGAATCAGGCCGGTTGCGACCATCATGGTGCCGACGATGCCCGATAAAAACAGCAGCCAGCGCAGGGCGGTGGCCGCGCCTTGGGCCTCATGCAGCGAAGTGAAGACATTGTAAATGCCCATCGGAATAGACGGATTCTTTAAGCGGGCATGTTCATCGCTGATATTTTTGCCGGTTACGCCGTCATACTGCAGGCTTGGATAGATATTGCGGTGCGCCACGCTTTCGCCGTACAGGGCGCGCAGCTCCACTTCAGCCTGATCGGTATTCGGCGCAATAATCGTGATGCTTCCAATCGGATTGTTTTTCCATTCCAGCTGCGCATTGACCAGCATTGGGCTTAAATCGGCCAGCGGCGCAGGTTGGGCTTCCGGCTTCTGGCGTTCAGCGCCGCTGCCGCGCGGCCCATGCGCTTGAGCAGAGCCAGTCTGGCCGGCTGCATTATTGCCTTTGCCGTTTTCTTTCGCGCGGCCTTGCGTTAGGGCGCGGCTCTGCTCCTGCAGGAATTGCCCGCGGTTTTCATAAATCTGCTCAACGCCCCACGGCATCAGCATAAACATCAGCAGCAGCAGGCCGCTGAAAGTAATCATAATATGAAAGGGCAGGGCAAATACCGCAGTGGCATTGTGCGCATCCAGCCAAGAGCGCTGGCCTTTGCCTGAACGGAAAGTGAAGAAGTCCTTAAAGATTTTTTTATGGGTAATCACGCCGCTGATAATGGCCACCAGCATGAATAAAGTCGCGATTCCCACCAGCCAGCGCGTCCACAGGCGAGGCATGCCGTACAGTTCAAAATGGAAGCGGTACAGGAAGCTGCCGCCGCGGGTATCGCGCGCTTCCAGCACTTCACCGGTTGCGCTGTCAATGGTAATCCGCTGGCCGCCTCTGCGCGAACGCGGGTCTTCACCCTGTTCGCGGATGGTCAGCTGGGTGGTGTTCTGGCGCGCGTCCGGCAGCAGGATGTTCCAGCTTCCTGCATTCGGGTGGTTCTGCTGCAGATAGTTCAGCGCCACCTGCGTCTGCTGAATTTGCGAGGCCTGAGGCACAGACTGATGCAGTTCCGGCTTCATCCAAACTGTGATTTCATTTTGGAAGAAGCTCAGCGTGCCGGTCAGGAAAATTGCATACAGCAGCCAGCCTAAAATCAAGCTGGCCCAGGTATGCAGCCATGACATGGACTGGCGCGGCCCTTCCGCTTTAGCATCTGGACGCATGTTAATTTCCTACAGCTTTGAGTAATGCAAACAGCGCAAGGCAGGGCACAATAATGCCCAGGCTGGCTTTCAGGGTTTTATTGACCATAAAGACCCAGATAAAAGCTGCCGCATTCAGCGTGAAGGCGATCAGCGTGGCGCTCATGGCGGCGCTGGCGCGGTAGTCCACAAAGTATTGCGCAATCAGCATGGCGCTTAAGCTTGCAAGAACATAGCCGCCAACCAGCGCCAAAGCAAAGCGGTAAAAAATCATCAGGCGGTAAGCCAGCAGCGGGGCGCTTTCCTTGCGCTTGCTGGAGGATGCCGCCGCATCAGGCTTAACCGCCGCAGCATCTAGAGGAGGGCTGTTCATCATTGTAATGTCAAGTCTTCAGAAGGCTAATTCAAAAATAACGCAAATGATAACAATTAACATTTAGATTTGAAATATGCGGATGGAAAAAACCTTAAAATTTAAGAAAAAATAAATAAAATAAGGATATGCAGAATTCAGCGCATTTGGCAGCTGGGTGAATAAGGTATTGGAAGGCTTGACTTGCCGTGTAAATAATCCGCTTGAATCATCATCTGCGCAAGCATCGGCGGATTTTCATCTGGTCTTGCTCTGCAGATAAAAATATCTGCGGATAAAAAACAGCGGCCTAAGCCGCTGTTTTCTTGACGCTGAAGCATCAGCTCTCTTGCTGGATGCCTGCAACCAGCCAGTCTTGATCAGAACCGGCAGGCTTCACAAAGTGCCAGATTTCCGCAAAAGGCTGCGGCAGGCTGTTCAGGTCTTCACTCACAGTGCCGGTAAAGCGGACACTGACAACATGCTGGCCATTTTCAGTAGCGGAGTCTGCAACCATTGCATTCAGGTTGGAGAACTCAGCAACGTCCTGATCCTGATTGCCCATAATGTCATTGCGCATCGACTGATAAAGGTCAGGCGTTAAATAGCGCTGAATTTCCGCAATGTTGCTTGCAGAGTTCATGGACTGGATATGGTTGAAGCGCTGGCGGGCAATGCGCAGGAAGGCAGCAGGCTCTGAACCGTCCGGCAGCTGGCTGCCTGAATTGGTGTAAGCACCGCCGCCAAACGGCGCATTGGCTGCAGCGGAACCGCCTACAGACTGGCCAAAGATATTGCTGTTGTCTCCGGCAGGGCCGCGCGGCGCTGCATTTTGCTGGCCAAACGGCGCGCTGTTCGGCGTGCTGCTGTTTGGCGCATAGGGATTACTGGCTAGTTTTTTTTTTGCACCCATCTTGCGGAAAATAAAGAAGGCAGCGCCGGCAGCCAGCAGCATCCAGATCCAGCTTGGAATGCCGCCTTTTTCCTCTTCGGCCTGAGCCTGGGCTTCAGAAGCAGCCTGAGTATTCTTGTCATCCGCCATCGCGTTTGCAGCGACTGCGCCAATGGCAGCGCCCGCTACGCCGGCAGCGACCATGCCGCCGACATTAGAGCCGGATTTTGCCGGCGCACCGGCAGGCTGTTGAACTGGAGCGGCTGGACGAGGCTGTTGGTGAGGCTGAGCTGGAGCAGCTTGACGGCTCATGCCGTGGCTTTTGCCGCCGCCTGCGCGTTTCGCTTCTGCAGTCAAAGGCGCAACCAATAAAGCTGCGGTCAAAACACCCGCAATCAACCCACGCTGTCGAACTTCCATTAATTTTTCCTATCTGAAAATAAAATATAGCCCTGCATTTATGCAGGCATTTCCCCTGAATTTCAATACAAAAAGCGTACTTTTTCGTGAAAGTTCCGGAGAATTGGCCTAAATAAAACTAGTTCAGCTCATCGCTTAGGCTCATGGCTTCAGTTAAGGCTTCATGCAGGCGCGCAACCGAAATGATGTTGACGCCCGGAATCGGGCTTTGCGGCGCGTTGCCGCGCGGCAGAATAATATGCTTAAAGCCGTGCTTCACCGCTTCCTTCAAGCGTTCCTGCCCGTTGGGCACGGGGCGGATTTCGCCGGACAGGCCGACTTCGCCAAAGACCGCCAGCTGCTGCGGCAGCGCCTTGCCGCGGATGCTGGAAGCGCAGGCCAGCAGCACCGCAAGGTCAGAGCCTGTTTCAGTAATTTTCAGGCCGCCGACAATATTGACATAGACATCCTGCCCAGATGTCTGCACGCCGCCGTGGCGGTGCATCACCGCCAGCAGCATATTCAGGCGGTTCTGGTCCAGGCCTAAAGCCACGCGCCTAGGCTGGCCCTGCGAGTCATCGACCAGCGCCTGCACTTCAACCAGCAGCGGACGCGTGCCTTCACGGCTGATCAGCACAATAGAGCCGGGAATGGCTTCATCATAGCGGCTGAGGAAAATCGCCGACGGATTGGACACTTCGCGCAGGCCTTTATCGGTCATGCCGAAAACGCCCAGTTCATTGACCGCGCCAAAGCGGTTTTTCACTGCGCGGATCATGCGGAAGCGCGAATCTGACTGGCCTTCAAAATACAGCACGCAGTCCACCATATGCTCTAAAACCCGTGGCCCGGCCAGCGCGCCTTCTTTGGTCACATGGCCGACAATGAACAGCGATGTGCCGCTGTTTTTGGCAAAGCGGGTCAGCAGTGCGGCCGATTCACGGATTTGCGATACGCCGCCCGGCGCTGACTGCAGGGTTTCGGTATATAAGGTCTGAATGGAGTCTAAAATGGCCACAGCAGGGCGTTCGTGCGCCAAAACCTCGCAAATCCGCTCTACGCAGGTTTCCGCCATGACTTTCAGCTGATCGGTCGGCAAGTCCAGGCGCTGCGCGCGCAGGGCCACCTGCGACAGCGATTCCTCGCCCGTGACATACAGCGCGGAACTGCGGGCAGCCGCCATGTATGTTGCAGTCTGCAGCAGAATGGTGGATTTTCCGATGCCGGGGTCGCCGCCAATCAAGACCACTGAGCCGGTCACCAAGCCGCCGCCCAGCACGCGGTCAAACTCGCCAATGCCTGTCGCTAAGCGCGATTCACGCGAGACAGAAACTTTATTTAAGGTGGTGATGGCCGCCGCTTGGCCTGCATAGCCGCCGCCTGCGCCCATTTTCGGCTGCGCCCGGTGGCTCACTGCAGGGGCAAGGCTGACTTCGCTGAGGCAATTCCATTCACCGCAGTCCGTACATTGGCCTGCCCATTTGGGATGATCAGTCCCGCATTGTTCGCAGCGGTAAACAGTTTTGACTTTACTCATATAGCTTTTTATCTGTATAAGAAATTATGGATGGGGAGAATGTAGCAATAGCCGCCTGCAAAAACAATTTTTTGCCGGCTTTCCCACTATAATTTAAGTTGGCACGCAAACTGCTGACTTTTTCAGGGACAGAGCAAAACAGAAAAGGATACAGATGGCATTGTTTAAAAAAGCAGCTTAAAGCGCGGTCAGGCGTAAGAAATATTGACGAATCGTCCAAAAAGCTTTTTTTATTTTAATTTTTTGGGCTACTTTTAAATACTGAATTCTGAGAGACAAAATAACAATGTCAAATGAAAACCTCAGTTCAACTAGCGAAGATAGTGAACTAAAGCGAAGTTTATCCAACCGGCACCTGCAGCTGATTGCAATCGGCGGCGCGATTGGTACAGGTTTATTCATGGGGTCAGGTAAAACGATCAGCCTGGCTGGGCCATCTATTCTGCTGATTTACATGATTATTGGCTTCATGGTGTTTTTCGTCATGCGCGCGCTTGGCGAGCTGCTCTTGTCCAATCTGCAATACAAATCCTTCATCGATTTTTCGACAGACCTGATTGGCCCATGGGCCGGCTATTTTGTCGGATGGACTTATTGGCTGTGCTGGATCACCATCGGCATTGCCGACCTTTCCGCAATTATTTACTACCTGCAGTTCTTTAATGGAGGCAACCCGTTCTCGCCGGAAGAAGGGGTGATGATCAGCGTTGCTGCCATCGTCTTCATCATGGGCCTGAACTTGGTGACGGTAAAGCTGTTCGGTGAGCTGGAATTCTGGTTTGCTTTAATCAAGATCGTTGCCATTGTGGTGTTGATTGGCGTGGGCTTATGGATGATCTTTACCGGCTTTACTTCAACGGCCGGCGAAGTGGCGTCATTCACCCACCTTTGGTCGCATGGCGGGCTATTCCCTACCGGCGTAACCGGCTTCCTGGCTGGCTTCCAGATTGCCATCTTTGCCTTTGTCGGGGTTGAGCTGGTCGGCACCACTGCAGCGGAAACCAAAGATCCTGAGAAAAACCTGCCGAAAGCGGTGAACTCGATTCCCATCCGCATCATTGTGTTCTATGTGCTGGCGCTGGTGATTGTCATGTCAGTTACGCCGTGGAATAAGATTGATCCAAGCATTTCGCCTTTCGTGAACTTATTCAGCCAGGCGGGCATCGCCGCGGCGGCCATTATCATGAACATGGTGGTGCTGTCTTCGGTAATGTCCTCCATGAACAGCGGCGTATTTTCGACCAGCCGCATGCTGTTCGGCCTGTCGCGTGAAAAGCAGGGCCCGAAAGCCTTTGGCCATTTGAACAAGCGCGCAGTTCCCGCCAATGCGCTGTATTTCTCTGCAGTGTGCCTATTGCTGGGCGCAGCGCTGCAGTATTTTGTGCCGAATACGGTTGAAGCCTTCACATTGGCAACCACTTTATCGACCATTTTATTCATCTGCGTCTGGCTGATGATTATCTGGAGCTATATTGTCTATTATAAAACCCGTCCAGAGCTGCATGCGAAATCAACATTCAAGCTGCCGGGCGGCTTGTTTACCTGCTGGGTGCTGATCATCTTCTTTATCGGCATGATTTACGTGCTGTCTTTAGAAGCGGATACCATGAAAGCGCTGATGGTCAGCCCAATCTGGTTCATTGTCCTGATTATCGGCTACTTCGGCTTCTATAAGCCAAGGCATAAATAATACGGTCTTTGCCGTCAGAAAGCTGTTCCATCCGGAGCAGCTTTTTTTTGCGTCAAAAGCTGGCGCGCGGATGCAGGCTGCCATTTTCACGGCGCTTTTATCTGCATATAATGCAATGATCTAAGGCGCTTTTTTGAGCATGCTATGCAAAATTCATATCAAGCTGTTCTGCACAGTGTAGACGGTTATTGCGCATTAAAAATAGAAACTGAAAGCTGCACTTTGCGCGAAGTCTTAAAGCGCCATCTGGCGCAAAAAATGCAGCCCGCGCAGGACTATCTGCAGCAGCTGCACCGGCAGCGCCATGCCGATGAGCGTTTGCTGAATGATGCCTTGGCGCAGCCCGAAGCGGTCTGGCAAACTTTGATGGATCCTGAGCAGCATTTGGCCTATGCCATTGAGCTTTTTCAAAGCAAGGCTTTCATTGCCTTAGTGGATGGCCGGCAAATTTCCGATGCCGATGAAGCATTTTTATGGATGCCGCACTCGCAGATTCAATTCATTCGCTTGACGCCATTGGCGGGTCAATAATTTTCACTGGGGAATAATAAGATGCAGACGCAGCAGGAATTTGAACAGAAATTGCAGAATAATATCCGCATTGTACACATGGAGCACAATCAGCATTTAAGGGATTACCGCCAGCGCCAAATTGAACTTGCGCAGCAGCTGTCCGTTCAGGGCATTGCGGAAGCGCTGCAGCAGTTATGGTGTGATTATATTGATTCTTATGAGTCCAATATTCCCTTAGAGGAGCAGCATTTGGGCTTGTCGGCCCGGCTGCGGGCATTAGCCGATTATTACCGGCTGCATCCTGAGCAGCGGTCAGCCATACAGCGCATCTTCCGCCAGCTGGAAAAGATTGATCAGGCCTATGGCTTTGCCCCTTCTGTCGGCAGAGGCGTGAGCACGCTGAAAACCGCATGCGACGGCATTGACCAGTTTGATGCGCTGCAGAAACTGTGGCAGCGGGAACAGCCGCGTATTCCAGCAGCGGCTTTATCGGCGCTGCAGCAGCTCAGTCAGGCATCCTGCTATTTTCATCCGGACAGCAAGGGAAGCTATGCAGAGCTGAGAAGGCTTGCCGGCGCGCAGCTGGGCGCCATGCCGGATGCAGAGGCTGCCGGCCTGCTGTATTGGGTGATGCAGGCCTTGGTTGAAATTCAGCCGAAGAATTTACCGAGTCACGATGCGCCGCACAGCTTCTCTACGCTGCTGGAAAAAATGCTGGCGGCGCTGCTCGGCGCGGCTGTGGCAAATGAGCATGCTGCGCTTGCAGAAGCGGCTGTATTTATGTCCTTAACTGAACACTTTCATGTGCTTTTGCGCGCCATTCATGACCGCAAGCTGATTCAGCTGCTGGCTAAGCTCACTGCGCAAAAAGGCAAGAAAAAACAGCTGACGCCGGAAATGCAGTCTTTGCTGCTGAAGCTGGATTTCATCTGCCTGAATTTGAAGGGCTATTTTCCGGCTAAACAGCTCGAAAAATATCAGCAGAAAATTGCTGAAACCGCGGGCATCGCGCAGCGGGAACAGGCAGCGGCCTTAAGCCCGGCAGGCGCGGCGCATCCGGCGGAAACTGCTTATGCTTTGCCGTTTTCTGAAACTGAAGCCGCCGTAGGGGCTTTTATTCAGCAGGGCCGGCAGAAACTGGCGTGGGTGGCGCAGCTGCAGCGGGAGTTTGACGCGCTGCCGGCCGGTGAAAAGCATCAGTGGATGCAGTTCTGGCAGCATATAGACAGCCAAAAATCGGGCAAGCCCAGCAAAAAATGGCTGACTGAGGCGGAAAAGATCTGGAAAAACAGTGCTGTGGGCGAAAATTATCTGGCGCAGCTGCAGCATTGGCTGGGCGTCATTCAGAAAGCCTCACCGCGTGATACGCGCCCTTTTGATACTAAAAATGAAAACACTTTAAGAGGCGTGCTGTGGTTCAGCCAATTCCAGCAGCATCAGCAAGCGGAACTCTTGAGCCTGCTTAGCGGTTTCAGCCAGTTTTGCTGGCGTAAAATTGAGGGTGTTGGCGCAGCCAGCGCCGTAATTGGCGGCGTATGCCTGAATCTGCTGGCGCAGCGCGGCTTGGCAGGCCTTGCCAAGCTGAGCTTTCTGCAGAGAAAAATCCGCTATGAACTCGGGCAAAAACAGATCCGCAAAGCTTTAAATGAGGCGGCGCAGGCGAATGGCCTGAGTGCAGATGAAATTAAAGAAACCGTTGCTGAAGATTTTGGCTTTGCGGCCGGGCAAAGCGCTGCAGCGCTTTGGGGGGACTGCCAGCTGAGCCTGCATTGCAGCGGCGATAAGCGCTGCAGTGTTCAGGTGCAGGACGCGCAGCAGCTTTCCATCGATGTTTTGCCGAAAGGCATGCAAAGCTCCGGCATATTCAAGGATTTAAAGAAGCAGGCCCTTGCGGTTGAAAAGCAGCTCCATGTCTATGCGCAAAATTTTGAAGAAAACATGCTGCAAGAGCGTCAATGGCCTTATGCGTTCTGGCGGGAATACGTGATTGCGCATGGCTTGCTGGGCTGGATGGCCAGCCGGATGATTTGGCAGCTGCATTTAAGCAATGGCGCAGTGCATGCGGCTATTTACCATAATCAGGCTTGGCAGGATGCGCAGCAGGTACTGGATATTGATCCGGCGCAGATTGAAAAAGTCAGCTTATGGCATCCGGTTTTTTCAGCCGCCGCTGCAGTGAAGGCATGGCGCGGGTTTTTAATGGCGCAAAAAATTCAGCAGCCGTTTAAGCAGGCTTTCCGCGAAGTGTATGCGGTGAATGAAACTGAAGCGGCAGGCGCGCAATCTTTGCGTTTCGCTTACCATTATCTGCAGCAGCCGAAGTTTAAGGCGGTTGCCCATGCGCGCGGCTGGCATTATGACATTCAAGGCGGCTGGGACAATTTTAGCATGCCAAGCCGCTATTTCAGCCGGCAGAAAATTCTGGCGGCGCTGCGCATCGGCTTGCCGGAAGGCAATGACTTGATTGGCGCATCGGGCGTTTACCTCTATATAAAAACGCAGGAAGTTGTATTTAAAGCCGGGCAGGGCGCTGAACTGAATCTGGCGGAGGTGCCTAAGCTGGTCTTTTCTGAGGCCATGCGCGATATTGACTATTTCATACAGGGCTGCTCAATCGGCATGGATTTAGCGCTTGAGCTGACGGGCTTCCCGGATGAAATGCGCAATTATTATGCTTCAGGCTGCCGCCAGTCCAATAGCCAGATCTGGGCCAACCGCCATTACAGTCTGGATGCGGTTTTATCGCAGCTGGATATCGCAGCGCAGTGCCGCTTGGATCAGCATTTTGTGTATGTCACAGGCAAGCTGCATGAATATAAAATCCACATCGGCACTGGGCACAGCTTCATGTCGCCGAATGACCAGTTTCTGTGCATTGTGCCTGAGCGGAAAATTCAGGCGGTGCATGCCGCGCATCTGTTTCTACCTTTTGATGATGATGCAATGCTGAGTTTGATTTTGAGCAAGGTGCTTCTGCTCAGCCAGGATGACCAGATTCAGGATGCCTTGATTCAAAAGCAAATTAAAGTTGCTTAAATTTACAGCAGAATAGGATGAAGCCCGGCAATTCCTGCCGGGCTTTTCTTTTATCCGTGTGTTGATCACGTTATACTCGGAAAAATCGTTTCATCAGGTACGTTTATGTATCGCTTCATGAATTATAAAACCGCCGCGCTTGCGGCCAGCCTTTTGCTGACAGCCTGCGGCCAGTCCGGCGCTTTGCAGCTGCCTAATGATCCAAATTACGACAAGCGCGCGAAATACCTGCTTTATTCAGATGCAGAAAAGCCGCAAAAGGCGGAGGAAAACAGCGGACAGGCTCCGGCTCAGCAGCCTGCCGCCGCGGAATAACCGATTCAAGCGCTATACCTTAACTCTTTAAAGCAAGGATACATTCATGAGCTTCACCCGCATTAATGGGGTTCTGCACGCCGAGCAGTGTTCACTGCAGCAGCTTGCAGCGCAATATGGCACGCCGCTGTATGTCTATTCAAAAAATACTTTGGCCAAGCATTATTTGGATATGGACCGCGCATTCAGCTTTATCGGCCATCAAATCTGCTTTGCGGTAAAGTCCAACTCCAATCTTGCGGTTCTGAATGTATTGGCCAAGCTGGGCGCCGGTTTTGATATTGTCACCGGCGGCGAGCTGGCGCGCGTGCTGAAAGCCGGCGGGGACGCTTCCAAAATCGTTTTTTCGGGTTTGGGTAAAACCGAAGCGGATATTAAAACTGCGCTGCAGGCCGGCATTGCCTGCTTCAATGTGGAATCCTATGCAGAGCTGGACCGCATTCAGCGGGTCGCTGCCGGGCTTGGCAAGCAGGCGCCGATTTCACTGCGGGTCAATCCGGACGTAGACGCGAAAACCCATCCCTATATTTCAACCGGCCTGAAAGAAAACAAATTCGGCATTCCGTCCGACACGGTGTTTGAAACCTATCAGTACGCCGCTTCTTTGCCGAACTTGGATGTGATTGGCATTGACTGCCATATCGGTTCGCAATTGACGGAAACCCAGCCTTTTGTCGACGCTTTAGACCGCGTGATTGTCATGATTGAAAAGCTGAAAGAGCTGGGCATCAATCTGAAGCATATTGATATCGGCGGCGGCTTAGGCGTGACCTATAAAGATGAAACCCCGCCAACGGTTGAAGAATACGCCAATGCGCTGAAGCCGGCTTTGGAAAAGCTTGGCTTGAAAGTCTATATGGAGCCGGGGCGCAGCATATCCGCCAATGCCGGCGTGCTGCTGGCCAAAGTTGATTTGCTCAAGCCGACCAGCCACCGCAATTTCGCCATTATTGACGCTGCCATGAATGACTTGATCCGCCCGGCTTTATATGAAGCGTGGATGGACATCCAGCCGGTCACGCCGCGCACAGACACTGAAGCGAAGCAGTGGGATGTGGTCGGCGCAATCTGCGAAACCGGTGACTTTATAGGCAAAGAGCGCGAGCTGGCGCTGCAGGAAAATGACCTGCTCGCGGTGCTGGGCGCAGGCGCTTACGGCTTTGTGATGAGTTCGAACTACAACAGCCGCGGCCGCGCGGCCGAAGTGATGGTGGATGGCGCGCAATCTTATTTGATCCGTGAGCGCGAAACCATTGAGTCGCTGTGGGAACGTGAACGCTTGCTGCCAGAGGAATAATTCAGGATGCTATTGGAATTTACTAAAATGCATGGTCTGGGCAACGACTTTCTGGTGCTCGACCTGATCAGCCAGCGCGCTTATTTGGATGCCTTGACGATTCAGCGCCTGGCGGACCGCCATTTCGGCATCGGCTTTGATCAGCTGCTGATTGTTGAACCGCCGGATTTCCCCAATGCGGACTTCAAATACCGCATTTTCAATGCCGACGGTTCCGAAGTGGAGCAGTGCGGCAACGGAGTGCGCTGTTTTGCGCGCTTTGTGCATGAGCGCAAGCTCACCGCAAAAACCAAAATCAAGGTGCAGACCAAAGCCGGCATTGTAGAGCCGGAATTGGGGAAAAACGGCTGGGTCCGCGTAAACATGGGCTATCCGAAATTCCTGCCGGATGAAATTCCGTTTATTGCCGAAGAGCCGGAAAATCTGTATGACATCCGCTTGCCGGACGGCGAGCAGCTGACCATTGATGTGGTTAATATGGGCAATCCGCATGTGGTGACCATTGTTCCCGATGTCATTAAGGCCGATGTGGCGCGCCTTGGCCCGCAGCTGGAATCGCATGAGCGTTTTCCTGCCCGTGTCAATGCCGGCTTTATGCAGATTATTGACGATAAGCATGCGCGCCTGCGCGTATTTGAGCGCGGCGTCGGCGAGACTTTGGCCTGCGGCACAGGCGCCTGCGCGGCTGCGGTTTCAGGCATGCGCCGCGGCCTGCTGTCCAATGCAGTGGAAATAGAACTGGCCGGCGGCAAGCTGCAGATTGAATGGCGCGAAGGCGATGTGGTCTGGATGACTGGCCCAACCGCCAACGTGTATGAAGGCCGCTTGAACTTGGAATATTTCCAGGGCTGATGGGCTGGATATTGAAAAAGCGCTGTCATTCTGATGGCGCTTTTTTATGGGCGCGCTTTTTTCCTGCGCTAAATAGGCTATGCTGTGTCCATCTCCGCATTTGCCTAGAGGCTGAATGAAACATCTTATTTTCCTTCCGGGCGCTTCGGGCAATACGGCATTCTGGCATCCCTTAATGGCGCTGCTGCCCGCCGGCTATTCTATGCAGGTGATCGCCTATCCTGAATTCGGCGATGCGCCGGCGCATCCGGAGGTAGCGGACTTTGCAAGCCTCAGCCGCCATGTGCTGGGGCAGATTGAACAGGAATCCATTATTATTGCCCAATCGATGGGCGGCATTTTTGCGGTGCAGGTTGCCTTGCAGAAGCCTGAACTGGTTAAAGGCCTGGTGCTGATTGCCACGTCCGGCGGCATTGATTTAAGCCCATTTAAAGCAGAAGACTGGCGGACGGCCTATAAAAGCCAGTTTTTAAATTATCCGGACTGGTTTACCGCAGTACAGCTGGACTATTCAGCGCAGCTGCCGGACATACAGCAGAAAGTCCTGCTGCTGTGGGGCGATGCTGACCCGGTCAGCCCCGTTGCCGTAGGGCAGCATTTGAAGCAGCAATTCGCAGATTCATCCCTGCAGATTATTCCGGGCGGAGACCATTTATTCGCGCAGCAGCATGCGCCGGAAACGGCCGTGCGGATTTCTGAATATCTGCAGCATTTCGCCCAGCGCGCGCATTGAGGCGGTTGAATGTTCTTTGAAAATGATCCCGCCGCATTGCTGGCCATGTGGCTCAAAGAAAGAAAAGTGCAAAATCAGTCTGAACATACCCTGCTTGCCTATGAGCGCGATGTCTCGGACTTCCTCAGCTTTTGCGGCGGCAAAAAACTGGCGCTGGCTGATGTCGAAACTTCAGACCTGCGCGAATATCTGGCCTTTAAAGTTGAGCATCAGCAGCTCAGCCCGAGCAGCCTGCAGCGCATGCTGTCCGCCGTCCGCCAGTTTATGAAGTGGGCGGAGCACAGCCAGTTTATGCGCTTTAATCCTGCCGATGACTTTCAGCTCAAGCGCCAGTCGCGTCCGCTGCCGGGCATGGTGGATATTGAAACGGTGAATATGATTCTGGATCAGCCGGAGCCGGAAACTGAAGCGCAGCGGCAAATGTGGCTGCGCGATAAAGCCATTCTGGAATTGCTGTACTCCAGCGGCCTGCGTTTGGCCGAAGTGCAGGCATTGCGCATTAAGGATGTCGATTTTAACCGCCAGCTGCTGCGCATTACCGGCAAGGGCAATAAAACCCGCATTGTGCCTTTCGGCAGCAAAGCCAAGCATGCCGTGATGAACTGGCTGCAGCTTTATCCCTTATGGCATGGCGATTTTGTGCCGGATGGCCATGTCTTCATCACCTCAAAAGGCAGCCCTTTAGGCGCGAGGCAAATTGAAAACCGGGTGAAGTTTCAGGCGCAGCGCGCCGGCGTCAATGTCGACTTGCATCCGCACCTGCTGCGCCACTGCTTTGCCAGCCACATGCTGTCGAACAGCGGCGATTTGCGCGCCGTGCAGGAGATGCTGGGGCACAGCAATTTAACCACCACGCAAATTTATACCCATGTGGATTTTGACCGCTTGGCGCAGGTGTATGATCAGGCGCATCCGCGGGCGGCCAAAAAATAAAAAGGCGCGTTCAGCTGCGGCGGTTTCCGCATATGGCTGGATGCGCTGATTTTACTGTTGCGTCTTTTCCAGCCGGCGCTTTTTATTTCATGCTTGGCTGAGCACCTGCAGGCTGACGCGGATAAATTCAGGCAGGTCATCGGGCGCGCGCGAGGTAATGTATAAATTATTGTCATTCACCACCGGCTCATCATAATACACGGCGCCGGCATTCAGCAGGTCAATAATCACCGGCTTGACCGTGGTCATTCTGCGCCCTTTAACCACTTTGGCATTGATCAGCAGCTGCGGGCCGTGGCAGATGCACATGATCGGCTTCTGCGCGCCGGCAAAGTCGCGGACAAACTCGACGTAGCGGTCATCGGCGCGGAGCCGGTCAGGCGAATAGCCGCCGGGGATCAGCAAGGCATCAAAATCATGAATGGAAACATGGTCTATACTTTGGTCGATGGTCACTGAAGATTTGCGCCGCTTGCCGTAAACCACATTCCCGGCCTGATGCTCTATATTGGAAATGCAATGGCGGGCGGCGCGGAAAGCTTCCACTGGTTCGGTATATTCCGAGTCTTCAAAATCATGTGTGACCAGAACAGCAATTCTTTTAGGCATGGTGATTTCTCCGGCATTGCATTCTTAAAAATACTATAGATAAATCATTAAAAATTGGTGATTTGTTTGTTGCGTCTCGGTCTAAAAACGTAATTGAAACGCGTTTTTCCGCCTCAGAAAGCAGCAATTCAGCCTGCGGCAAATGATTATTTTTGTGAACTGTTTTCCATAAAATTAAATGGCTTTTGCCTGCTGGCTGGCATTTTTATAATGAATCTCTTATAGATAATAGTTCTGTGCTGATCGGAAAATCATGATTAATCACTTATTTTTCTCCGCATACAATCAGGGGCATGCGCTTTACAAATCTCTTTTGCTTCAAGCTGCGGTTTTTATATTTGTTTTGCTTATGCCGGTATTAAGCGCTGCTGATGGTTTAAACAACTGTATGTTTTTAAGGCTGAATCAATCAAAGTCTTATTGCGCAACATTTGAAAGCTAACTATTGTTATACTGTTTGCAACCACGTTTTTGAAGGGCGACATAACAATGATCAATGACGATCAAAACACAACGGCTTCTCCAGACCTAGCTCAAATCCGCGAAGATATTGACTCGGTTGACATGCAGATTCAGCAGCTGATTAACCGCCGCGCTAAGCTGGCGGAAGCGGTGGCAAAAGCAAAATTCGCTTCTGAAGAGAACCCGCTGTTTTACCGTCCTGAACGTGAAGCGCAAGTTTTACGCAATGTTATGGAGCGCAATGAAGGGCCGTTGTCAGATGTCACAATGGCGCGCCTGTTCCGCGAAATTATGTCCGCCTGCCTGGCGCTTGAAGCGCCGCAAAGCATCGCATTTTTAGGCCCTGTCGGCACGTATACGCACTCTGCGGTTTTAAAGCATTTTGGGCAGGACGCCGTGGTGCGCCCGCTGCCGACTATTGACGAAGTATTCCGTGAAGTGGAAGCCGGCAGCGCGCATTATGGCTTGGTGCCTGTAGAAAACTCCTCCGAAGGGGTGGTGAACCACACGCTGGACTGCTTTAAATCATCGCACTTGAACGTGATTGGCGAAGTGGAGCTGCGCATTCATCATCAGTTCTTAGTGTCGGAAAATACCCGCAAAGACAGCATTAAGCAGATTTACGCCCATCAGCAGACTTTGGCGCAATGCCGCGGCTGGCTGGATGCGCACTATCCGGGCGTAGAGCGCGTTGCGCTCAGCTCAAATGCGGAAGCTGCGCGCCGCATCCGCAATGAATGGCATTCGGCAGCCATCGCTTCTGAAGTGGCGGCCAATATCTACAATCTGGAAATTCTGCACGGCAATATTGAAGACAATCCGGAAAATACCACGCGCTTTCTTGTAATTGGCCGTGAAAAGATTCCGCAAAGCGGCAATGACAAAACTTCGCTGCTGATTTCGGCGCATGACCGCGCCGGCGCTCTGCTGGAAATTCTGGCGCCGTTTGCCAAGCACAATATCAGCCTGACCAGCATTGAAACCCGTCCGGCCCTGCCTGAAAAATGGGCCTATGTGTTCTTTGTAGACTTGGAAGGGCATGTAGAGCAGGAAAATGTGAAGGCCGCCATTGAAGAAATCCGCCCGCTGGTGAAGGAAATCCGCGTACTGGGTTCATATCCTATGGCTGTCCTGTAAGAAGCCGCAGCGGCGCTCAATTTTGCTGTGAAATTGGGCGCCTTTATCACGTGAAATTATCGGAAGTGTAAAATGACTTTTGTGCCAGCCAATCAGGGCATCGAAAAATTAAAGCCTTATCAGCCCGGTAAACCGGTCAGTGAGCTTGAGCGTGAATTGGGGATTACGGATATCGTCAAATTAGCCTCAAATGAAAACCCTTTAGGCTGTTCTGATCAGGTGAAAAAGGCGGTTGCCGCTGAACTTGCTGAAATTGGACGCTATCCGGACGGCGGCGGCTTTATTTTAAAAGATCAGATTCATGCGCAGTTCGGTTTTGAGCATCAGCAGATTACCTTGGGCAATGGCTCGAATGACCTGCTGGAGATTTTTGCGCGCGCTTTTGTTTCCGAAAAAGATTCCGTGGTTTACAGCCAGCATGCCTTTGCGGTGTATGGCTTGGTGACGCAGGCAATTAATGCCGAGGCGATTGAAGTGCCGGCCAAAGGCTTTGCGCATGACTTGGACGCCATGGCTGCCGCTGTTAAAGCCAATACCAAATTAATCTTCATTGCCAACCCGAACAATCCGACCGGCACATGGTTTGAAGAAGCTGAATTTGACGCCTTCATGCAGAAAGTGCCTGCTAATGTGATTGTGGTGCTGGATGAAGCCTATGTGGAATATTATCCGGAAAACTTCAACAGCCTGAAGTTTCTGGCGCAATATCCGAACCTGATTGTCAGCCGCACCCTGTCCAAATGCTATGGCCTGGCGGCGCTGCGTGTCGGTTTTGCGCTGGCTTCAGCGGAAGTGACCGATTTCTTAAACCGCATCCGCCAGCCCTTCAACGTCAACCATTTGGCGATGGTGGCTGCTGTGGCTGCCCTGAAAGATGAAGCGTTCATTGAAAAATCCCGCGCCGTGAACAAAGCGGGCATGGCGCAGCTGCAGGCCGGCTTTGAACAGCTGGGCCTGAACTATGTGCCTTCGCGCGCGAACTTTATTTTGGTCGATATTCAGGCCGACCCTGCGCAAACCTTCAACGCCTTGCTGAAACAAGGCGTGATTGTGCGCCCTGTCGGCATTGCCGATCATCTCCGGGTGTCGATTGGCACCGAAGCGGAAAACGCGAAGTTTCTGGCCGCATTGGCGGAAGTTTTGGCTTTAGAGGTGCAGGCCTAAGTTATGTCTCAGCCGCTGTTTGAAAAAGTCGCTTTTATTGGGCTTGGGCTGATTGGCTCAAGCCTTGCCCGCGTCATTGCCGCTGAAAATCTGGCAAAGCAGGTGGTTGCATCCACCCGTTCGCAAAAAACCTTGGAAGACGCCAAGGCCCTTGGCTTAATTCAGCAGGGCTACAGCAATCCTGCCGAAGCGGTGCAGGGCGCTGACCTGGTGGTGCTGGCGCTTCCTGTGCGGGCAACGCAAAAAGTTCTGGAAATCATAAAGCCTTATCTTGAAGAACATGCCATTCTGACCGATGTCGGCAGCACCAAAGGCAATGTGGTGGCCGCCGCCGAAGCGGTGTATGGCGGCAATCTTCCGGCAGGCTTTGTGCCGGGCCACCCGATTGCCGGTTCAGAGCATACCGGCGTGCATGCCGGCACGGCGGATCTGTTCGCCAATCACAAAGTCATTCTGACCCCGCTGCCGAGCAGCGCGGATTGGGCGGTGCAAAAACTGACCCAGCTGTGGCAGGCGGCCAGGGCGGAAGTGATCTGCATGGATGTGGAAAAGCACGATGAAGTGCTGGCGCATACCAGCCACCTGCCGCATTTAATGGCGTTCAATCTGGTGGAGCAGCTGGCCAACCGCGAAGACAATTTAGATATATTCCGTTATGCCGCCGGCGGCTTCCGCGATTTTTCCCGGATCGCGGCCAGCGACCCGCAAATGTGGCATGACATCTTTTTTGCCAATAAAAAGGCGATTTTAAATGCAGTCGACGGCTTTGAAAAACAGCTGGCGACTTTGCGCAAACTGATTGAGGATGAAAACTCGCAGGCGCTGATGGGCCTGCTCGGGCATGCTCAGGCGGCGCGCCAGCACTTCAATCATATGCTTGCCAATAAACCTCTGATGGAGAAAAACAAAGTGACGACACAGCAGTTCAGGATTTTACCGGGGCAGAAAGCGTTCCAAGGTAAGTTTAGCGTGCCAGGCGATAAATCTGTGTCGCACCGTTCCATCATGTTTGGCGCGATTGCGGAAGGCACCACGCATGTCACTGGCTTCCTTGAAGGCGAAGACGCTTTGGCGACCCTGCAGGCGTTCCGCGATATGGGTGTAAGCATTGAAGGGCCGAAAAACGGTGAAGTGACGATTCACGGTGTCGGCATGCAGGGCTTAAAAGCGCCAGCGGGCGCGCTGTATATGGGCAATTCAGGCACGTCCATGCGCCTGCTGTCCGGCATGCTGGCGGCGCAGCGTTTTGATTCGGTGATGACCGGCGATGCATCGCTGTCCAAGCGCCCAATGGAGCGCATAGCCAAGCCTTTGCGTGAAATGGGCGCGCAGATTCAAACTACAGGCGAGCGCGGCACGCCGCCGGTTTCCATTACTGGCAGTCAGCCTTTAAAGGGCATTCAGTATGATTTGCCGATGGCTTCCGCACAGGTGAAATCAGGCATCCTGCTGGCGGGGCTGTGGGCCGAAGGCGAAACGTCAGTTACAGAGCCGGAACCGACGCGCGACCATACAGAGCGCATGCTCCGCGCATTCGGCTATGAAGTGAAAACAGAAGGCAGCCGCATTTCACTGCAGGGCGGCGGCAAATTAACCGCAACTGAAATTCAGGTGCCGTCGGATATTTCCTCCGCAGCTTTCTTTATGGTGGGCGCGGCCATTACTGAAGGTTCAGATGTGACGCTGGAAGCGGTCGGCATCAACCCGACACGCACCGGCGTGATTGAAATCCTGAAGCAGATGGGCGCTGACCTGACAGTTGAAAATGAGCGCATTGCCGGCGGCGAGCCGATTGCGGATATCCGCATCCGCGGCACGCGCACCTTGAAAGGCATTCACATGCCAGAAGATCAGGTGCCGCTGGCGATTGATGAATTCCCGGCATTATTCATCGCCGCCGCCTGCGCGGAAGGCCAAACGGTTTTGACTGGCGCTGCTGAGCTTCGCGTTAAAGAATCTGACCGCATTCAGGTCATGGCGGATGGCCTGAAGATTATGGGCATTGACTGCACGCCAACGGATGACGGCATCATTATTGAAGGCAAAGGCAAAGCCGGCGATTGGTCTGCAGTCTTTGGCGGCGGTGAAATTGAATCGCATCATGACCACCGCATTGCCATGAGCTTTGCGATGGCGGGCCTGCGCACTTCCGGCGAGATTAAAATTGCCGGAACGGAAACGGTAGCGACCAGTTTCCCGACATTTACAGAATTGGCTGCTCAGGCCGGATTGCCTATTCAGGTCACTGAATAAAAAATTCTGTAAAATTGAATGTTTATTGAAAAACAGCCAAGCTTTTGCTTGGCTGTTTTGCGTTTATTGCTTATTCTAAAACCATACAACAAAAAAGCCTTTGGATAACGCAATGAGAAAACTACAATTTGCAGCGGACTGCAAGCATCAGGCTGAAACGGATGGCTGCTGCGCTGCGCAGAAGCAGGTCGCTGATTTGCTGGTCAGCAGGCTGGGCCAATACGGCTTTCAAACTTTGCCGCAAAGCGGTGACCAAGTGGCAGTCAGCGTGGATAAGCATGCGCTGCCGCTGTCCATTACCTGCCAAGGCCATGATCAGGATGGCCAGCTGGTGTGTGAAATTACTTCTTATCCAGATGAAGGCCAGGATTGGCTGGAGCGCATTGCGGAACAGAGCCTGCTGAATCAATTGGCGCAGGCGGTTGAAAATACTTTGAAGGAAGATGAATCATTCAGTAAGTTTCAATGGAAGAACAGTTAAGATAAAAGCCTTTAAAACTTCAAAATAAGAAAATGGCTTCTAAATTTTCACTCTATATTGCGGTATTTTTATTTTTCCTGTCATGGTGCCTGCCTGCATACGAAGGAATGATCGGCGCAGGCGTCATGCTGATGGCTTTCGTCTGCCACTTCATGATTTTCCCTATATTTATCGTCTTTCCGGTCTGGGCAAATGTATCTTTTTTGCTGGCCTGCAAGAACTATCAGCGCTATCCCGTGCAAAGCGGAAAAGGGCGGAATTATGCAGTAATTACCTTTGTGCTGATGCTGATAGGAGTCATCAGCACATCATCGAAAATCAATGCGGGCGCATTGGTTTGGCTGTTATCGTCGATTTTTCTGCTGGCTTCATTCAGTTTTAAAAGAATTGCGGAAGCCTATGCGCGTATTCTGCTGCTGGTGCTGATTATCCTCATACTGATCGGCGCTTGTTTGCTGTATGTATATGAAAAACAACAATCACGCTATCAAAGTCCCCGAAGCTTTGATTTGAAGCACTACCTGTTTAAGCCCAAAGACAGCCAGGTTGAGATCCCGCTGCTGACGCAGGTGCAGCAAAATAACGCTTACCGCATATCTCAGAAAATTCCTGTAGACCCTAAAGCGCTGGATTTGGCTTTTTTGCTGCAGGAAGCGGTTGAGCTGGATTTTGGTGAAACTTTATATATTCCAAGCAATAAAGATAAAAAATTGAACTGCAGCTTAAAGCCCAATCAGCAGCATGATTTATTTTATCCGCCTAAATACCTGCAGGATGGCTATGCCTGGGTACGCTACTTTAATTCAGGCGATGTCGCTGTCGGCCATCCCAGCAATGCGCAAGGCGCAGTCATTTACCGCGCTAAAAACCTGGATCCGCAGCATACGCTGCTGCAGCTGATTCGGAAGTCAGATCAGCATGTGCTTTATGAGCAAAAGCTTTTGGTGGATTCCGGCTTTGAAAAATGCAGCTACTTCCCCAAAGGCTATAAGCAGGAACTGAACGCTGTATTTGAGCTGGATGCCGGCAGCCTAGATCGGGAATTCGGCAGTTTCATGCCTCAGGCAAGGCTGGATGAGCTGGAACAGCTGACTGAACAATGCAGCTGGAAAAAGCTGGCGCACAATACCTATGAATTTGAAGGCAAAAGAATAAATTTTCTGGATACGAAAACCTTCAGTCCGCAGCTGTTATGCTCCGGCAAGTATTTAGCGGTGGGGTCATTAACGGAATATCATGCGCAGGATATTGAAAACAGCCTAAAGATAGAAACTTTCAGGCGCGACACATTGGAGCCTGTGCCTTGCGGATTGGTGAGCTATAGGCTGACTGACAGCCAAAAGCAGGCCTTTTATGTGGGCAAACTGAAGATGGAAGCGCTAAAGGCCATTCAGGCAGATGAATTTCATTCCCAAGATGACCGCTGCCCAGTCGTAGAGCTGCGTTTAAATGACGGTGAGGTAAAAATAGATCATAACTTTCTCAGCAAAAATAAAGAATGATGAATAGCTGCGGTATAGCTAAGTTCTAAAGTATGTATTACACATAATTGTCTATAAAATATGATTGCACTCGATTTTAGTTGCGTTAACTATTTAGTTAGGCAGTTAACGATAATGCTTGTACTGCCTCATTTTTGTTTTAAAAGTTTCAATGCCTTTGCGCAGGCAAAATTTTACTTTGGAAAGACCCAAAGTAAAACAAAAGTCTTTTGTTGCCCATACACGGCATCCTTGCCGTGATGGGCAACGTGCGGCATCCATGCCGCACCCGCGTATCCGAAGTTTATTTTACTTAAAGGCCTAGGAAGCTGAAGGGGGGGCGCAGAGCCGCTTAAGAAAACTTAGCTATATAACTAAGTTTTGAAATCTGTATGACACATAATTTCCCATAAAAGATGCTTTCATTAGGTTCTATGTGTGGTAACTATTGAGGTAATTAGCTATAGCAGCTGAAGTGCGGCATTGTATTTTTGCGGGCATATCCGATTTCGGCATTTCTATTGCGGAATCAAACCACCACTGTGGGAAAATCCGTTTTTGGCGGAAAGCCGGCTATAAAAAAAGCCATGATCAACATGGCTTTCAGCATTAAGCAGGCAGCTTGCGCATTCAGGCTGGAATCAAAAAGCGTGAAATCGCAATCCGCAGCTGCTTTAAATAGCCGGTAAAGAAATGGTTTGCGCCGGGCAGAACCGTTACTAGGTGGCGCTGCGGCTTGGCCCATGCAATCATATCCGGCAGCAGGGTCACTTCATCGGCTTCGCCGTGAATGAACAGAATGTCGCCTTTAATGGCTGGCGTTACATAATGGCGCACGCCGGCAACGGTTGCAGTCGGCAAGCCGCATAAAATAGTCTGCACCGGGCGCAGTGCCTCAGGCAAAGCATGGAAGCTTTTGGCCATGACATGCGCGCCAAAGCTGAAGCCGCCGGCATAGAACGGTAAGGCCGGATGCAGCTTGCGCGCATACTCAATCAGCTGCAGAATGTCATCTGTTTCGCCATGGCCTTCATCATGAACGCCGGCGCTTTGGCCTGAACCGCGGAAACTTGGACGGTAAACAATGCAGCCGGATTCCTGCAGCATTTGCGCCAGCAGGGCCGGAACCTTATGCTGCGGCGTGCCGCCTTGCAGAGGATGGGGGTGGCAAATAACCGCGAATCCTTTCACTTCACCCTGTGGATAATCTACAAAAACTTCAATTTGGCCAGCAGCGCCCTGAATGAAAATTTGTTCAGACATAAAAAATAGATTAGATAGCAGGAGAAAGGGCGCTATTCTACCGATATTGTCCAGCGAAAACACAGATTGGCAATAAAATAAGTCTACTGTTATAGTTTGATTACTTATATTTTAATCAAGTTATTTATGCTCGCTCTTATTTCTCCAGCCAAAACACTCGATTACAGTACGGCATTGCCGACAGATAAAAGTACATTACCAAGACTGCTGGAGCATTCGCAAGCGCTTATCGACGTTAGTCGTAAGCTGTCTGCTTCAGATATCGCCAATTTAATGAGCGTCAGTGAAAAAATCGCCCATTTGAATGCCGAACGCTTCAGAGACTGGCAGGCGGACCTGAATTTTTCCAATGCCCGCCAGGCGCTGTTCGCCTTCAAAGGCGATGTCTATACCGGCTTGGATGCCTACAGCCTGAATGCGCAGCAGATTGACAGCGCGCAGCAGCGCCTGCGCATGCTGTCCGGCCTGTACGGCCTGCTGCGCCCTCTGGATTTAATGATGCCGTACCGCCTGGAAATGGGCACCCGGCTGCAGAATCCGCGCGGCCATAATCTGTATGAATTCTGGGGCGATGAAATCACCCAAATGATCAATCAGGATTTGGCTGCCGCCGGCTCAGCGCTGTTGGTGAACATTGCATCGGATGAGTATTACCGGTCAGTCAAAGAGAGCAAAATTCAGGCGGAGATTATTAAGCCGGTGTTTTTAGACCAGAAAAATGAAAAGTATAAAGTCATCAGCTTTTATGCGAAAAAAGCCCGCGGCTTAATGGCGCGCTACATCATTGAAAACAAAATTGACCGGGCGGAAGATTTAAAAGCCTTCAATGCCGGCGGCTATTATTTCGATGCGGACAGTTCGCTGCCAGGCGAGCTGGTGTTTAAGCGTGATGAGCAGGCTGCCGCCTAATCCGGTTTGGGAGCATATTCAATGCAGGACAGCCCGAAGCTGCTGAGGCGTCATTGGGAGGAACTCTCCAGACGCTGCGTTTTTCCTGAGCAGCGCAGCCAAGCTGTTTTTCAGCTGCTGCTGCAGGCCTATGCTGAGCCGCAGCGCCATTACCATACGGCGCAGCACATTGCGGAATGCCTGGCGCTGTACAGCCAGATTCAGCATTTGCTGGACGATGCGCCAAGTCTGGCTCTGGCGCTGTGGTTTCACGATGCGGTCTATGACCCTCAGGCGCCTGACAATGAAGAGCGCAGCGCCGCCTTGATGATGCAGGCGTGCGCCGGCCTGCTTTCAGAGGCGCAGCTGCGCAAGGCATCCGCCTGGATTGCGGCCACCAAGCTGCATTTATGCACCGATGAGCCGGATTTGCAGTACCTGCTGGACATAGACCTTGCAGTTCTGGCGGCCGGCGCTGCCCGTTTTGCAGAGTACGAAGCCCAAATCTGCAAGGAATATGCCTGGGTGGATGCCGCGCAGTATCAAAGGCGCAGGCGCGAAGTGCTCAGCAGTTTTTATCAGGCCCAGCCTTTATATCAGACTGTGTATTTTCAGCAGCGCTTTGAGCAGCAGGCCAAGCGCAATTTAGCGGCGCGGCTGGTTCAGGAAAAAATAAGCCGGCTGCTGATTTCTTCCCTCAAAAAATAATTGAAAAAATATCCTTCCTTGCTGCAAATAAAGCATTAAAAAGAACAGGAAATGTGAAGTTAAGCGCATAGTGGGTTTTATTTTGTTATTATAATGAAAAAAAATGTTAACAATAAAAAGGGATGGTTATGAAAGGTCTGATGATTCCAATCTTTATCTTCCTCGTGGGCGTGCTTGGTTTTATGGTCTATAAGGATACCGAAACAAAAAAGCAGGCGGAACTGAACCGGCTGATTCATGAATCTTCGCAGCCGCACAGGCGCATTGCGCCCGGTCAGGGAATTCATGCTGAACATTTTGAAGCCGCGGAAAACTAAGCGCATCCGCCGGGAAATGGTTTTCAGGTTTTTCTTTATAAAATTGGATATCTTTTAAATAAAACCAATATGTTAAATATATTTTATTTATCCAGAAAATAAAATTTAGAAACAATAAAAATCAATGTGTTATAATTCGCGCTATGTATTATTAGATCGGTTTATAGCTTGCTAAGCTTCTGATTTAATTCAGGTAAATAAAGCTGCATAAGAGTTATGCAGCTTTTTTGTTGACGCTGTTTAAGCAATTCAATGAATAATGCTTAACCAATTGATTATTCAAATATATTTTCCTGCAGTACGAAAGTGCTGGCATGCAGATTGCTAGAACATCCGCAAAATTAATGATAATCATCATTATGATTAATTTTGCGGAGTGCTTAAGGCATAAAGTTTACTAAATAGGGGCTAGGTCATGACGACTCCTAATCCATCTTCAGAAAATATACTGGAGCGGCTGTTCAAGCTGAGTGAAAACAAAACCACCTTCAGAACAGAAGTGCTCGCAGGTGTAACCACATTCCTTGCGATGTGCTACATCATTATTGTCAATCCAATGATTTTGTCCGAAACCGGCATGGATCATGGGGCTGTCTTTGTAGCCACTTGCCTTGCCGCCGCAATCGGCTGCCTGGTGATGGGCCTGATTGCAAACTATCCGATTGCGCTTGCGCCCGGCATGGGCCTGAATGCCTACTTTACCTATTCGGTCTGCCTGGGCATGGGCGTGCCTTGGCAGACGGCATTGGCGGCGGTTTTTGTCTCAGGCTTAATCTTTATTGCAATCAGCATGTTTAAAATCCGCGAAGCAATTGTCAATTCCATCCCAATGTCGCTGAAGCTGGCGATTGGCGGCGGCATCGGCTTGTTCCTTGCGCTGGTTGCGCTGAAAAACGCAGGCATTATTGTTAAAAATGACGCCACTTTGGTCGGCTTGGGCGACCTGAGCCAGCCTTCAGTGCTTTTGGCGCTGCTGGGTTTCCTGCTGATTGTGATCATGCATCAGTTCAAAGTGCGCGGCGCAATCATCATCAGTATTCTGCTGATTACGGCGATTGCTACAGCCTTCGGCTTTAATGAGTTTAAAGGCGTGGTGGGCGAGGTTCCTTCAATTGCGCCGACCTTCATGCAGATGGATTTCTCCGGCTTATTTGAAGCCAGCCTGATTGGCGTGATCTTTGTCTTCTTTCTGGTCGATCTGTTTGACTCTACAGGCACACTGGTCGGGGTTTCGCACCGCGCCGGCCTGCTGCAGGACGGCAAGCTGCCGCGCCTGAAAAAAGCGCTGTTTGCAGATTCTACCGCAATTGTCGCCGGCGCTGCTTTGGGCACGTCTTCGACTACGCCTTATATTGAATCTTCTGCAGGCGTGGCTGCCGGCGGCCGCACCGGCCTGACCGCTGTGGTGGTTGCGGTGCTTTTCATCCTATGCCTGTTTTTAGCGCCATTAGCGCAGTCTGTGCCAAGCTTTGCTACTGCGCCGGCGCTGCTGTTTGTCGGCGTGCTGATGATTCAGGGCATCATTCATATTGAGTGGGACGACATTACTGAAGCGGCTCCGGCATTTTTGACCGTTGTGTTTATGCCGTTTACCTATTCAATCTCTGACGGCATTGCCATGGGCTTCATCAGCTATGCGCTGATTAAGCTGTTTACCGGCAAGGCGAAAACTGTGCCGTATATGGTGTGGATTGTCGCTGCGCTTTGGGCCATAAAATTTGCAGTCTTCGGCGGCTGATCCGCCAAGCTGGACAAAGGGTGTAAACTCAGTTTGCGCCCTTTTTTTATTGATACGAGGACAACAGATGAATCAACTTGAGCTGATTCGCGCTTTGCCGAAAGCAGAGCTGCATGTGCATATTGAGGGGACTTTTGAACCCGGATTGATGTTTGAAATCGCGCAGCGCAACCGGATTGCCATTCCTTACCATTCCGTGGAAGAAGTCAAGCAGGCTTACAACTTTCATAATTTGCAGTCCTTTTTAGATATTTACTATGCGGGCGCAAATGTGCTGATTCATGAGCAGGATTTTTATGATCTGGCTTGGGCGTATTTTGAGAAATGCGCTGCGGATTATGTCGTGCATACGGAAATGTTCTTTGACCCGCAAACCCATACCGACCGCGGTATTGCGTTTGCAACCGTGATCAATGGCCTGCAGCGCGCCTGTGACGACGCGCAGCGGAAGCTGGGCATCAGTTCGCGCTTAATCATGTGCTTCCTGCGCCATTTGAGCGAAGAAGCTGCTTTTGAAACTTTAGAGCAGGCTTTGCCGTTTAAAGCGCAGATTATTGCTGTCGGCTTGGACTCCAGCGAGTTGGGCCATCCGCCGTCGAAATTTGAGCGGGTTTTTGCCAAAGCGCGTGAATTGGGTTTCCTGACGGTAGCGCATGCGGGCGAAGAAGGGCCGGCTGAATATGTCTGGGAAGCTTTGGATGTATTGAAAGTGAACCGTATTGACCATGGGGTGCGCTCGGAAGAAGATCCTCAGCTGATGCAGCGCCTGATTGAGGAAAAAATGCCGCTGACGGTTTGCCCGCTCAGCAACCTGAAGCTGTGCGTGGTGAATGACATGGCGGAGCACAATATCCGCCGCCTGCTGCAGCAGGGCGTGCAGGTTACAGTCAACTCGGATGACCCGTCCTACTTTGGCGGCTATATGAATGATAACTTCATTGCGGTTGCCGAAGCACTGGATTTAAGCAACGAAGAGCTGAAGCAGCTGGCTGTGAACTCTTTTGAAGCTTCGTTTATTTCTGATGCGGAAAAGCAGCAGTGGAAAGCTCAGATTGAGAAGCTGGCTTAAGATTTGCGGTAATTTTTCAAGAGTTGAAAGGCGGCAGGGTTGTATTGCTGTCCCATAGTCGAGTAAACAAACTTCTGATACGCGGTGCGGCATGGATGCCGCATGTTACCCATCACGGCAAGGACGCCGTGTATGGGTAACAAAAGACTTTTGCCTACTTTGGGTCTTTCCAAAGTAGGGCCTTGCCTGCGCAAAGGCTTTTAAACTTTTAAAGCAAAAATGAGGCAGTGCAAGCTCTAAAGCTTAAGAGCGCATAAATTATCTGCCTTTTTTATTTTCAAGCAGTTGCAATAAAAACTATATTAAAAAGCAGGCGCAGCCCAGCGCAAGGCATTGGCCGCTGAACCTGGCAGCCTTATTTCCCCTGTCTAGTCATGCTGGTTAAAACATTGTCTTTATCAATAAAATGATGCTTCAAGGCTGCCAGAATATGACCCGCAAGCAGCAGGCCGGCTGCCCAGGAAATATAGACATGCAGCGGTTTAACAACGGCCAGCAGATCCGGATCTTCCGGCACCAGGCTCGGAATATCAAATAAATACAGCACAGGCGCAGGATGGCCCGCGCTCCAGCTGAACAGACAGCCGGTAATCGGCAAGGCCAGCAGCACAAAATACAGGCCCAGATGCCCCAGATGCGCCAGCTTTTTCATCATCGGCGACATGCTGTCCGGCAGTTCAGGCGCAGGGTGAGTGTAGCGCCAGAAAATCCGGACCACCACTAAAAAGATGATGGTCGTGGCGATATTCTTGTGCAGGGTAATGACATCGCCTTTAAAGCTGCCGTCGGTTTCATAGTTTAAAAAATTGCCGCTGTAAAACCCGATCAGCCAGGCTGCAATAAAAATAATGGCCATGAGCCAATGCAGCAGCTGCGCCGTCCGTGTGTAGTATCCCGTGGTGTTTTTCATTTTGAATATCGAGCTGGTTCAGATTGATAAATGTTATTTTATTTGTTTCCGGATAAAAAGCGCAATTCAGCAACATAGCGTTGAAATTCTGCAACGCTTCCAGATGTATTTTTAATGTGCAAATGGCATGGATTGATGAATTTAGTATTTCCTCTGGATTCAACTTTGCGCAAAATAGTCGCATTCAATTCAAGCGAGATGAGGAAAGAACGTGAATAAATTAATTGCTGTGATGGCGCCGCTGGCGATGGTTCTATCGGCCTGTACGGCAACCGGCACATCTACCGGCGCCAATACGGCAGGAACGCAGGCCACAGCGCAGCAGCTCGGCTCGGCTGCGGTTAAAATTGCCATCAATGCAAAATGCACAACTGAAATCAATAATATTCCTGCATGGCAGGCTGCGACCAAGCTCATGACGCAAACGCAAAAGCAGAATATTCAAGCCGATATTTGCGGATGCGTCAGTGAAAAAGCGCCGGAAAGCGTAACAGCGGTTGATTTGGCAGTGGCGGCAATGGACCCTGCAGCGCGCGCTGCATTGGTCAGCAGTGTGGTGTCCAAAACCATCAATGCCTGCGTGCAGGAAGCTGTGCGCTAAGCATTTTGAAAATTGAAGGCAGGCTGGCAGCTTCAGCCTGTTTTTTTTGCTGCTGTACAGGTGGAAATGATGAAAATTGCTGGTGTAGATGAGGCAGGCCGCGGCCCCTTGGTCGGTTCTGTGGTGGCTGCTGCGGTTATTCTGGATCCGGAAAACCCGATTGAGGGCTTGAACGATTCAAAGAAACTCAGTGAAAAAAAGCGTGAAAAGCTGTTTGCTGAAATTCAGGAAAAAGCGCTGGCCTGGGCGGTTGCGGAAGCTTCAGCTGCGGAAATTGATGAGCTTAATATTCTGCAGGCTTCGCTGCTGGCGATGCGCCGCGCTGTAGAGAAGCTGGGCGTGCAGCCGGAGCATGTGCTGGTGGACGGCAATAAAATTCCGCAAGGGCTGAGCGTGAGCTGCGATGCGGTAGTGGGCGGGGATGCTATTCACCCAGAAATTTCAGCGGCCAGTATTCTGGCGAAAGTCAGCCGTGACCGTGAAATGGCTGAGCTGGACCGGCAGCATCCGCAATTCGGCTTTGCCAAGCACAAAGGCTACCCAACTAAGGCGCATTTTGAAGCGATTGCCGAGCATGGCGTGATTGCTGAGCACCGGCGCAGTTTTGGGCCGGTGCGCAAGGCGCTGGAGCAGATGGTCGGCGGGACAGCCGGCTGATGCGGAAAAATTTAAAGCGGCTGAATAGCCGCTTTATTTTCTGCAAAATACTTAATCTTAGCGATTAAAGTTATTTTGTGAGAGATTATCATCTTCAAAAGAAGGCTGGTAATCTTGATCAAGATGCTGCAGATGCTCGTGCATAGCGCGTTCGTGCTGAATGCGCTGGTAAATTTCTTCACGGTGAACGGATACTTCTTTTGGAGCATTTACGCCAATACGCACCTGATTGCCTTTAACCCCAAGCACAGTCACGCTGACTTGGTCCCCAATCATCAATGTTTCTCCGACACGTCGAGTCAGAATCAGCATGTTTATCTCCTTGCAAAACGCTAAACCTGCAATTGATCTAAAATATAAAAATATAACCTGAAAAAGCAAAGGAAATTTTACCAGATGTCAGTAATAACAGACGGCTGCAGATGCAGCGCTGATTGAATTTCCTCAAAAATCCTCAGGGTTAATATAGCAGAGCCACTATAAAAAAAACTATAGTGGCTCAGCATTTTTATGGTGTTTTTCAAAAACTGTCTAACAATGACATTTTCCGACACATTTAGTTACGCGCGTACACTTGACTCGCCGTGCTCGCGGTCTAAGCCAAATGCGGTATGCAATGCGCGCACAGCAAGCTCTAAGTAATTTTCTTCAATAATGACTGAAATTTTGATCTCAGAGGTGGAAATCATCAGGATATTGATGCTTTCTTCCGCCAAAGCGGTGAACATTTTGCTGGCAACACCTGCGTGCGAGCGCATGCCTACGCCGACAATTGAAACTTTCACAATGTCGTCGCGGGTGGCAACTTCACGCGCGCCAATGGCTTTTGCCGTGGCTTCCAGAATCGCTTTGGCTTTTGCCAGTTCGCCGCGGTTTACTGTGAAAGTGAAGTCAGTGGTGCCGTCTTCTTCAACATTCTGAATGATCATGTCTACTTCGATATTGGCAGCGCCAATCGGAGACAGAATTTTAGAGGCGATGCCCGGTTCGTCAGGAACGCCTAAAATAGTTAATTTTGCTTCGTCACGGTTAAACGCGATGCCTGAGATAATTGGTTGTTCCATGTTGTCTTCCGCCTCAGTGGTGATTAGTGTTCCGTCGAATGCGCCATCATCGTCATTATCAAAACTTGATAATACGCGTAAAGGCACCTGGTATTTGCCGGCAAATTCTACAGAGCGGATTTGCAGGACTTTAGAACCAAGTGATGCCATTTCCAGCATTTCTTCAAATGAAATGCGGTCAACTTTTCTGGCTTTAGGCGCAACGCGCGGGTCAGTGGTGTAAACGCCGTCTACATCTGTATAGATCTGGCATTCATCCGCCTTGAGCGCCGCCGCCAGCGCCACACCCGAAGTGTCAGAACCGCCGCGGCCTAATGTGGTGGTGTTGCCTTCATCATCAAAGCCCTGGAAGCCGGCAACCACAATAACGCGGCCTGCATCCAGATGGCCAGTCATGACATCGGTATCAATCGATTCAATGCGGGCCTTAGTGTATGCGCTGTCGGTTTTAATGCCAACTTGGCGGCCTGTCAGCGATTTAGCTTCAACGCCAATCGAATTCAGCGCCATCGCCAGCATGGAAATCGTTACCTGTTCACCGGTAGACACCATCTGGTCGAGTTCACGCGGATCCGGGGTTGCGCTAATGGCTTTCGCTAAAGCAAGCAGGCGATTGGTTTCGCCACTCATGGCTGATACGACAACCACAACTTTGTGGCCGTGATCATGCCAGCGCTTTACACGGCGAGCAACATTTAAAATGCGCTCGGGAGTACCCATAGAGGTGCCGCCATATTTTTGAACGATTAATGCCATAACTATCCTTACCAAGTAAATAAGTCTAAAGACTTAAAGCACTTACACATATTTTGAAGCCGCCTTGAGCGGGCGGTTTCAATATACCACGTAGCTCATAAAATTCCCCTTTTTTCAAAGCGGGAAGCTTATATTGATACTTTGCGTCAGAGAGCCGGATTGCTTGAACCCGGCCCTTTGGACTCCATAACTGCAGTCCTGTTAATGGCTTGGAATCTTTGCGGATGAATTCCAGTTTTACAGGCTGCTTGATGTGAATTCGATTGTAGACTTCGGTGACGACAATCTTTTTGTCAACATAGTCAAACGGCATAAATTCGCAGTAAGGCATGGGCCTGCTTGGCACTGTCAACTGATAATGTGTCCCGGCATGCAGCATTGGGCTTATTAAAGCAGTGATCAGCAGGCTCAGCCTTAGCATTAAATTTTAACCCTGCTGTTTCTGTTCCAGCCAAGCCGTCAGGCTGGCCATTACAGGGGCCAGCTTATCGTTCAGCGGCGCGCCGCCTTGCGCCAAGTCCGGCTTGCCGCCGCCTTTGCCGCCCAGCTCTTGGCCCAAGTGCTTGATAATGTCGCCGGCTTTGACTGCAGCTGTAAACTCTTTGGCTACAGAAGCAATTAAGCTGACTTTGTCGCCATCGACAGCGGCAATCACAATCACGGCATTTTCCAGCTTAGACTTTACGCCGTCATGCAGGCTGCGCAGTGATTTTGCATCTGTGTTTTGCACTGTGGTGATTAAAGTCGCGCGGCCGGCAATGGTCTGCACTTGGCTGAGCAGTTCAGCCGCCTGGAAGCTGGCAAGCTTCTGGTTCAGCTGCTCAATCTGCTTCTGCAGGCTGGAGGCTGTAGACGCCAGGCTTTCAACTTTTTCCACAGTCTGATCTTTCTGCGCTTTCAGCAAATCGTTGATTGCATGAATGTCGCGGTCGGCTTTTTGCGCAGCTTCAACTGCTTTCACGCCTGTGACCGCTTCAATGCGGCGCACGCCGGCAGCTACGCCGCCTTCAGAGGTGATTTTGAACAGGCCGATATCGCCTGTGAGCTTAACGTGAATACCGCCGCACAGCTCAATCGAGAAGTTTTGCTCTTCAATAACTGAACCCATAGACAGGACGCGGACTTCATCGCCGTATTTTTCGCCGAACAGCATCATCGCGCCTTTTTCTTTGGCAGCGTCAATGTCCAGCAGTTCGGTAGATACGGCCGTATTGGCAATTACTTCACGGTTAACAATGCGTTCAATTTCCTGCAGCTGTGCAAATGTCACCGGCTGGTCATTGGCAAAGTCAAAACGCAGCAGCTCGCTGGCAACCAGTGAACCTTTCTGCTGTACATGCGCGCCTAAAACTTGGCGCAGCGCAGCGTGCAGCAGGTGAGTCGCAGAGTGGTTGCGCGCAGTGGCTGCGCGCAGATCCGCTTCCACAGCCGCTTCTACGCTTTGCGATGCTTTCAGGCTGCCCACGGTCACAATGCCCTGATGCACGAATGCGCCACCGGACTTTTTAGTGTCCTGAACTTCAAAGATGCCGGTCTCATTTTTGAGAATACCGGTGTCGCCGACTTGGCCGCCGCTTTCCGCATAGAAAGGCGTCTGGTTCAGCACGATCAGCGCTTCATCGCCCTCAACAACTTCATCCACCTGTTCGCCGTCTTTATACAGGGCAATAATTTGACCTTGGCCTTGAGTTGCGTCATAGCCGTCAAATTGGGTTTCACCTTCAACTTTCACAATGCTGTTGTAGTCAACGGCGAATTTGCCTGCATCGCGCGCGCGCTGGCGCTGCGCAGCCATTTCAATTTCAAAGCCGGCTTCGTCAATGGTTAAATCGCGTTCGCGGGCAATGTCAGCGGTTAAATCGGTCGGGAAGCCGTAAGTGTCATACAGCTTGAATACTGTTTCGCCCGCAATCACAGAACCTTTCAAGTTTGCCAATTCGCCTTCAAGCAGCTTCAAGCCCTGCTCTAAAGTTTTAGCGAACTGTTCTTCTTCTTTCAGCAGCTGCGCTTCAATGCGCGCTTTATTGGCTTCAAGCTCAGGATAGGCAGCGCCCATCACGGCAATCAGCGGCTGCAGCATTTTATGGAAGAATGAGCCGGTTGCGCCCAATTTGTTGCCGTGGCGCACTGCGCGGCGGATGATGCGGCGCAGCACATAGCCGCGGCCTTCATTTGACGGGTTCACGCCGTCCGCAATCAGGAAGCAGCATGAGCGCGCATGGTCAGCGACAACTTTCAGCGATGCAGGGTAGTCAGCAGTTGCGCCTTTCGCCTGGGCATCCGCTTCGGCTTGGTTCATGTCTACGCCGATAATTTCAGCGGCGGATTTCAATAGGTGCTCGAACAGGTCAATTTCGTAGTTTGAATTGACGTGCTGCAGAACTGCTGAAATGCGCTCTAAGCCCATGCCGGTATCAACAGACGGGGCCGGGAGGTTATGCAGCACGCCGTCCGCAGTGCGGTTGAACTGCATGAATACGTTGTTCCAGATTTCAATGAAGCGGTCGCCGTCTTCTTCAGGTGTGCCCGGCAGGCCGCCCCAGATGTGGTCGCCATGGTCAAAGAAAATTTCAGAACATGGGCCGCAAGGGCCGGTATCGCCCATTGCCCAGAAGTTGTCTGATGCGTATTTTCCGCCTTTATTGTCGCCAATGCGGATAATGCGGCTGGCGTCCAGGCCAATTTCCTTGTTCCAGATTTCAAACGCTTCGTCATCGGTGTGGTAAACGGTGGCGTATAATTTGTCTTTCGGCAGCGCCAGCCATTCATCGCCGGTTAAAAATTCCCAGGCGAATTTGATGGCGTCGCGCTTAAAGTAGTCGCCAAACGAGAAGTTGCCCAGCATTTCAAAAAAAGTATGGTGGCGCGCTGTATAGCCGACATTGTCCAAGTCGTTGTGCTTTCCGCCCGCGCGCACGCATTTTTGTGATGTTGTTGCGCGTACATAATCGCGTTTTTCCAATCCAAGGAAGCAGTCTTTAAACTGGTTCATCCCTGCATTGGTGAAAAGCAGAGTAGGGTCATTGGCAGGTACAAGTGAACTCGACGCGACACGTGTATGTCCTTGCGATTCAAAGTAACGCAAAAAAGCTTCACGTATTTCAGCAGTTGTCATAATACGAGTACTCACAACCAAGTCACTCCTTAATTTCCGGTTTGGCTTATAGTTTCTCAGGCAGGGCTGGCTTTTTATCAGGCTGGCTTGAGAGACTGGCTTAAAATTTTTAAAACGCCAAATTATAACGGAAAAAGCCGTATCGACCAATGTTTTTCAATGAACTATGCTGCTTTTTGCGCAATTCAAAAAATCCGGCTATTGCGCTGAAAAAAGCGGACAAATCAATTGAAACTGGCGGCAATTCCGGCTGAGCTGTGCGGATTTTTGCGCTGGCGGCTGGGCATCCGCGGCGCCGGCCGTTTTCTTCAGGCTGCGCGCAGCAGGGCTGTCCAGGCCAATAAAATTCAAGAGCTTGCATTGCAGCGGCTGGATATTTTGCGCAAAGCGGGCTGCAGGGCGGGAAATACAGCCAGGCTGAATAAGCCTTAATTGAATAAATGATAACGGTTTGCGCAGGAAATCCATTAACATATAGGCGCTTTGTAATTGTTCCAAAATGAAGGATAAGTCATGCAGCGAGTGGCAATTAATGGATTTGGCCGAATTGGGCGCAACGTTCTGCGCGCGTGGTTTGAAAATCCTCAACAATTCCATTTTGAAATTGCCGCCATCAATGATATTGCGGATGCGGAAACGCTGCTGCATCTGTTCAAATACGATTCAACCCACGGGCGCTTTCATGGCGCGGCGGCCATAGAAGCCGAAGCGGGCCGGCAGTATTTAAGCATCCGGGCGGGCGCATCGGCTTTGCGGGTGCAGATCCTGTGCGAAGCCCAGCCGGCGCAGCTGCCGTGGCGCGGGCTGAATATTGATGTGGTTTTGGAATGCACCGGGCTGTTCCGCTCGCGCGAAGCGGCGACACAGCATATTGCAGCTGGCGCCAAGCGGGTGATTATCGGGGCGGCGCCTTTTGACAGCGTAGATGCGGCCATTGTGTATGGCGTCAACCATCATGATGTGAAAGCTGCCGATCAGATTATTTCCAGCGTGTCCTGCACCACGCAGGCTTTGGTGCCGCTGGTGAAAATCATTGATGACGCCTTCGGTATAGAATCCGCCATGATGACGGAAATTCACGCAGTGACGGCAGACCAGTCCGTGCTGGACCATGCGCACCGTGATCTGCGCCGCGCGCGCGCGTCCGGGCAGAACATTATTCCGACCACATCGTCCGCGCTGGGCGCGCTGAAGCAGGTGATGCCGAAAATGGAAAACCGCATTGACGGCTTTTCAATCCGGGTGCCGACCATTAATGTGGCGGCGATAGATCTGACCTTTATTTCGCAATCGCCCGTTACGGTGCATAAAATGAATGAAGTGCTGGTGAAATCCGCCGAACAGGATTATGCCTCAATTATGGCTGTGACCGATGAGCCGCTGGTGTCCAGCGATTTCAATCATTCGCCTTATTCGCTGATTGTGGATTTGAGCCAGACCATGGCGGTTGGGCGCCAGGCCAAAGTATTTGCCTGGTATGACAATGAATGGGGCTATGCAAACCGGCTGCTGGATTTATGTGAATCATTTGCATCATGAGCCGCATAGAGCGCCGTCAGGCGCTTTATTTTTGCCGGCGCGCGCTGAAAAAGCATGCGGGAGGCTGGCTTAAAGGGGCCATGCGTACTGGGCAGGCTGCTTTTGATCGCAAAAAGAGTGAATTGCTGTTTTTTCTCAGAATATTGACGCGGATTTTGGTTAAGATAAGCCTGATTAAATCTATAAAGAGTAGCGCTGATGATTTTATTATGGGGATTTATTTTTTTACTGTCGCTGGCGGTTATTTTCCTGATCTGGCTGCAGTTCAAGAATCAGGAAGATAATGCGGAAGTTGCAGCGAACTTTCATCTGGAAGAAAAAATTGTTCATCTGGAAGAGAACCTGAGAAAAACGCTGGAAATCATGCAGGACTTGGCCAAAAAAATGCATGTGCAGCAGGAAGCGCTGGATCAGACCTCGCATAAGCTGCAGCAGGTGGAGCTGCAGAATGCGGAGCTGGTGACTTTGCTGGCAAAAGTGGTCAGCCCTAAAGACTGATTCAATCTGAAATTTTTTTGAAAATAAAAGTGTTAAAAGCCCCTTTGCATGATCTGCAAAGGGGCTTTCTTATCGATTAGGCCAGAGCCAGCCTTAACACGGCTGCCGAGGCCATGCTGACGGCAACCGTCGGCAGCAGGGAAAAGCGCGAGGCTGCCAGCAGGGCAACGGCAATAGCGATCAGGTCAGCCGGATTGTTCCTGACAAAATAAGGCGCGATCACTGAGATCAGCACGCAGCCGGGAACCACTTCTAAAATCTGGCGCTGCTTAGCGCTCAGGGTTTTATTTTTCAGCAGGACATAGCCTAGGATGCGGGTCAGGTAAGTCGTGGCTGCAATAAACAGGATGGCGCTCAGCGTGGCGGAATGAATCATGCGTCATCTCCGGTTAAAAGCAGCGCGGAAGCAATGCCGCAGACTGCGCCTATAGGCACATGCCAGCCGGCAGGCAGGTACAGATAAGCCAAAGCCGCCGCGGCTAAGCTGACCAGCCACGGGCGCGCCGCCCGCAGGCCTTTCCACATGCCGCGCAGCAGCACTAAAAATACTGCCGGAAAAGCCATGTCAAAGCCGAAACGGTTAATGTCGCCCAATACCGGGCCAATCACCGCGCCTAAAGCGGTAAATCCGACCCACATCACATATAAAGCGAAGCATAAGCCGGCATAAAACATCATGCTGAAGGCGCGCTGCTGGCCCAGAAAGCTTTGCTTCTTTTGCGCATCGGCCAAGCCCAGCGCCCAGCTTTCATCGCACATGAAAAACAGCGCGGAAAAAGCGGTTTTATTGGGCAAGTGGCGCAGATAAGGCGCCAGGCTGGCGCCCATCAGCAAATGCCGGCTGTTGACTAAAAAAGTAATGAATATCAGCATGATGATATTAGGCGGATTGGTCCAGACCTCTAAAATGGCAAATTCAGAGCCGCCGGCGAAATTTAGCCCGGTCAGCAGCGGCACTTCAAGCGCTGAAAAGCCTTTTTGCGCGGCTTGCGCACCAAGCACCAAGGCAAAGGGGATAATCGCCAGCAGCAGCGGAATGGATATTTTCAGGCCGCGCTTGAATTCTGAAAATTTATCCGATGCTGTTAAATCCGCTGAGGCGGTTCGGAACGTCAGCATGAGGTTTTGCCCAATCAAAAAAACTGAAGCATTGATTTTAGGGCGCCGGCTTTGGCATGGGGCGCCTAATTTTATTTTTAAAACCGTGTTTTTAGCATAAAATTGCGCTAACTGAATAAAAAGCGGCAGTTGATGCTGAGGTTAAGCATGGATCAAATTGATAAAAGAATACTTCAGGCGCTGCAGCGCAACGGCAAGCTGCAGAATGTGGAGCTGGCGCAAATAGTCGGACTGTCGCCATCGCCGTGCCTGCGCCGCGTCAAGCAGCTGGAGGATGACGGCATTATTGAAAAATATGTGGCGCTGCTGAATCCGCAGAAAGTGAATTTAGGCTTGACGGTTTTTGCGCGGATCTGGCTGAAAGGGCAGGATGCAAAAACCGTAAACGCTTTTGTCGAGGCCATTCAGTCCATGGATGAAGTGGTGGAGTGCCAGCTGATGGCGGGCGACTGTGATTTTTTCCTGCGCATTATGGTGGCGGATCTGGATGCCTACCGGAAATTTCAGATTCAGCGCTTGAATAAAATCTCTAGCATTCAAAATGTCAAAACCGAAATTCCCCTGCAGAAGATCAAGCAGACGACAGCGCTGCCGCTGCTTTAAGGGGGCTGGAAGAGTGCGGTAGAGCGGCGCTGGTTTGAGGGGAGAGTTCCCCCCTCAGGCGGAATTCAGTCGTTCCGGTTTAAAAAGCCTTCCTTGATTTTTTCCGGCATATCGGCATGCCACCATGCGTAAACATTGGCTTTGATTTCTTCGTCTTCTTCCGGGTCATTCAGCGGTTCATCATCTTCGCGGATCAGCTCATCGCCTTCAAACTTAAACCAGAATTCCCACGGGTCGTCATCGCCGCAGCCCCAGGCCTGCGCATGAATGTCCGGAACCAGCGCTTTAATGAAGAACAGGATGGCTTCCATAAATTCATCGCCGGCTGAGCCGTGCACAAAATGCGCAACTGAATAGCCTTCGACTGGGTATAAAAGTTCCGGCCCAAGGTCGTATTCAAGACTGTCCACGCTGTCTATAATTTCAGCGGCCAGTTCGGCGCCATGCTGCGGATTGATTTCGCTGGCGAGCGCAATGAATTTATCCGCATCGCCTCGATGCGTTTCAAATAGGCGGCCAAGCTTCGCCATGACTTCAGCATCGGCGTGCCTGTAGTATAAGTTGCTGTGCAGTTCCATAGCTTTCCCCTGTAACATTAAGGCTTGAAAATCAGTAAATATATTTGTTGGATTTGATTGTTTATTGGGCTTGAATGACAAGAATTATAGGGTAATTTTTTCCGGAAGCAATTTTTTATTGAATAAAAAAAGCACCGCAAGCCAAGGCGCAGCGGAACCGCTGGCGCTGATTTGCTGGAAGCCGCGAAGTGCTGATTTTGCATGATTTTTTCAGCAGTTTATGCCGGTGCAGCGCAGCCCGGGCGCTGCGGGGCGGATTTGAGCCGATAAATCATAATTTTCCTGAATTGGCGGGTGCATGGCCAAAACGAACGTGCTACACTAGGAGAAATCGGGTGTGCTCCCGATTTTTTTATGCGGATTATTTCCGCGCTGACCAGTATTTAGGCTTACAACATGCCCATTTCAGAGACATGGTTATTACCTGATGGTGTAGCTGATGTATTACCAGAACAGGCGCAAGTCATTGAAGCTTTGCGCCGTGAAGCATTGGATTTCCTCGCATCCCGGGGCTATCAGCTGGTGTACACGCCATTTATCGAATACATTGAATCTCTTTCTTCTCTTTCAGAATCGAATCAAGATTTAGACTTAGCCACTTTTAAAGTCATTGACCAGCTTTCTGGCCGTCTGCTTGGCGTGCGCGCTGATATGACGCCGCAAGTGGCACGCATTGATGCGCATGTGCATCCGGTCGAAGGCGTGGCGCGCTACTGCTATGCCGGCACAGTTTTGCATACTAAGCCGCAGGGCTTTAATACTACGCGCGCGCCGCTGCAGCTGGGCGCGGAGCTGTTCGGTTCAGACAGCATTGATGCAGACGTTGAAATGGTTGACGTCATGCTCAGCCTGATTCAAAACGCCGGCTTGGCTGACGGCATCCATCTGGATTTGGGCCATGTCGGGCTGTTCCGCAGCCTGGTGAAGCAGGCGGATTTATCCAAAGCGGCGGAACGCCAGCTTTCAGATTTGTATCAGCGCAAAGCTTTGCCGGAACTGGCTGAATTTACGCAAGAATTAAAGTTCGGCGCAGATTTCTATACGCTGGGCCGCTATGCCAGCGATCTGGATGCGCTTCAGGCGAATTTAAGCGCAGAAATTATTGCAGACGCAGAGTTCAAGCACGCTTTTGATGCCGTGAAAAAGACGCAGGCAGAAATTCAGGCGCGCTGGCCGGAGCTGCATATCGGCATTGATGTGGTGGAGCTGCGTTCATATCACTATCATACCGGCTTAATGTATGCGGTATATGCGCCAAACCGCGCAGCGCCATTGGCTCAAGGCGGGCGCTATGACGGCATTGGCGAGCACTTTGGACGCGCGCGTCCGGCAACGGGCTTTTCCTGCGACTTGTACGCGCTGTGCGCAGGCCAGTTCAAGCAGATTGAAACCGTTGTTGCGCCGAAGGGCGCAGATAAGGCATTGCTTCAAGCCATTGCTGCCGTGCGTGCGCAAGGCTCAAGCGTGATCCAGTTATTAGGTAATGATGATTTAAGCTCTGTGCCGAATGCAACGCACCAATTGGTTCTTGCTGCCGGCGAGTGGACAGTCGAAACAGTTTAATTGCAGAGCTGAATGTTCATGTCATTCAGTTCCGCTTTCAATTTTAACAGCATGATGTAATGAGGCTATTTATGGGCAAGAATGTTGTGGTACTGGGTACCCAATGGGGCGACGAAGGCAAAGGCAAGATCGTCGACCTGCTCACAGATCAGGCGGCTGCGGTTGTCCGTTATCAAGGCGGGCATAACGCGGGTCACACACTTGTAGTTGGCGGTAAGAAAACTGTATTGCACCTCATTCCATCAGGTATTTTACGTGAAAACGTACTGTGCTTAATTGGTAACGGTGTTGTGCTTTCACCTGCTGCTTTAATCGAAGAAATGGACATTCTTGAAAAAGAAGGCGTGCCGGTTAAAGCGCGTTTGCGCATTTCTCCAAACTGCCCGCTGATTCTTCCGAATCATATTGCACTGGATCAGGCGCGTGAGAAAAAGCGCGGCAATGCAAAAATCGGCACCACAGGCCGCGGCATTGGCCCTGCGTATGAAGACAAAGTCGCGCGCCGCGCAATCCGTGTTGCGGACTTGGTGCGCGGCGGCGAGCATTTGAAAGCTCAGCTGACTGAGCTTCTTGAATACCATAACTTCCAGCTGACTCAATTCTACGGCGTAGAAGCGGTTAATCTGGAAGATGTGATTGCGCTGTGTGACCAATGGCGCGAAGTTGTCGCTCCGCTGGTTGTGGATGTAACAACTGAACTGCATAACTACCGTAAAAACGGCGACAACATCATGTTTGAAGGCGCGCAAGGTTCACTTCTTGACGTAGACCACGGCACATATCCGTATGTGACTTCTTCAAACACGACTGCTGGCGGCGTAAGCTCAGGTTCAGGCCTTGGCCCATTGCACCTTGACTATGTCTTGGGCATTACCAAAGCCTATACAACGCGTGTAGGCGCTGGCCCGTTCCCGACTGAGCTGGTCTATGACGCAGCCAATGACGTGGGCGATGCCATTGGCAAGCACCTCGGCACCAAAGGTTCTGAGTTCGGCGCATCTACTGGCCGTCAGCGCCGCTGCGGCTGGTTCGATGCTGAAATCCTGCGCCGTTCTGTAGATGTGAACTCGCTTTCAGGCATTTGCTTGACTAAGCTTGACGTTCTTGACGGCTTGGAAGAAGTGAAAATCTGTGTAGGCTACGAAGCTGCGGATTCCGGCTGTGTCGGTTCTTCAGATGCGCTGGCATTTGAAACTTTAAAGCCAATCTACGAAACAATGCCGGGCTGGTCTGAGTCGACTTTCGGCGCGAAAAGCCTTGATCAGCTGCCGCAAAATGCGATTGACTACATCAAGCGCATTGAACAGCTGATTGAATGCCCAATCGACATTATTTCTACCGGTCCAGACCGTGAAGAAACCATGATCTTGCGCCATCCGTTCCAGGCTTAATCTCCGCTTGAACTGAGATGATCAAAAGCCCCGCCCGTGCGGGGCTTTTTTACGGCTGCTTGATGCAAAAAATCAGCGGGCTGGATGGGTCAAGACTAAAGTTGCAGGACTGCCTGCTGTACAGATTGGGCGGAGTTGCTAAAATGCAAGCCTAGTCATATTTCAGGCTATGCAGGATGCAGAAAAATATTTCCGGAACCATCTTTTATTCCTTGCTGTTTGCCATGGGCGGCGCGCCGACGATTGCGATGATGATCATCCGCGCGCAAACGCAAGACCCCGCGATTATTTACAATGCGCTGATCGGGCTGTCCGTGATTATTGCCTGCATTCTGGTGCCGCTGATTCTGATCCAGAACGCCTATCTGTTTTTTAAGCGCAAAGATGAAGTGCTGGAAGCCCGGATTGAGCCTTTGTGCCGGTTTTATCTGGTTTTAAATGGCGGCTGTTTGGCCTACTGGCTGTATATTCAGTTCTTAGCATAAATATCTTTACATAATTCCTATGATAATGCGCTTTATCTCCGTTTCCCCTTCAAATCTAAAGAATATAATTGCGGATAATTTCATATTGCTTCCGTACAGGTTTTGGAGTCCTGAATAATGAATAAAAATATTTTGATGAGCTTATGCACTGCCGGCACTGTGGCGCTTTCCGGCTGTACAACTGTTGCCGAGATGGCCGGGGCGGATACTGCAACTTTAAATGCATCAGCAGCGCAGAACTATACGAAAATGGTAGCGGATGCGAGATCCAAGAATCAGCTGGATATGTCATCCAGCACCTATAAGCGCGTCAACAATGTCTTTATGCGCTTAAAGCCTTATGCAGATCAAATGAACCAGACTGGCCAGGCATTCCAATGGCAATTGGCGGTCATGAAGTCCAGCGAGCTGAATGCTTTTGTTGCGCCGGGCGGTAAAGTTGTGGTGTATACCGGCATTGTTGAGCGCCTGAATTTAACCGATGCTGAAATTGCAGCGATTATGGGCCATGAAATGGTGCATGCTTTGGAAGAGCATTCTAAGCAGAAAATCGGCGCTCAGGCGCTGACTGATTTGGCGCTGAATATTGGCCTGAGCGCAGCCGGCGATAGCGTTGGCCAGTTTGGCACTGCAGCGGCGCAGCTGGGCAGCCAGATTGGCATTGGCTTGCCGTATTCACGCAGCCTGGAAAGCCGCGCTGACCAGGGCGGCCTGCTGCTGATGGCGAAAGCCGGCTATAATCCGCAGGCAGCCATTACGCTGTGGGAAAAAATGAACAAGCTTGAAGGCGCAGGCGGTTCATCCTTCCTGTCGACTCACCCGTCCAATGGCCAGCGCATTGAAGCGATGCGCAAAAACCTGCCGGCGGCGCAGCAGATTTACAATCAGCGCAGATAAGCTGCAGCGTAAATTTTCAGCTGAAAAGCAGAGCATCCGCTCTGCTTTTTTTATGCCGATTTAACCGCATGCGCAGCTGGGCGTATTAAACATGCAGGCATTAAAAAAGGCAAAGCCGCTGGCTTTGCCTTTTGTTCAGACCGTTTGGGTCTTAGTGGTGATGACCGCCAGCGCCGTGCACATGGCCGTGATCCAGCTCTTCTTGAGAAGCATCGCGGATTTCGATGATTTCAACTTCAAAAGTCAGGTCTTGGCCTGCAAGCGGGAAGTTAGCGTCAACGACAATGTTGTCGCCTTCAACTGCTTTAACAGTAACAATTTGAACGCCGTCATCAGTCTGCGCTTGGAACTGCATGCCAGCTTGAATGTTGTCAACGCCTTGGAACATTTGCGCAGGAACTTCCTGCACCAGGTCAGGGTTGTATTCGCCGTAGCCTTCAGCAGCAGGAACGTTTACTGTGAATTTTTCGCCTACAGTTTTGCCTTCTAATGCTTTTTCCAAGCCAGGAATGATGTTGCCTGCACCGTGCAAATAGGCAAGTGGTTCACCTTGAGATTGGTCAAGCGTTTCACCTTCAGCATTGGTCAATGTGTAGTGGAAAGAAACCACAAGGTTATTTGCAATAGCAGTCATGTTATTGATCCATTCAATTTTTTAAGGGTACATCATAAAGTGAAATTGCTTTTTTGTAGACCGAATTTACGAAAAAAAGCAGTTTCAGCATTTATATGCTGGTTTTTTCATTAATAAGGGTGAATCTGAAAATTTCAATGCAATTTTATTTTGGGCGCGCTTTTTTTGCTTAAAAAATCTTGAACTGTCCGCCCGCAGCTGTATTTTTGCGCTAAAAAGGAAGATGGCGTATTTCAGCCATCTTCCTTTTCAGCAGCTGCATGCATTGTTCTGCAGCGCGCATAATACCGTCACGGCTGCAGCGGGTAAGTTTTTACGGTATTGGCGTCAGCGGAAAGAATGCCGAACAGGCTTTTGACCCAGAACAGGAAGCGTTCAAATACATTGGCTTCTTCAATCTTGACTTCATCTTCAATATCAATGCTGTTGATCAGCTGATTGTTTTGATACACATTGATGGTGGCCAGCTTCATAACTTGCGCTAAGGGCGCAGTCAGCAGCTTTTCGTTGATTTCAAGATTCATGCGGGTCTGCGTCTGCTGCAGCGGCTCAATGCTCTGCACGATGCCATTGCCCATATCCAGCATAATGCGCTGATGCGGCTGGTCAAAGGTGTTCATATCAATGGTTAATGCAGGGTCATACAGCGAAGTAGTAATCAGCTGCGGTTTTTTGGTTTCAACCTTGAACATCTTCAGCGTTGACTTGATGACCGGCAGCTCGGCAATCAGCTGCTTATCCTTAATGGCCACTTCATTGCGGGTATAGGCATAAGCCAGATTCAGCAGCTTATGCGCAGTTTCAGCCCGCTTGGCGGCGCTTTGGGTGCCCATCACCACAACAATCAGGCGGCGGTCCAGCTGATTGTACAGGCCGGTCGGGCGGCTGGCGGTGAGCGCTAAATTATAGCCGGCAGCTTTGGTAAAGCCGGTTTTCATGCCGTCGACCGTCGGGTCCTGATTCAGCAGGATATTGGTCGCTTTGTGAAAGCGGTTGTTGTAGCTGAAACTGGTCTGTTTGGAATACGTCAGGTATTCAGGCGTTTCCTGCACCAGCGCGCGCCCTAAGCGGGCTAAGTCAGAGGCCGAAGAATAATGTTCCGGCATGGTGATGCCGGCCGGGTTCTGAAAATGGGTGTCATTCATGCCCAGCGCTTTGGCTTCTTGATTCATCCGCTGAACAAATTGAGGAACGCCGCCGGAGATCTTCTCTGCCAGCGTGACCGCGGCGTCATTGGCGGACATGACAACCAGGCCAGCCAGAAGGTGGTCTACCGTAATCTGTTCGCCTTCTTTCAGGCGCATCTGCGATTCATCCCACTGCACCGTATTCACCACAGGGGTTGCCGTCAGCATTTCATTTTTATTCAGGCGGCCGGCCTGAATTTCTTTCAGCGCAACATAGGCCACCATCATTTTGGTTAACGATGCGGGAGCGCGCTGAACATGGCTGTTGTGTTCGGCAACCACCTGGCCTGACTGCGGGTCAAGGATGGTCCAAGCCTCGGCTTCTACGGTTGCAGGGTTAATGTTGAGCAGGGCAGCATTGGCTATCGTGGAGCATAAAGCGCACAGCGCCACGATAAAGTAGATCACGCGTTTCAATGAAGTTCCTTAAGGCTCATCCCTGAGCCCACAAATACAAAAAATTGCAGGAATGCTATGCCTTTTTCTTTCTGCTGACTAGTGCTAATTGCAGACAATTGGCGCAGTTGCGCATCACTGCAGCAAAAAATGTTAAGCTTAGGGCCAAGTTAGCTTTTTTTATTTTGTATTGCCCATTATGCTGCATTATCAAATCGAATTTGACGATTACCGTCAGCACCTTATTCATGTCACCGCGCGCTTTTTAGCAGATCCGACTCAGGTGCTTTCCCTGCCTTCCTGGATTCCGGGCAGCTATTTAATCCGTGAATTTTCCAAGCATATTGAATCTGTGCGCGCTTATGATGAAGATGGGCGGCTGCTGAAAATTCAGAAATTTGAAAAGAATAAATGGCGCCTGTTCAATACCGATCATGAGCTGATTACCGTTGAATATGATGTGTACGCCTATGATCTGTCGGTGCGCGGCGCCTATGCGGATCAGTCGCGCCTCTATGTCAATCCGGCCTGCGCATGCCTCGGCTTGGACGGGCAGCAGGACAAGGCCATTGAGGTTGAGGTATTCCTGCCGGATGAATTGAAGCATTTTCAGCTGGCCACGGGCCTGAAGTCTAAAAGCCTGGTGAAAGGGCGCTATACCTTATATGCGGATAATTATGCCCAGCTGATTGATTCGCCGTTTGAACTGGCGGAGCAGAGCCGCTTCAGCTTTGAGGCCGGCGGCATTGCGCATGAGTTTGCTATTTCCGGCAAGCACGCCATGAATGCGCAGCGCATGCAGCAGGACCTTGAAAAAATCTGCGGCGCCGGCATTGCCATGTTCGGTTCAGCGCCATTTAAAGACTACAGCTTTATGACTATGGCGACGGGCAGCAGCTATGGCGGCCTGGAGCATGCGAACAGCACCAGCCTGATTACCCCGCGCGAAGACTTGCCGAAAGCGGATGAGCCTGCAGAGCCGTCGAAAGACTATCAGCGCTTTCTGGGCCTGTGCAGCCATGAATATTTCCACGCATGGCTGGTGAAATTCATCCGTCCGGAAAATTTCGTCAACTATGACCTGAACCGGGAGGGCTATACCTCTCTGCTGTGGATTTTTGAAGGCTTCACTTCGTATTATGATGATTTGATGCTGCTGCGCAGCGGCGTGATTAGTCAGGAGTCTTATCTGGTCCTGCTGAAAACCCAGATTGACCGCTATTTGCAGAATCCGGGCCGCTTTATCCAGCCGGTATCTGAATCCAGCTTTGACGCGTGGGTAAAATTCTACCGTCAGGATGAAAATTCCAATAATGCTGGCACCAGCTACTACAATAAAGGCTGCCTGGTGGCGCTCTGTCTGGATTTAGGCTTGCGCCTGCGCGGTTCCAGTCTGGACGTTTTAATACGTAAGCTGTATGAAAATGCGCAGAACGGCATTCAAGTGCATGAGCGCACGGTCTTTGAGCTGTGCCAGGAACTCACCGGCGACAGCTGGGTTGAACAGATTAATCACCTGATTAATACCACCGATGAATTGCCTTTGGACCAGCTGCTGCCGGAGTTTGGCCTGAGCTATGCCTTGCAGCACGACAAAACGCTGCCGTTTGGCTTAAAAGCGGCGGACAAGCCGGAAGGCGTGCTGGTGCAGTCAGCCCGCCGTGACGGCGCAGCGGCGCAGGCTGGACTTTCCGCCAATGACGTGATTATTGCGATAGACGGCTTAAAAGCTTCTGAAAAGCTGCTGGCGCAATATGCGAAACGGGCTGGCGAATATACTGTGCATGCCTTCCGCCGTGATGAGCTGATGCAGTTTGCAGTGCAGGGCGCTGAAACGGCGCTGGCGGTTGCCGAGCTTAAAGTGGCAGATCAGGCCAAAGCGGACAAATGGCTCAAGACCTGACCGGCTAGTGCTATGCCATTTCCATAAAAAAACCGGCGCTTAGGCGCCGGTTTCTTACTTTTATCATTAGGCACGCTTATTAAAAATAGGCCTGCCGGAAGAATAAAAAAACCGCACAATGTGTAATGCTGATCAGTTAAGGGGTTTCGCCGTAAATCTCTTAACCTCTTGGATTATTCACGGCGGAGTCTTACCGTTTTTAAATCGAATTTTTGGAGCTCGTTTTGTT